>NZ_JAIUIN010000043.1:0-21895 GCF_020165665.1 Mesorhizobium sp. BH1-1-4
GGTCGACCGTGCCCATCCTGGCATAGGGCGAGACGATGAAGGCCGGGATGCGGTTGCCCGGGCCCCAGCGGTCGGCCTTGGGCGGCGCGACGTGATCCCAGAAGCCGCCATTCTCGTCATAGGTGACGACCACCAGCATGTGGCCCCATTGCGGGCTCTTCTCCAGATGCGAAACGAGGTCGGCCAGATGCTGGTCGCCCGAGGTCACGTCGGCATAGCCCGAGTGCTCGTTGAGATTGCCTTGCGGCTTGTAGAAGGCGACTTGCGGCAGCTTGCCGTCGTCGATCGCCTTGATGAATTCCGCGCCGTCCATGCCGCCGTCCCTGAGATGCTCGGTGCGAGCCGCGGTGCCCGGCGCGTAAGCGGCGAAATAGTTGAAGGGCTGGTGGTGGAACTGGAAGTTCGGCACCGGCGTGGCGTTCTTGCCGTCCAGCGTTGCCTGCCAGGCGCCGGCGTACCAGGCCCAGCTCACCCCCCTCAGCGACAGGAGATCACCGATGGTGACGTCGTGCTGCGGCGGCAGCGTGGTGGGCGCGGCCGGATCGGCCAACGCCTTGTCGCCGCCCTCGGCCGGCTTGTTGGCGCTCGGCTCGTAAGGCGGCTGCATGGTGTTGACGGCGTGGAAGTCGGGCGTGATGGCGCCGTCATTGACGAATTTCGGCACGCCGCCAAGCGCCGAGGGCGGCGAATTGTCGGCCACCTTCAAGGTCGTGCCGTCGGCCTCGACCACGGCGATCTGGCCCTTGATCGGGCTGGTGTCGGCATGCGGATAGACCGGCACGCAGGCGCAGGCGAGCTGGAAATGGTTGAGGAAGGAGCCGCCGAAGGCGCCCTGGAAGAAATTGTCGGCCAGCACGTATTTCTTCGCCACCTGCCACATCGGCAAGCTCGAGCCGTCATAATGGCCCATGACCAGGCCGCCGGAATCGGCCCAGGCGACGAACTTGTCGTTCTTCCCGCCGTCGATCTGCATCTGCTCCTGGTAGAAGCGGTGCCACAGATCGTGGGTGATGACGTTGGTGCCCTCGTGAAAACCCTTGGGATCGTCGATGGCGAAGGCGGCGTTGGCGAGATGCGCGGTCTCGGCCTCCGTCACCACGGGCGTGACGCCCTTGCCGGTCAGCCCACCCCAGGCCGGCGGCAGTTCGGTCAGCGGCTTGCCGTCACGGTCGAGCTGGCGCGCCTGATCGGCCGAGACACTGGCCAGACCATTGGCGCCGGGGAAGCCGCCGTAGAGATTATCGAAGCTGCGGTTCTCGGCATAGATGACGACGACGGTGTCGATCTTGTCGAAGCCCGGAGGCGCGGCATGGGCTGCCGCGAGGGGAAGCAGGGCCGAACCGGCCAGGCAGAAGGAATTGAGAAGCTTGAGCCTCGTCATGGAAAGACCTCGTGGCTTGACTGTGGCTGGAGGGGCGCGGGAACCATGGCGGCAGCTAACGTGGATGCCTTGTCACCTTTGTGACATCGGCCGCCAAGGCGAACACGGTTTCGTGAGCGCCGGGGCCGGTCATCAATCCGTTGCACTGCGTTCTTATTGCCGGGCCAAAGCGGACCACGCCCCATGACGACCAGACGATGGAAAAGCCTGACAATCGCGATCGCCGCGATCTCAACCCTTGGCTTTGCCGCGCCCGCCAATACGGCGGATGGCATCCATCCCGGCCCGCTGTCACGCGCGCAAGCTTTCGCGCGTGCCGAGGCGCTGACCGCCTTGGGGCGAAAGATGTTCTTCGACCCGGCCCTTTCCGCCTCGGGCAAGCAGGCCTGCTCGTCCTGCCATGACCCGCGCCACGCTTTCGGGCCAGCCTCGGCGGCACCGGTCG
The DNA here is from genome assembly GCF_020165665.1 of Mesorhizobium sp. BH1-1-4. Lineage (NCBI taxonomy): Bacteria > Pseudomonadati > Pseudomonadota > Alphaproteobacteria > Hyphomicrobiales > Phyllobacteriaceae > Mesorhizobium > Mesorhizobium sp. BH1-1-4. The sequence continues at coordinate 1,827 of NZ_JAIUIN010000043.1, forward strand.
AGATGGGCGGCCCAAACCTCGACCAGCCGGGCGTGCGCGCCGTGCCGTCGCTGCGCTATCTCCAGGCCGCGCCCGCCTTCACCGAGCATTTCTACGATTCCGAGGACGAGGGCGACGAGAGCGTCGACAACGGCCCGACCGGCGGCCTGACCTGGGACGGCCGCGTCGACCACGGCAAGGACCAGGCGAAAATACCCCTGCTCTCGCCCTTCGAGATGGCCAACAAGGATGCCGGGGCGGTCACTGTCGCCCTGCGCAAGTCGGCCTATGCCGGCGACTTCAAGGCAACCTTCGGCAACGATGTCTTCGACCGCCCGGGCGACGCCTTCGACGCCGCCGCCGAAGCGCTCGGCACGTTCGAGCAGAGCGCGGCCGACTTCTACCCATACTCCAGCCGCTACGATGCCTTCCTCGCCGGCAAGGCGACATTGTCGACGCGGGAACTGCATGGCCGCGAACTGTTCGAGGACGAGAAAAAAGGCAATTGCGCCAGCTGTCACATCAGCGAACCCGCCAATGACGGCGAGCCGCCGCAATTCACCGATTTCGGCCTGATCGCCATCGCCGTGCCGCGCAACCCGGCCATCCCGGCCAATGCCGACCCCGCCTATGCCGATCTCGGCCTGTGCGGCCCGCTGCGCACCGATTTCCATGGCCGGCCGGAGTATTGCGGCCTGTTCAAGACGCCGACGCTGCGCAACGTGGCGCTGCGCCACAGTTTTTTCCACAATGGCGAGTTCCACACACTGCGCGACGCCGTCGCCTTCTACGCCAGCCGCGACACCGACCCCGGCCGCTGGTACCCGAAAAATGCCGACGGCACGGTGAAGAAATATGACGATCTGCCAAAGGCTTACTGGGGAAACCTGAATCAGGATCCGCCCTTCGACGGCAAGAAACCCGGCGACAAGCCGGCGCTTGATGACGCCGAGATCGACGACATCGTCGCGTTTCTGCAGACGCTGACGGATGCGGATCAGCGGTGATGAGATAAGCTGGGAAGCCTTGCCGAAAGGTCGCCTGCTGGCTTGACGATTAGCCGAGGCTCTCCTCTTCCTTCGTCATCCTAGGGCGGAGCAAGGAGCGCAGCGACGCGGCGCAGACCCTAGGATCCATGCCGCGACGCTTGTGACGGATAAAACGGTGCCGAACCTTGCGCACGCCTGCGACGAAGCGCTGCCGTGCGCTACCATCCCGTTCCGCGAAACAGCTCGAACCATTCGGGATTGGCGTTCTCGATGAGTTCGATCTTCCATTGTCGCGGCCATCGCTTCAGCGACTTCTCACGCTGGATGGCATCACGAACGTCGAAATGTTCCTCATACCAAACCAGGCGTAGCGCACCATAGCGACCGGTGAAGCGCGAGCCTTCGCCGGATTTGTGCTCCGGCATCCGGCGTCCAAGATCGTTGGTGACACCGATATAGATGGTGCCACCCTTCTGGCTGGCGGTCATGTAGACATAGCCGGTCATACGCTGACGGTAACCGCCAACGCGTCTTGCGACAATTCTCGTTCGCTGTATTTTCTGGCCATGTCGCGGCATGGATCCTAGGGTCTGCGCCGCGTCGCTTCGCTCCTTGCTCCGCCCTAGGATGACGAAGCGAGGAAGGGCTTCGGCTAATTTCAGAGGTCTGAAACGGCCACCAGCCAACGCCCTCACAGCGCCCGGATCACGCCCCCATCCACGCGGATATTCTGCCCCGTAATATACCCTGCCCCATCCGACGCCAGAAAGGCGATCGTCGCGGCAATCTCCTCCGACGTCCCATAGCGCTGCATCGGCACGTTGTCGCGGCGCTCCTCGGTCGCCGGCAGGCTGTCGATCCAGCCGGGCAGCACATTGTTCATGCGCACATTGTCCGGTGCATAGGTGTTGGAAAAAATCTTGGTGTAGGCGGCAAGGCCGGCGCGGAACACGGCCGAGGTCGGGAACATCGCGTTCGGCTCGGCCACCCACGCCGTCGAGATGTTGATGATGGCGCCGCCCTTCTGCTTGATCATTTGCGGCGCCACGATGCGCACCGGCCGGATGACGTTCATCAAATAGACGTCCATGCCGGTGTGCCACTGCTCGTCCGTGATCTCCAGGATCGGCGCACGCGGCCCGTGGCCGCCGCTGTTGACCAGCACGTCGATGCGGCCCCACTTTTCGAGCGTCGCGTCGGCAAGCCGCTGCAGATCGTCATTCGACTGGTTGGAGCCGGTGACGCCGATTCCGCCGAGTTCCTTGGCCAGCGCCTCGCCCTTGCCCGACGAAGACAGGATGGCGACCTTGAAGCCATCAGCCGCCAGCCGCTTTGCCGCCGCCGCCCCCATGCCGCTGCCGCCGGCGACGATGACTGCTGTTTTTTCTGAGCTCATGGATTTTCCTCATCGGGGTTGGCGATTGCAGCGGTCCTATAGCCGGTTTCGCCAGCCAGTTCGAACCAGAAAGACTGAACCGACCTGCAAAAAACTTGGGCGGGCAGCGCTGCCCCTCACCTGCCTGCCCATCCTTCGCTGCTCTGCAGCTACAGAGGCTGAACCGGCATCCTCTCCCCGTATAGTGACGGGAGAGGGGCGCTGTGTCAGGCGCTTTCGCCAATCCCGAGCGGTGCAAGAAGGGTGCGCCGGCGTTGCGGGCTGCCCTTTCTCCCCGTCACTATACGGGGAGAAATGCCCGGCAGGGCAATGAGGGGCGGCGCCAACCACGGCAATCGAAACGAGACGCCCCCTACCCCTCCACCGTCTCCAGCACACTGAGCAGCGTGCCTTCCATGTCCGGTTCGTCGCCGGAGCAGACGCACAGCATCTCGGCGTCGCCCTCGCCGACCGAGAGGTAGGCGTGGCCCATGGTGGAATCGATGTAGACGCTCTCGCCCTCTTTCAGCCGCACCGGCGCGTACTGGTCGGTGTGCAGTTCGATCTCACCCTTGAGCACGATCAGGAATTCCTCACCGGCATGCCGGGTCAGCGGGCCGAACTGCTGCGGCGTGCGGGCGCGCGCATAGGCGTGGATGGGCACCATGCGCTTGTGCACCAGGTCGGTGGCGAGATAGCGGTAGTCGTAGTTGCGGGTCAGCTGGCGCAGCGTGTTGGACTGCGACGTCACCGAGCGGCGGGTGCGCGATGCCGGCTGCTTGCGGTCGCCGCTGAGCAGTTCCGTCACATGGATGCCGAGCCCCTCGCAGATCTGCAGCAGCTTGTCGTAGCTCAGCGACATCTGGTCGTTCTCGACCTTGGACAGGGTCGACACCGCGACACCGGTGAGAGAGCTGACCTCCTGCAAGGTCCAGCCATGCGTCTTTCTCAAGGCCCGCAGACAATCACCGAGGTTCGGTTGCTCCGACATTGCCAGCTCCATGGCGGCGATCGCGCCGTTCTCCACCCTAGGTAGTCGAACTCTCCGTCGTCATCAACAACACCAACAATTTTCTTATACGCTAAATATTGACTGGATACGAAAATATTTTTACGACTGGTGGATGCAGTCGAAGCCCTCCCAGAAAATCGTCGTCATCGGCGGCGGCATTGCCGGCCTCTCGCTGGCCGCCGCCGTCGCCGGCTGGGCTGACGTCACCCTCATTGAGCGCGAACCGCATCTGGGCTATCACGCCAGCGGCCGCTCCGCCGCTTTGTTCACCGAGACCTATGGCAACCGCTTGGTGCGCGCACTGACGCTGGCCAGCCGGCAGGCCATCGTCGAGGGCGGCTTCGTCGCCCACCGGCGCGGCGCGCTGCATGTCGGCTGGACCGGCGACGACGCTGCCATCGACCGGCTGGCCGGCGAATTGCGGGCGCTGGTGCCCAGCGTGCGGCGCCTGTCGGCGGCCGAGCTGCACGCGCTGGTTCCGGTCATTGCTGGGGAAACCACCTGCGGCGGCGTCCATGAGCCGGACGCGGTCGATGTCGACACGGGCAAGATGCTGGCGACCTGCGCGTCAAAGCTGAAGGCCAGCGGCGGCATCATCCGCACCGGCGAGGAGGTTCGCGAGATCGCCCGTACCGGAAATGGCTTCCACGTCATCACCAATGCCGGCACCCATCAGGCCGACATCGTCGTCAACGCCGCCGGCGCCTGGGTCGATGTCGTCGCCGGCATGGCGGGACTTGCCGGCCTCGGCTTCCAGCCGAAGCGGCGCACAGCCTTCCTGTTCGATGCGCCCGCCGGCGCGGACATTACAGGCTGGCCGCTGGTGGTCGACCTGCACGAACAATTCTACTTCAAGCCCGATGCCGGCAGGCTGATCGGCTCGCTCGCCGACGAGACGGACTCCGAGCCTTGCGATGCGTATCCGGAAGACATCGACGTCGCCATCGCCGTCGACCGCATCGAACAGGCGATGTCGATGCGCATCGGCCGTCCGTCGACGCCATGGGCGGGCCTGCGTACCTTCGCGCCCGACCGCACGCCGGTCGCCGGCTTCGATCCGCGCCTGCCCGGCTTCTTCTGGCTCGGCGGCCAGGGCGGCTACGGTTTTCAGGTGTCGCTGACACTGGCCAGGCTGAGCGCGGCCCTGATGCGCGGACAGTCCTTGCCCGGGGAAGTCGCGGCGCTCGGGGTCACCGCCGCGGCGCTGGCGCCCGACCGTTTCCTTGCTCCGGCTGCGACGCCATGAGTTCCTTCCCTCAACCCCGAATGTGTCATCAGGAGCGTTTGCGATGAAATCCCTGCGCGCAGTGCTTGCCTCAACCCTTCTGGCTTCATCCGTCCTTCTCGGCGGGCAGGCCTATGCAAAGACGCTGGTCTATTGCTCGGAAGCAAACCCCGAGACGTTCAACCCGGCGATCGGCATCGCCGATTCCACCATGGACGCCGCCGCCAAGACGATCTTCAACCGGCTGGTCGAGTTCAAGCCGGGCACGACCGGGGTCGGGCCGGCGCTGGCGGAAAGCTGGGATGTGTCGCCTGACGGCAAGACCTACACCTTCCATCTCAGGCACGGCGTGAAATTCCAGTCGAACGAGCATTTTGCGCCTTCGCGCGACTTCGACGCCGATGACGTGCTCTACACATTCAACCGCCAGCGCGACGCCAACAATCCCTATCACAAGCTGGGTGGCGGCTCTTACGAGTACTTCAACGCGCTGGGCATGGGCACGCTGATCGACAAGATAGACAAGGTCGACGATTACACGGTGCGCTTCACGCTGACGGCTCCCAACGTCACCTTCCTGGCCGGGCTGGCGCTCGACTATCTCTCCATCCTGTCGCTGGAGCAGACCGAAAAGATGGTGGCGGCCGGCACGCCGGAATTGATCGACGGCGCCCCGGTCGGCACCGGCCCGTTCGTGCTCCAGGCCTATGTGCCCGACAGCCAGGTCCGCTACGCCGCCAACAAGGATTACTGGCGCGGCGCGCCGAAGATCGACACGCTGGTCTTTGCCATCACGCCCGAGCCGACCACCCGCGTCGAGCGCATCAAGGCCAATGAATGCCAGGTCGCCGCCCCGCCGCCGCCAAGTGCCGTCGCCGACCTGCGCGGCGACCCCGACATCACGGTTCTCGATCTCAAGGGCCAGAACATCGGCATCCTCGGTTTCAATGTCGAACATCAGCCGCTGGGCGATGTGCGCGTGCGCACCGCACTTGCCAAGGCCATCGACCGCAAGGCGATCGTCGAAGCGGTCTATGCCGGCGCCGGCACGGTGGCTGGCAGCGTCGTGCCGCCGGCGCAGCTCGGCGCGGTGACCGATGCCGGCATCGACTACGATCCCGATGGCGCCAAAAAACTGCTGAAGGACGCCGGCCACGAAAACGGCCTCAAGATCAGCCTGTGGGCGATGCCGGTGTCGCGCCCTTACAACCCCAACGCCAAGCGCATGGCCGAAATGATCCAGGCCGACTGGGCAAAGGTCGGTGTGCAATCGGAAATCATCAGCTTCGAATGGGGCGAATATCTCAAGCGCACGGCGGCCGGCGAACAGGACACGTTCCTGCTCGGCGGCAGCAGCGACAATGGCGACCCCGACAACATGCTGAGCTATCTCTTGTCCTGCGACGGCGTGAAGGGCGGCTCCAACCGTTCGCGCTGGTGCGACAAGGATTTCGAGAAACTGCTGGACGAAGGCCGCGTCGCCGCCGACCCGAAGGAGCGCGCCGCGATCTACGGCAAGGCGCAGGCGATCCTGAAGGCCGAGGTGCCGGTGGCGCCGATCGCCCATTCGATGGTGGCGATCCCGATCCGCAAGAGCGTGCTCAACTACGTGCTCGACCCCTTCGGCCGGCAGAATTTCGCCGCCGTCGATATGGCCGAGTGAGGCGGGCACCGTCCCCTCATCCGGCCGCTACGCGGCCACCTTCTCCCCGGTGGGGAGAAGAGATCTTCGAGCGCCGAGTTCCTCTTTCAGCGGCTCCGACAGATGAGCCTGATGAAGCGTGGCGCCCTCTTCTCCCTGACGGGGAGAAGGTGGCCCGAAGGGCCGGATGAGGGGGCATCTCCAAGGGCACAACGCCAGCCGATTTTGCGAAAATCCCGTGCTCCACAAAAGCGAGACCATCATGCCAAAAGACCTGAACGCCCTCCTCGCCTCTTACCTCGCCGATGGCGCTGTAGGCGCCTCACTGGCCTATGCGCGCAAGGGCGAGACGCCGACCGCCCTCACCGCTGGCCTCGCCGACAGCGCGCATGGCACCCCTGTCACGCCGGACCGGCTGTTCAAGATCGGCAGCTGCACCAAGACCTTCGTCGCCGCCGCCCTGGTCAAGCTCGCCGAGACCGGCAAGCTCGATCTCGGTGCGCCGATCTCGGCCTGGTTCCCGGACCTGCCGGGCGCCAAGGATATTTCGGTGCGCCAGCTGATCAACCATCGCAACGGCCTGCCGGAATTCGAATATTACATCCCCATGGACCCGAGCCGGCAATGGACGCCGCGACAGCTGGTCGACATCGCCTTCGCTTCCGACAAGCAGAAGGCGCCGGGCGGACCCGCGGTCTACAACAACACCGGCTATGTCCTGGCCGGCATGGTGATCGAGGCCGTCACCGGCCAGCCGCTGGGCGCCTACGTCAGGAGCGCGATCCTCGAACCGCTCGGCCTGAAGAACACCTGGTCGCCGGCGACCGAGGCGTTTCCCGAGAAATCGATGGTGCGCGGCTATTATCACCGGCCGCCGCCGGCGCCCAACGCGCCCACCGACATCGCCTCGGGCGGCGAGATGTGGCGCATGGACGGCGTGCTGCCCTATTCCGACGCATTGCAGGATTCTTCCGATTCCTTCCCGTTCGGCGCCGCCTATGGCTGCGGCGACATGGTATCGACGCCATCCGACATGGTGGGCTTCATGCGCGGCCTGTTCTCCGGCAAGCTGTTGTACCAGCCCTTCTTCGCCGAGATGTTCGAACAGCGCGTGCCAGCGAGTTTTCCAGGCACGCGCATGCGCGAGACGGGTGCCGGCATGTTCCAGAGCGCCTATGCCGGCCGCGCCTTCTACGGCCACCAGGGCAGCATTCCAGGCTATGTCGCCGTTATGCTGCATGATCCCCTGACGGACCTCACCATCGCCATGACCAGCAATGTCGGCTCCGGCAACCGCCTGTCCTTCCAGGCCAGCGGCCTGCACCCGGTGGTCGATCAGGCGATCGAGGCAATCTTGGAACGATGATCTTCCAGGGGGAAATCGAGTTGCGGCTTTCAGAGGACTGACGCGGCGTGGTGCGCGAACGTCAGCCACCTCTGCGCCTTTCGAAGAGCTGAAGGTATCGTTCGAACACGAAAAGCCGATTACGCCTTTGGCCGGTGACTTCGGCCAGAACGCCGTGGCTTATGAGATCGGCAATCAACGACGTGGCCGTGTTCGTCGTCGTGTCCAGTAGAATGGTGACGCCTTTTACGTCGACCAATGGACGCTTGTAGAGATGTCTTACAAGCTGTTGCGCGTTTCCTTGACGGCGATGGCTGAAGCGCGGCAGCGTTTCCCGTTCTATCCGCTCTTTGAGCACCAAAATCTTGCGGAACACGTCAGCAGACGCGCGCGCTGTCTCCTCAACCCCATGGAGAAAGAAGATAAGCCACTCCCGCATGTGGTTACCTTCGCGCACGGCCATGAGGTGATCGATGTAGGCGGTCTTGTTGCGTTCAAAATAGTCGGACAGGTAGAGCGCCGGTTTGACAAGGAGGCCCTGCGAGGAGAGGTAAAGCGAGATCATAAGGCGGCCTAGCCGCCCGTTGCCATCCAGGAACGGATGGATGGTTTCGAATTGATAGTGGGCGATCGCAATGCGGATGAGCGGCGGCACGCGCAGGCTGTCGTCATGGATGAATTTCTCCATGTCGCTCATGAGCTCGGACACATGCTCATGATGCGGGGGCACGAACGCCGCGTCTCTTAGACTGACGCCAATCCAGTTCTGACTGTTTCGAAATTCGCCGGGCTGCTTGGTTTCGCCGCGCACGCCTTGCATGAGGATGGCATGTGTTTCCTTCAGCAGTCTGTTGGAGAAAGGCAGGCGCTCGAGGCTAACAATGGCGCTATTGATCGCTTGGATGTAGTTCTGTACCTCTCCCCAGTCGTCACGCGCTTCGGGAGACAGGTCTTCGATCTGTTTGAAGGCGTCCTCGATATTGGTCTGGGTGCCCTCGATGCGGCTCGACTGCGTGGCTTCCTTCGCGACATACATGCTGATGAAGAAATCAATGTCGGGGACGAGTTGCGCGAATGCGTTCAATTCGCCCAATGCGCGGTCGGCGCGACCCAGCACATCTATGACTTCCGGGCTGGAGATGATCCAGGGATGATGGACCGGGGTCGGCACGAAACTACGATATTCCAGCCGCTTTTCGTAGCGTCCCGCCCTGTAGGCTGACAAATCCATATTTCAGAAACATCCCCGATTTCTGCAATAAGGGAATCCATATGTCAGATTCTGCCAACTTCCAACAGATGTTTCATTTCGGGGGCATGTTTCTGAAATAACGGTCGACCCTGTTTCAGAAACTTTCCGCTACGCGGCGCGGCGAGATGATGGATTGCCTCCCGCCATATGAGACGCTGTCCGACCCTGACACGAGATGCCGCCATGAAGTCCATACTGCTGTTGCGGCTCGCGTCGCGGGACGAGAAGGCCAGGTAGGCAACGTCAATCTTCGTCCGTCCAGATCAGGCGCAGCAGGCGGAGCAGCGTTGCTCGCTCCTTGGCTGTCAGCCGTTGCAGGAACCGGTCTTCGTGCCGGCGCACCTGTTGGCGCCATCCAGGCATGGCCTTGCGCGCGGCCGGTGTCAGCGTCAGCACCCGCACGCGCTTGTCGTCCGCGTGGTCGTCGCGCTCCACCAGCCCTCGCTCTTCGAGGTCGGCCAGCAGCGGCGCCATGTTAGCGCTCTTCATGCCGAGCTGGCGGCAGAGTTCCGCGGCACGGATGTCGGGCTGTTCGTCGATAAGCGCCAGCATGCCGTAGGTAACCGGGCGCAGCGCCGCATCGGCCAGCTCGACGGCGAAATCACTCAAGGCCAAGGTCGAGGCACGCCTGAGATTGTAGCCGATCTGCGCGTCGAGCGCGTCTCTTGCCGACACGTGCGGGGCGCCGGGAGCAGCATGAGCTTCTTTATCATCCATGCTGAACCGATCGCCGAGACCACGGTCCTTGTCAAGCGAAAAAGACTATGCGACATAGCAAACTAGATAGCTATACAACATAGCAATTTCCGAACGGAATGGGAGGACGCAGACCATGACCGACGAGCCCGTCGCCTTCGATGTCGAGAACGGCATCGCCTGGGTGCGCTTCAACCGGCCGGACAGGCGCAATTGCATGAATCCGGCGCTCAACCGGCGCATGATGGAGGTTCTGGACGAACTCGAATTCCGCGACGATGTCGGCGTGCTGGTGCTGTCGGGCGAAGGCAGCGCCTGGTCGGCGGGCATGGACCTCAAGGAGTATTTCCGCGAGACCGAAGCCAAGGGCCTCGGCGCCATCCGCAAGGCGCAGGCGGAAGCCTATGGCTGGTGGCGGCGCCTGCGCTGGTACGGCAAGCCGACCATCGCCATGGTCAATGGCTGGTGCTTCGGCGGCGGCTATGGCCCGCTCTTCGCCTGCGATCTCGCCTTCGCCGCCGACGAGGCGCAATTCGCCTTGTCCGAGATCAACTGGGGCATCCTGCCCGGCGGCGGCGCCACCAAGGTGGTGGTCGACCTCCTGTCGATGCGCGACGCCATGTATCACGCGCTGACCGGCGAACTCATCGACGGCAGGAAAGCCGCCGCCTGGAAGCTGGTCAATGAAAGCCTGCCGCTGGCCGACCTGAAGACGCGCGTCACCGAGGTTGCGAACGTCCTTTTGAAGAAGAACCCGATTGCCCTGAAAGCGACCAAGGACGCGATCCGCCGCGTCGCCGAGATGACTTATGACAATGCCGAGGACTATCTCGTGCGGGCGCAGGAAGCGGCCAACTTCCATGACAATAACGGCCGCAAGGAAGGCATCCGCCAGTTCATCGACGAAAAGAGCTACAAGCCGGGTCTCGGCGCCTACGACAAGGCAAGATGACGCGGTAAGACGCAATCTGGGAGGAGATGCGAATGCCGGCCCCGACGACATCGGATCCCATCGCCCTGCATGCCGGAGGCCAGCCGGACCGTCTCGCCTGTGTCGACCTGGCAACCGGCCGGCGCTGGACTTATGCGGCGCTCGACGAGGCCATCCAGCGCGCCGTCGGCGTCCTCGAAACCGCTTGGGACGTCGAACAGGGCCAACGCATCGCCACGCTTGCCCGCAACAGCGCCGATCTCCTGATCCTGCAGCAGGCCGCGATGCGGCTCGGTGCCATCTTCGTGCCGCTCAACTGGCGCCTCGCCGGTGCCGAACGGCGGGCGATCCTGGCCGATTGCGGTCCGGCGCTGCTGCTGCATGACGCGGCCCTTGGATTGGCGCCAACCGACGGCTGCATGTCGGTGGACATCGCTGCCTTCGCAAGGGCGGTCGAGGCCCAGGCGCCGGCGCCGCGCCGCGTCTTGCCGGCCAGCGATGCGCCGTCGATCATCCTCTACACGTCGGGCACGTCGGGCCAGCCCAAAGGCGTCATCGTCACCGAGAGCAACGCCTTGGCCACGGCAGTCAATTTCGGCGTGCTCGGGCGCGTCGGCAATGCCAGCGTCTTCCTCTGCGATGCGCCGATGTTCCATGTCATCGGCCTCGTCACCAGCCTGCGTCCGCCGCTGCTGCAGGGCGGCACGGTGCTGATCTCGCCCGGCTTCGATGCCGATGTGACCAACCGCCGGCTGGCCGATCCCTCACTCGGCGTCACCCATTATTTCTGCGTGCCGCAGATGGCCCGGATGCTGCGGGAACATCCCGACTTCGCGCCGTCGCGCTGGACGTCCCTCACCGCCATCTTCACCGGCGGCGCGCCGAACCCGGCCATCGATGTCAACTGGTGGCTGGCTCAAGGCATCCGCATGGTCGACGGCTTCGGCATGACCGAAGCCGGCACCGTGCTTGGCATGCCGGTCGAGGCCGGGCGGATCGCCAGCAAGGCCGGCTCGGCCGGCCTGCCGGCGCCGACGATCGGCCTGCGTATCGTCGACGACGACGGCAAGGAGGTCGCGGCCAACGAACCGGGCGAGATATGGCTGTCCGGCCCGTCGATCACGCCGGGCTACTGGAACCGGCCGGAAGAGACGGCGCGCGCCTTCACCAGCGATGGCTGGTTCCGCACCGGCGACATCGCGCGGCGCGATGACGAAGGCTTCGTCACCCTCGTCGACCGCCGCAAGGACATGTTCATCTCCGGTGGCGAGAACGTCTATCCCGTCGAAATCGAGATGGTGCTGCTCGAGCATCCCGACATCGCCGAAGCCGCCGTGATCGGCGTCGCCGACGAGCGCTGGGGCGAAGTCGGTCGCGCCTTCGTCGTGGTCAAACCCGGCCGGATCGTGGATCCGGCCGCGCTGGCAAGCCATTGCGGCGACCGCATCGCCCGCTACAAGGTGCCGAAGCAGTTCCTGCTCGCCGAGGCGCTGCCGCGCACCGCGTCCGGCAAGATCCAGAAACACATTTTGCGTGGCTGGACAGCACCGGACGGGCAGCGAGTCTGACCCGAGCCGAGGTTCAGCTTAACTCGCGGAGCGGAAGATTGCTGTCGCCTCGGCAACGATCCGCGCATTGTCCTTTGCCACCGTTCCATCGGCAAGCGTCTTGCCGTCCTCAAGCCCGACCCGCGTCGACCAGCGCTTTTGCCGCGCAAGGTCCACGAACGGCCAGACGGTGCCGTCGACGCCATGCAGCAGGATCGGCCGCCGCACCCCGGCGCGCTCGAGCACGGCGGCGATGCCGTGCGCCTCGTCGAGGGCGACGGGCAGGTCTGGTATGTCGATCTCGATCAGGATGCGCAGCACGCGGGCGCGATCGGCGAGCCCCACGAAGCGCTCCGCATCTTGCGTCGTGGCAAGCCCGGCCTCGATGCCGACGCCCTGCTCGCGCAACAGCGCCATCACGGCGGGCGCGTCGGCTTCCGAAAGATTGACCGAGGCATAGTCGGGCAGCTCGCGCCAGGCGGCGATCGCCGCGCGGGTCCGCGCCACATCGTTCTCGATCCAGGCGCCGGTCGACACGCCGATCAATGTCCCTGGGCAGGCCTGGCGCACGGCAAGGACCGTGGCATCCACCGCAGCCAGGCTTTCGCGACCGTCCTCGCCGCGCGGATGGATGTGCAGTTCGGCGGCACCCGCGCCGACGCAGGAAACGGCATCCGCGGCCATTGCGTGCGCCGTCAGCGGCAGGCTGGGATGGAAATCGCGCGGCCGCGCGCCGTTGATGCAGGCCTGGACGATCATCGATTTCACCTCGGACAAAAGAGCGCAGTCTAGACAGCCCGCCACACCGCGCAAAGCCCGTGGCGCCGTCACTCCTGACAAACGGGCACCGCCACCGGCTGCCCCTCTCCAGTGCGTTCGCCGGCATTTGAATAAAAGGCGCTTGTGGATATTTACCCCACATTGCGCCAGACCGGCCAAGATACATTAGGGCGGGATCATGGAGGGACCATTGACCAGCGATTTTTCAGCTGCCCGTCTCCATCTCGAACGCGCCTATCACTATCTGCGCGGCAATGACGAGACGAGCCGCGCCACATGCGAGGCCCTCGACCTCTTGATCGAGATGGTGGCGGAAGCACAACACAGGAAGCCGGAACCCGGGGTGCTGGAATTTCCCCGAGCGGCGGCGCGTCGGCACGGCTGACAAAACGCGTCGCGTTCAGCGGATTCAGCCCGCGCGCATCGAATCTTCGTCTTCACGCATGTCGCTGTCCCAGTCGCTCTTGGAGCGACATGCGTCTTGTCCAATCAGGACGCCGTGCGCCTGGATGCGCCGCCGGCCAATCCCGCCGCACGCGCCACGATCCCCTCCAGCGGTTCGGGCCGGTGCAGCAGAAATCCCTGGCCGAACTCGACGCCCATATCGTCCAGCATGGCCACGATGTCCTGCCGCTCTATTTTCTCGGCCACCACGGCGCAGCCGAGGCTGCGGGCGATGCTGGTGATGGCCAGCACAATCTCGCGGTCGAAGCGGCTTTCGGCGATGTTCTCGATGAAGGAGCCGTCGATCTTGATGGCATCGACCGGAAAGCGCCTGAGATATTCGAACGAACTCATGCCGGCGCCGAAATCGTCGAGGCTGACCTTGCAACGCCGCTCGCGCGCCTTGCGCACGAAGGTTTCGGCGGCATCGAAATTGGTGACGGCGGCGGTTTCGGTGATCTCGAAGCCGATGCCCGAATGCGGCGCCCCGGTTTCCTCGATGATGCTGTCGACGAAGTCCCACAGTCCGGGATCGCTCAGCGTCTGCGCCGACAGGTTGAAGCCGAGCGTGATGGCGCCGGATTTCATCGCCGCGCCGTGCCGTGACAGCGCGGTGCGTATGATCCAGCGGTCGAGTCGCGCGGCAACACCGAAGCGCTCGGCCGCCGGAATGAATTCGCCGGGCGGGATCAGCCGGCCGCCCTTTGCGGCCAGCCGCGCCAGCACCTCGACGTGGCGGCTCTCGTCCCAGGGCCTGCCCAGCCGGTGGATCTCCTGGCCGAACAGTTTCAGCCTGCCGTCCTCCATGGCGTCCACCGTGTCGGCGGCCAGCCGTGCGGCGTTGAGGCCGCCCGAACCGGCGGCGGTCTCGGCCGAAAACAGCGCGAAGCGATCGCGCCCGGCGGCCTTCGCCGCGTAGCAGGCATCGTCGGCGCAAGCCAATGCGTCGGCAACCGTGGTGAGAGGGTCGTGGATGATGGCGATGCCGATGCTGGCCGCCAGTCGCCGCGACGTCGCGGCGAGGCCGAGATCGGCGTCGCGCACGGCCGTCAGGATCGCGCCTGCCAGTTGCTCGGCCTGATCGACATCGCAATCGGGCACCATCAGCGCGAACTCGTCGCCGCCGAGCCGCGCCGCATGCGCCGATGGCGGCAGGCAGCGGCCAATGCCCGCCGCGACGCCCTTCAGCGCCAGATCGCCGGCGGCATGGCCGGCGAAGTCGTTGAGCGCCTTGAAATAATCGAGGTCGACATAGAACACCGCCAGCGGCACGCGCGTGGCGATATGGTCGGCGAGCAGCCTGTCGAAGGCGGCGCGGTTCCAAAGGCCGGTCAGCGCATCGTGGCGGGCGGCGAAGGCAAGCTCCTGTTCGCGCAGTCTGTCCTCGGTGATGTCGCGCACGGTGCCCAGGACCTGGCCGGTGGCACCGGCGGCGGCGACGAAGCGCAGCAGCGATTCGACATGGCGGATCTGGCCGTCACGCTTGATAATCCGGTACTGCGCGGCGATGACGCCGTCGGTTTCCAACGGCACCTTGTGGGCGCTTTCGGCGGCGTCCTTGTCGTCGGGATGCAAGTAGCTGTGCCAGAGATCCGCCGTCACCTCGTCAGTCACCGCGACGAGGCCGAATATCTCTCTTGTGCGCGAGTCCCAATAGCTCTTGTTGGTAGCGATGTCGTAGTGCCAGATGCCGGTGCCGCTGGCGGCGAGCGCCAGTCGAAAGCGGATGTTGACCTGTTCGAGCGCGGCTTCGGCCGCCTTCTGCTTGGAGATGTCGGTCTGCACGCCCATCAGCCTGAGCGGCTTGCCGTCAGCGTCGCTCTCGACGATGCCGCCTCGGTCGAGCACCCACACCCAGTGGCCCTGCTTGTGCTTCAGCCGGAGTTCGGTCTCGATGTAGTCGGTCAGCCCGGCAATGTGGCGGTCGCCGCTTGCCAGCGCCCGCTCGCGGTCATCGGGATGGGTCAGTTGCAGCCACAGGTCGCTGGTGGCGGCAAGCTCGTTCTCGTCGTAGCCAAGCATCCGCGCCCAGGTCGCGGAGTAGAAACAATCGCCGGTGCGGAGATCCCAGTCCCAGACGCCAAGATGGGCACGCTCCAGGGCCTTGGCCCAGAACGCTCCGTTGCGATTTTTCCTACCCTGACGCGCCATCGTCCGTTTCGCCTGCCCCATCCCGCGGGCAATCTGCGGCAAAACCAGAGAAGAAACAGTTACTGGGACGCCGGGGGCCGGCGTGCTGGCTTCCTCGCCTGCCATGCCGCCTTTCGATTGGCCGGCAAGAACCGGAGTTTTGCGCGCGTCCGATCGTCGTAGGGATGACCAGGGATCATCGACCCGGTGATCCAGACAAGAAGAGGACCTCCCTATGACCAAGCAGGAAGACAACAAGGCCGTCGTCGTCAGATGGTTCACCGACTTCTGGGGCGAAACCTGCGACCTCTCGGTCGTCGACGCCGTCGCCGCGCCCGACATGCTGCTGAAATATTCGCTGCACGAGCCGCGCCGGGGCCGCGACGACATCAAGGCCTTCATGACCGATTTCCGCGCCGCCTTTCCGGACCTCAACTTCTGGGCCACCGCCGACCTCATTGCCGAGGGCGACTATGTCGTCGGCCAGTGGGAGGGCGGCGGCACGCATACCGGCCCGGCCTTCGGCGATTTCCTGACCGGCTCGCTGCCCGCCGCCACCGGCCGTACCATGCGCTTCACCGGCACCACCGTGCTGAAGGTGATCGACGGCAGGATCGTAGAGGAAATCGGCCTCGACGACGGCGTCGCCGCCCTCACCCAGCTCGGCCTGATCAAGGCGGCCTGACAAACTTAGCCGAAATCGAGGCTTCGGCCAGGCGGCATTGCCGCCGCCTGGCCATGCCGGTTACTGGCTCGGCGCCATCGCGTGTTCGCACGACACTTTCGGATTCATGTCGGCGAAGGTGCCGGTCGGATTGCCCTTCCAGGCCCAGACATGCAGCTCGTAGAACTCTCCCAGGCCATAGCGGTTGGGCGCGCTGTTGAAGTTGAACAGCTGTCCCTCCAGCGACGCCGGCCCCTTCGAGGTGATGTATTCGACCGCCACCAGCTTCAGCGTGCCGTCGGCCATCGGCTCGTACATCACCGCTTCTGGACGAGCGATGTCGATCCTGTCGTCCTTCAGATACCCGCCATTGACATAGTGGATGCCCATCGCGCCGCCGGTGATGCCGCTGGCGCAGGGGATGGGCGCATAGCCTTCCGCCGTCGCCGCATTGACGTCGAGAAACCGGCTGTTGGCGGCCCGCACCTTTTCGGCCAGCGGATTGGCATCCGGCGCACCCGCGGCCGCCTCCTGATGTGCTTGGGCGAAGGTCGTGCAGACGGCCAGCATGGCCCCCGCCATGAGAAACCCGTTGCGAAAGTTTGATTTCATATCCATTCCATTCCTGTTGAAAAAGCACGGCTGGCCGGCCGCCGGAAATACGGCGGCGCGACAGGCAAGCGCCGTGGCTGTTGCTGCTTGAAGATCCCGAAAACGCGGCGAATGCCGGTCATCCCTTCGGCAGATACGGGATCGTCCCCGCAAGATCGGTGTCGTCGATCAACTGGAAACGGCTGTCGCTGCCGCCCTGGCGAGCCGAGACGAAAGGCGCGTAGGCCGGATCGCTGGTGAAGGCGCGCGCCGCCGCTTCCGACGGGAACGCCATCAAGGCGATCAGCGTGGTGTCGAGCGGCTGGCCTTCGAGCGTCTTCACATTGCCGCTGCGCGACAGATATCTGCCGCCATGCTTGTGGACGAGTTCGTGCACCGACGCGGCATAGGCCGGCACCCATTTCGGGTCCTTCATCTTGATGTCCGCGATAACGTAAGCAGTCATTGTCGTCTCCTGGTTGCGGCGCACAGGAGTATCCCGTGCAGCCGGCCAGAGGGCTCGCATGGCGGGGCCCGAGCCAGCCAGTCCGCGATCTGTACCGGGCCGGTACAGTTTCTGTACTCGCCGCTTCAATCACGAAGGACTAATGTTGGCAGCAGGTTCGAGGGAGAGGCACGGTCATGACCCAGCACGGATACAAACAGTTCTGCCCACTATCGATGGCCGCCGAAGTGCTGTGCACCCGCTGGACGATGGTGCTGATGCGCGAGCTGGTTGCCGGCTCGACCCGTTTCAACGACCTGCGCCGCGGCGTGCCGAAAATGTCGCCGACCCTTCTATCGCAACGGCTGAAGGAGCTCGAACTGGCCGGGATCGTCGAGCGCAAGGAGGTCCAGGGCGAGAAAGGGATTTTCGAATACCGGCTGACCGAGGCCGGCCGGGATCTGCGCCCGGTCGTCGAGGCGATGGGGTTCTGGGGCCAGAAATGGGTCGAGTCCCGGCTGTCGCTGAAGAACCTCGATCCGTCGTTGCTGATGTGGGACATGCGGCGCAATCTGAACCCCTCGCCCCTACCGGAAGGACGCACGGTGATACAGTTCCTGTATCAGGACCTGCCGGCATCCAAACGCTCCTGGTGGCTGATCGTCGAAAAGCACGGCGAGGTCGACCTGTGCTGGTACGATCCAGGCTTCGACGTCGACCTCTATGTCTCGACCGACCTGCACACGATGACGGCGATCTGGATGGGATTGCTCACCGTCGAGAAGGCCGGCGCGAAGGTCGTCCTGACCGGCGACCAGGCCATCGGCAGGCAAATGCAGACCTGGCTCGGCCTCAGCCCCTTCGCGGTGGAACCCAAGCGCGCGGCGTAGGAGCCAATGCTGTCGGCAAGCGGGTGGACAACGGCTTTAGGCGCGCTTGCCGCCCCTGTCCTTTGCGAGGTGATAGGGTCGCACGAGGATTTCGGCGGGAATGTTCCATTCCTTGTTCAGTTTGAAGATCATGTCGAGGGTAAGGGCGCGCTTTCTGTTCAGCACCTCGGTTGCCCGAGGCGATGATCCGATCACCTCGGCCAAAGCCTTTCGCGACAGGTTGAACAATTGCATGTGCGAATGAATGGCTTCGACGGGATCGGGTGCCTGAATCGGGTAGTGCTTATCCTCGTAAGCCTCGATCAGGGTTGCGAGGACGTCGAAGCGATCACCGTCGAGAGAGCCGACCTCCGGCTCATTCTCGAAGTATTTGGTGATTTCGGCGATCGCCCAATAGTAATCGGCTTCGGTCTTAATGGGTCGAATGTTTTCCATCACACCTTCTCCGGATCAATCTTGTCATACTCTTTATAAGCCTGCGTGTCGCTCTCGGCCGGATGGATCCATCTTGCCCTCAATCACGCTTCCTCCTCCTGACACTTGTCAGGAAACGGGTGGCGCGGCTGGCCCTGCGCGGCTTCAATGCGCTTATGTTCATCACCTTGGCCAAACATCTGCAACCCGCGACACTGCTGGTCGCTGACGATCCGCGCTGGGCGCGCATCGTGGCGCGCGACGAGTCGGCCGACGGCGCATTCTGGTATTCGGTGGCAACGACGGGCGTCTATTGCCGGCCGTCCTGCCCGTCGCGGCGCGCCAACCCTGCCAATGTCCAGTTGCACGACACTTTACACCAGGCCAGGGCGACAGGCTTTCGCCCATGCCGGCGCTGCAATCCGGACGGCCCTTCGCTCGAGGCCGCCAACGCCGCGATGGTGGCGGATGCCTGCCGCAGGATCGAGGACAGCGAGGCCGAACCCTCGCTCGCCGAACTGGCCGATGCCGCCGGCCGCAGCCCCGGCTATTTCCACCGCGTTTTCAAGGCGGTCACCGGGCTGACGCCGAAAGACTACGCCGCCGCCCGGCGTGCCGCACGGGTCCGCCAGGGCTTGGAGGACGGCGTCAGCGTGACTTCGGCGATCTACGATGCCGGCTTCAATTCGAGCGGGCGTTTCTACGAGAAATCCACCGGCATGCTCGGCATGACGCCGACGCGCTACCGTGCCGGCGGCGCCAATGAGGAAATCCGCTTCGCCGTCGGCGAATCCTCGCTCGGTACCATCCTGGTCGCATCGAGCCGCAAGGGCGTCGCCTCGATCCTGCTCGGCCAGGATCCCGACACGCTGGTGCGCGACCTGCAGGACCGTTTCCCCAAGGCGCGGCTGGTCGGCGGCGACCGCGACTATGAGGCGCTCGTCGCCCGCGTCGTCGGTTTCGTCGAGGCGCCGGCGCTCGGTCTCGACCTGCCGCTCGACGTGCGCGGCACTGCGTTCCAGCAGCGCGTCTGGCAGGCCTTGCGCGACATCCCCGCTGGCCGCACCGTCTCCTATGCCGAGATCGCCGGCCGTATCGGCGCGCCCAAGGCGACCCGCGCCGTCGCCGCCGCCTGCGCCGCCAACGCCCTTGCGGTCGCAATTCCCTGCCACCGGGTGATCCGGAAGGACGGCGCGCTGTCCGGCTATGCCTGGGGCGCGGAGCGCAAGCGCGCGCTGCTCGACCGCGAGGCGGCATCCGCCAAGGCCGACCGGTCCTCGCGGGCCTGACGGAGGACCGGCGATGCGCACCATGGCAAGGTCCTCCACCGCCGCCGCGGACAGCCAGGTCGCCAACGGCACCGCCGTCAGAGAGGACGCGAAGGCGCTGGTGATGGCGGCCATCGGCATGCTTGTCGAGAATGGCAAGGCCGAGTGGAGCCGCACGGCGACGGGTGAGATCGAGCTGCGGCTGGTGTCGGGCGAGGTGTTCGTGCTGGGCGAGGCGTCCGTCACGCGGGTGGTGTAAGCTTTCCCTGGCGCGCAGCGCGGAGCATGAATAGTTGAGATCAGCACTCTACGGCGCCCCCCTCTGTCCTGCCGGACATCTCCCCCTCTTGGGGGGAGATTGGCTGTCATCGCGGCCTTCGCCAATCTTACCACGTCGCAAGAAAAGAGCCGGCGCCACGGCCGCCAATCTCCCCCCTTGGGGGGGAGATG
>NZ_JAIUIN010000044.1:0-21626 GCF_020165665.1 Mesorhizobium sp. BH1-1-4
CGGTCCTCCCGGCGGACAAGAAAACTGTCACCCATGCAATCAGTCCATTCTGTTACCTATCTATCCGGTTCGGACATAGTTCCTTCTCCCCGTCACTATACGGGGAGAAGGTGGCGGCAGCCGGATGAGGGCGGCGCCGACGTTTGGCGATGATGTCCGGCATGTGCTGTTGCTCTGGCAAGAACCTCGCAACCTCAGCGCCGCCCCTCATTGTCCTGCCGGACATTTCTCCCCGTAGAGTGACGGGGAGAAAGGGCTGTGTCGTCGGCTTCGCCAAACAAAAAGGCGGCGCCAGTTTCCTGACGCCGCCCTGATATGTCCTGGCCGAAGCCGGCTTTAAGCCGCCGGCTGTGCCTCGATCGTGCGCAGCGCCTGCATCTGGCGCTTGGCGGCGGCCTTGACGGCATCCTGCACCTTCTCGAAGGCGCGCACCTCGATCTGGCGAACGCGCTCGCGGCTGATGTCGAACTCGGCCGACAGCTCTTCCAGGGTCAGCGGCTCCTCGGCGAGGCGACGCGCCTCGAAGATGCGCCGCTCGCGGTCGTTGAGCACGGCCAGAGCGCCCGACAGCATGCCGCGCCGGTTTTCCAGTTCGTCCTGCTCGATCAGCATCTCTTCCTGGCTTTCGTGGTCGTCGACCAGCCAGTCCTGCCATTCGCCGGACTCGCCTTCCGTCGCCCGGATCGGCGCGTTGAGCGAGGCGTCGCCGGACAGGCGGCGGTTCATCGACACCACTTCGGCCTCGGAAACGTTCAGCCGCGTGGCGATCTCGGCGATCTGGTCGGGCTTCAAGTCGCCGTCGTCCAGCGCCTGGATCTTGCCCTTCACCTTGCGGAGATTGAAGAACAGACGCTTCTGGTTGGCGGTCGTGCCCATCTTGA
Organism: Mesorhizobium sp. BH1-1-4; assembly: GCF_020165665.1. Taxonomy (NCBI): domain Bacteria; kingdom Pseudomonadati; phylum Pseudomonadota; class Alphaproteobacteria; order Hyphomicrobiales; family Phyllobacteriaceae; genus Mesorhizobium; species Mesorhizobium sp. BH1-1-4. The sequence continues at coordinate 882 of NZ_JAIUIN010000044.1, forward strand.
CCAGGCTCCACGAGCGCAGGATGTATTCCTGGATCGAGGCCTTGATCCACCACATGGCGTAGGTGGCGAGGCGGAAGCCACGCTCGGGTTCGAATTTCTTGACGGCCTGCATCAGGCCGACATTGCCTTCCGAAATCACCTCGCCGATCGGCAGGCCGTAGCCGCGATAGCCCATGGCGATTTTGGCGACGAGCCGCAAATGGCTGGTGACGAGCTTGTGCGCGGCCGTAGTGTCTTCATGCTCGGCATAACGCTTGGCGAGCATGTACTCTTCCTGCGGCTGAAGCATGGGAAAGCGGCGGATTTCTTCCAGATAGCGGCTGAGGCCGCCTTCGCCGGAAACGATACTGGGTAATGACTGGGCCATGATAGCGCCCCCTCTCTATTGGAGTGATGCCCCCGAAACGCGGCGGGCATGTGACGCGAGCACCAACAGGCTCGCTCGCGACATCAGAACTTATACAGGAACAAAACCAGAAAAGACAGGCATTTGTTCAACACGAAACAGTGTGTCACGTTGAAGTGAACAATGCCACTCAGGTTTTTTGATGGCAGGTTCAGAGTTTGCGGAAGCCGCCGACGAGTTCCTCCATGTCCCCCGGTATCGGCGCCTCGAACCTCATCGTTAGATGGGTAGTCGGGTGCCGAAATGCAAGGAGCCAGGCGTGCAAAGCTTGCCGGGAAAATGCCTTGACCTGGCTTTTCAGGGGGTCGGGCAGCCTGTTTGCCTTGGTGCGGAAGGCCTGGCCGTAATCCGGGTCGCCGACGACGGGATGGCCGATATGGGCCATGTGGACGCGGATCTGGTGGGTGCGGCCGGTTTCGAGCCGGCATTCGACCAGGCTTGCGGTGGCGAACTCCCGCTGGTCTTCGCCGAAACGTTCCTGCACGGCAAAGCGGGTGACCGCGTGGCGTGCGTCGTCGCGGCCTTCCGGCACGACGGCGCGGCGGATACGGTCGGCGGCGCGGCCAAGCGGCGCATCGATCGTTCCGGTCGGTCTCTGCGGTATGCCCCAGACCAGCGCCAGGTAGGCGCGTTCGAGGTCTCCGGTCAGGCCGTGGTCGGCGAAGGCCTCCGACAGCGCCTTGTGGGCGCGGTCGGTCTTGGCGACCACCATGACGCCGCTGGTCTCCTTGTCGAGGCGATGGACGATCCCCGGCCGGCGCACCCCGCCGATCCCGGACAGGCTGTCGCCGCAATGGTGGATCAGCGCATTGACCAGCGTGCCGGTCCAATTGCCGGCGCCAGGGTGCACAACAAGCCCCGCCGGCTTGTTGATGACGATCAGTTCGTCGTCCTCGTAGAGCACGTCGAGCGCAATGTTCTCGCCCTGGGGCTGCGCCGGCTCCGGTTCCGGCATGACGACCGACACGCTTTCGCCGGCGTTCATCTTGCGCTTGGTTTCGTCGACCCGCTTGCCGTCGATGACGACGGCGCCCTGCCTGATCAGCATCTGCACGCGACTGCGCGACATGTCCGGACCAAGGGCTGCTGCCAGCCACTGGTCGAGGCGTTGGCCGGCCGCGTCCGCGCCCGTGACCAGCACGGTGGGCGCGGCCTCTGTCAACAGGTCCTCTATCAATTCGGGGACCTCTTCGCTATGAGCGCTCATCGAAAAACCATTCCGGAATATTTGCCATGGCCCGGCCCGATGCCGATGAAGAGCAGGAAAAGCCGCTCGATCCCGAGGTCGACAGACTGCGCGGCAAGCTCATCCGCTTCATGGTCATCAATCTCGGCCTTTTGTTTGTCGCTCTTATGGTGGTGATCGGCGCCATTGTCTACAAAGCCCGCAAGGCGCCGTCGGTGACACCGCCGCTGGCCGGCGACATCCAGACTCCGGCGGGCGAACCGGCCAGCGGCGATATCGTGCTGCCGGTTGGCGCCAGGGTGATTAGCCAGTCGCTGTCGGGCGATCGTCTCTCGATCGATGCCGAGCTTGCCGACGGCAGCCGCGCCATCTTCCTTTACGATCTCGCCGACCGCCGCCTGATCGGCCAGTTCGCGATCCGCAACAAATAGGCGGGCGGCGATGCAGCAAACAAGTTTGCCGCTGACATGACCGGCTTCACCGGACATCGCCGTGTCGCCACCGTTGCGCTGGTCGTCGCCGACTACGACGACGCGATCTCCTGGTATGTCGGGCGGCTGGGCTTTGCGCTGCTCGAGGATGTCGATCTCGGTGGCGGCAAGCGCTGGGTAACGGTGGCGCCGGCAAACGGGCAGGGTGCCAGGCTGCTGCTTGCCGAGGCGTCCGACGACGCGCAGAGGAAAAGCATCGGCAACCAGACCGGCGGCCGGGTCTTCCTGTTCCTCGAAACCGACGACTTTGCCCGCGACCACGCAATGATGCTGGAGAAGGGTGTCGAATTCCGCGAGGCACCGCGTTTCGAGCCCTATGGCACCGTGGCGGTTTTCGCCGACCTCCATGGCAATCTGTGGGACCTGATCGAGCCGAAACGGCAGGGCTGATCAGAGCGGTTCGGCAAAGTCCACGAAGTCTAGAAAGCCCAGTTGCTTTTTGCCGGCCGCCAGCCTATATCGCCCCTTCTTGAGTGCGCCCATCGTCTAGCGGTCAGGACACCGCCCTCTCACGGCGGGAACAGGGGTTCGATTCCCCTTGGGCGTACCAGACAACGACGGTCGTTGATCTCCAGGCAGTTGAACTCCTTCGGGCCAGTGCTTGCATGGGCTTGCCTCGGGACCGCGCAACGCCTGCGAGAGCCCTGACGTTCTGTTCTCGAATCTACCCAATTTAAGTCAGGCTGCGGCGCTTGAAAGCTCTGCGATCTCTGGTACTTGCGCTGTGGGGATAGCTTCCGCAGCGACGCGGATTTTGGGTCGGGTACAGTCTGGAATGACCGTTTTGAAGGTGACATGCACGCACTGCCATGGCGGCGGTAAAGTTTTCGATTGCTCCAGATGGCGTGCGTCGAGAGGATATTGCTGCCCGCAAGGGACGCATCAAGGTGGTTGCCCCGGAAAGACCCTGGCGTGCCCGGAATGTGCCGGCGTTGGGACGATGCGGGAAGCCGAGTTCAGGGCTGTCGCCTAGGCCCGTCCGGTCGCAAAAGATGATGGCCTTCACGGCTATCCGCCCGACGCGATGGAACAGCAGGCACGTTAAGGTTTCGTTTACCAATAAGCTGTCTACTGGAGGCAATTCGCTTTCGACCCGCGACCACGGATGTACTGGCGCATGATCGAGGCGGAAAGGAAAGGTCGGCGCAATGCCGGCCTTTTTGTTTTTCGGGATATGGCTCAGCCAGGCGCCAGGGCGGCTTTGCCGTCGGCCCATTCGAACAACTTTTCGGCAAGGGATATTGCCATTGCCCATGCCGGCTCTACCATCGATCCCAGCGGTCCGCACGGGTTGCCGCGCTGTTCGTGACGATGAGGTTTGCGATGAAACGCGTTGCCAAACTGATGATTGCGGCTGTGATGTTGGCAGGTTTCGTGTGCACATCGGCTGCCGCAACGCTCAACACCATGGCTGATGTCGGGGCAGCGATCCAGTCGTGCTGGACACCACCTGCCGGTGCCGGAGATTCCTCCGTGACGCTGAGCTTCAGTTTCAAGCGCGACGGGACCTTGATCGGTCCGCCGCGGGCGACCGCCGCCAAGGTGGCGGGCGACGAAAAGGCGCGCAGGTCGTTCATCGATGCGGCCGTTGCCGCCGTCACCAGTTGCACGCCGCTGAGTTTATCGCCGAAGCTGTCTCAAGGAATTGCCGGCAACGTGTTCACGCAGCAATTCGTTTCGCCCAAACCGTAGCGGTATGCCCAAAACGCCTGCACGGAGTACCGGCAGCTCGGGTGAACTGGAGAACCGGTCGGCCGTCTTCCTCCTGATCGCCGCCGGTCAATGGCTGAGCCGCCGTACCGCGGCATGCCGTGCCAGATCCGGCGCCTCGAAGACATAGTCGCTCCAGGCCGATTCCGGGATCTGCCCGGCCAGATAGCACTCCAGCAACAGGCTTTGCTCGGGATTGAGCGGCCGTGGCGCCCGCTCGTGATCCAGCCCTAGAGAGTGAAAAAGGTTTTTTTGTCAGTTCCGATACCGTGAAGTGGATCGACATCTGCGTTCTCCTCTGCCCTTCAACGCTGCAGGCCGGGCAAAGGTTTCAAGCCCGGACGGGTAAGGCAGGATTGTCGCATGGCCCGATGCGTCGGCCTTGGCCTGCGGGCCTATCTCCGTTGTTTTCCGGGTCGTCTCAATCTTGAAATAAAAATGTAATATCGAATTTACAGGCGGGACTATATTACACTAGATAGAAGTCTTTTCCGGCCAATAGTCTTAAAATATTAGGTATCGCTCATTTAGTGGTATTTTCCCAAGTCGAAAGAGCGTGGTTCCGGACTACCGGCAACAAGGATCATGGCGTTCAGATGACCCGTTTCTATGTCTTCATGATGATCGCGCTGGCGATGGTGGCTGCCTCTGCGTTCGGCACGACCTCTTCCTATGCGGACAGTTGCGGTGCGATCAAAAGCCAATTGCTCTCCGCGGGCCGCGGAGGAGGCGTCAGTCCGGCACAGGCTCAGCTTCGCCGCCAGCTTGCTGCAATCCAGGGCCTGGAGAGGCAACGCAAATGCACGGCGCAAAGCGCGGCGGGCGGCTTCTTCAACGCTTGCGCCGACCTGGCTCGAAACCGGACAGAGGTGCAACGCCAGATCGCGGCCGCGTCCAATTCCGGGCGGGACAATTCTGGCCTGCAGGCGCGGTTCGCGGCGCTCGGCTGTTCATCGCAGGCCAAGCAGGAGCGCCCGGCATCGAAGACTCAATCGGCGGCCGGGGCAATTTCGGGCGGCAATGCGATGCTGTTTTGTGTCCGCCTGTCGGATGGATATTTCTTCCCCGCGCCGAAGTCGCAATTCGCCGGCAGCGGCGATCTGAAGGAAATGGCCGATCAATGCCGGTACATCTGCGACGATCCGGCGGTCGATCTCTACACGCTGAGCGATATCAGCCAGGAAACCGACAGCATGGTGTCGCTCGATACGCGCAAGCCGTATACCGAACTGCCGACCGCTTTCCGCTACCGTGACGACGCCGATTTCAAGGCCTGCGAGGTCAAGCGTTATTACCAGCGGGTTGCGGAACTGAGGGCGAGGACGGTGACGCCGACGAACATGACCAACGCCATCATCCCCTTGCCTCAGCCCAAGCCGGACCTCGGCGACGTCGCGGCAATCCCAAAATCGGATACCGAGGTTTCTGGTGCCGCCCAGCTGCAGGCGATCGAGGCCGACAAGCGAACGGTCCGCGTTGTCGGTCCAGCCTTCTTTCCGGCTGAATGATGGCAAGCGTTTTCGAGCGGCGTCTCGATGAAACCTGCCGCCCGCCTGCTGGAACCACGATCCAACCGGAACAGGGGCGTGCTGCCAACGTTTTGGTCGACATCAGGCAGGAGAAACGCCATGGCCACGTTCAGGGAAATGAGGGTTCTGGAGATCGTCGAAGACAGCACGCTGACGTCCGATCAGAAAATCGCCGAATTGCGCAAGATCGAATCCGAGGCGCGCGGGCTGCAGCGGGCGGCGTCGGAGAGCCCGATGGGCGGCGATGACGGCTGGCAGGACGATCTGCGCCAGGTCCGGCTGGCGCTCGACAAGCTCGGGGCAAAGGAACCGAGAAAAGGCGCGGCGTCGCTTTAGGGACAGGCCTGTGCCAGAAGCTTGTGGCGGGGCCTGGAGAGCAACTCCGGCGAGAGGCGTGTAACTCTAATCGCAGACCATGCGAACCCTTTGGCCGGGCGCGCTCACATTCCTGCATGCCAATTGTTTCTCGGGCGCCGACGGCGGTGCCGAGGGCTGTGATACCCTGGTTCGATATCGCCTGTGTACGGCAGGCTTCCCGGCCTTGCGCTCGGATACTTGTCCAGGTGGCTGCGGCGGCCCGGGAAAGGCACCGTTGTCGATCTGAGGCTGGTAGTCGACATTGGGCGGCGGCCGGTCCCAGAAGCGCCTGGCGTCGAGCGGCCGCGGGATAATCACCGTGCCGTCATAGCTGCGCGAACAACCGCTGCCGAAAAGCAACGCCACGCCCAGCAAAAAAGGCCCGATCCGTCCAGACATAAGCAACACCCCTGGCCTGCTTATAGCGCGGCCTTGCTCCATGCGACAACCGGGCGGAATAACGCAGGAGGAATAGGTCGGTTGCGTCATTAAGGTTAGCGGATCGTTAATGCTTCTGCGGCACATTCCGCCGACGAACCGCGGAGGGAGGGTTCGGCCTTGATTTTCGGGGTGGGGACAGCATGGCGGAAGCGGACGAAGCAATCGGCGCGCGCGGCAAGCGCGGGCCCGGCAAGGCAGCCGTGCACGGCGGCGATGGATCGTCCCGTGAGGACATCGATGCGTTTCGCCAGCTCGTTGAAGCGGGCTCGGACTGGATTTGGGAAACCGATGCAGAATTGCGCTTTTCCTGGCTTTCACAAGGTTACCAGGCGGCGACGGGTATTGATCCCGCTGCCGTGCTTGGCCGGTTCCGTTTCGATTTTCTCAGCCAGGTCCTGAAGGGCAACCGCGATGCGTCGGCGCATCTGGAGGATCTGCAGGCACGCCGGCCGTTCCGCGACTTCGTCTACGAGCTGAAGGGTGGTCGTGCCGACTGCCGCTGGGTGCTAACGTCGGGTTTCCCACGGTTCGACGATGGAGGAAAATTCGCCGGCTATCGCGGCATCGGTCGCAACGTCACGGCACTGGCCAGCGCCTTCGAGGGCATGGAGCCAAGGCAGGGACCGGCGGCGGGGGGCGAGCCCGCCCAGCATCTTGCCGATCTCGAGCGGACGATGGATGCCATGCATATGGGCGTCGTGTTGCTCGATGCTCGCCTCGACACATTGATCGTCAACAAGGCCTATCGCGACCTTTCCAGGATCCCGGACGGCACCGTCAGCGTCGGCGCTCCGTTCAGCCTGTTGATGGAACTCAACCGCCGCAACGGCATCTATGGTGACATCGAGGAAGAGCAATGGCAGCGCTACCTCGCCACGCGCATCGAGGAGATTCGTGGCGGTTCCGTCGCGCCTCGGGAGTTCGTCCACGCCGATGGGCGGACCATGATGTTCTCCGTCACGCCTCTTTCGGAAGGCAAACGCCTGCTGACCTACTATGAGGTCACCGAGGTCAAGCGCCGGGACGCCGAGATCGAGAATGCCAATGCCAAGATCGCCGAGACTTTCGCGGATCTGCGCACCATGGTCGACCAGATGCCGATCGGCGTCCTTGTCGTCGATGCCGACATGCGCACCGAAATCATCAACCGTGCCTTTTACGATTTCTGGCAGATCGATCCCCGACGCGCCGAGATCGGGTGCAGCTTCCGCGACCTTATGGAAGCCAGCCGCGACATCGACCCGTATGGTTCCGAAGACGCGGCATGGCAGCGGCACATTGCCGAGCGCGAGGCCGAAATCAGAGCCGGCAGGGCCGGATCGCGGCAATTCCCGCGCAATGACGGCCGGACGCTGATCTCGTCGATGGCGCCGCTGGGCGCCGGCAAGCGCCTCATCTCCTATGTCGATGTCACCGACATGAAGGACCGCGAGGCCGAACTCGCCGAGGCGTTGGAAAAGGCGCGGCTGGCGGAGGCGGTGATCAACGGCGTCAAGGATCCGATCTTCGTCAAGGACGACAATCTGCGCTTCGTCTTCGTCAACGAAGCGTTCGCGTCGTTGTTCGGCCAGACCCCGCGAGCCATGCTTGGCAAGGCGGGCGGCGATTTTCTCGGGCCGGCCGAAGTCGCGCTGTTTGAAAGCAGCGAACGCGACGTGCTGGCCAGCGGGCGGCAGTACGAAGTGGAAGAAAGCTTCGAGGCGGACGGCGCCAACCGTTCGCGTGTCGTCAGGAAGAACCGCATCGGCATGGCGAGCGGCCGCAATTATGTAGCCGGCTTCCTGTTCGACATTTCCGACATGAAGCGGCGCGAGATCGAGGCGCAGGACGCACGCAAGCATCTCGCCAGCGTGCTGGAATCGCTGCCGGCCGCCGTGATCATCTACGACCGTGACGACAATTTCGTCTTCGCCAACCACAAGCTGCAGGACACGCTGCCGGCGTTGAAGCCGGCATGGCAGCCCGGCCGCACCTTCCGCGACGCGCTCGCGCTCGGTCATTCGGCCGGCTATTTCCGCTCGAGCGGCGATCCGCGGGTCGACGCGCTCTATGACACCGATCGCGATGCCTGGCTGGATGGCATTCTCGCCCGCTATCGCCTGCCCAATTCATCCTATGAGCGCCTCAATGCCGACGGCCGCTGGTATCAGGTCTACGACATGCGCACCGATGACGGCACGTTCATCGGCGTGCGTGTCGACATCACCCAGATCAAGAGCCGCGAGGCGGCGCTTCGCGACTCGATGCGCCAGATCGATCTCTTCCGGCACGTCATGGACGAACTGCCGGTGGCCGCCTTCATCAAGGCGCAGGATCTGAGCATCGAGTTCGTCAACAAGGCCTGGTGCGCGCTGACCGGCCTCGCCAAGGACGATGTCATCGGCCGGACCGATCGCCAGCTGTTCAGCGACGAGGAAGCGGAGGGCTTCAGCCAGGACGACACCGATGTCGTGGTGAACGGCAATGTGCGCGAGGTCGAGGAGCCGGTCACCCATCGCGACGGAACGGTGCGGCAGTTGATGACGCGCAAGAGCCGCCTCGTGGCGACGGACGGATCGGTGCACCTGGTCGGCTCCAGCACCGACATCACCGACGTCAAGGCGCGCGAGCGGGCGCTTGAAGACAGCATGCGCGAGAACGAGGTGTTCCGCAGCCTGATCGACAACGTGCCGGTGTCGATCTACGCCAAGCGCTCCGATCTCAGACAGTTCTACGTCAACAAGGGCTGGTGCGATCTCACCGGTTTCAGCAAGCAGGAGGCGATCGGCAAGACCGACGTCGAGATTTTCGGGCCGGATGGCGAGGCCTTCGTGGCCAGCGATCTCGCCGTGTTGCGGACCGGCGAGACCCAGGAGATCGAGGAAACGGTGAGCCTGCCCGACGGCAGCGTCAGGCATCAGTTCGCCCGCAAGGGCGCAATGATCGCCTCCGACGGTTCCCTCTACCTGATCGGTTCGACCACCGACATCACCGAACTGAAGCAGCGCGAGGCTGAACTCAGCGAGGCGCGCCAGCGCGCCGTGCTCGCTGACCGCGCCAAGTCGGAATTCCTCGCCAATATGAGCCACGAAATCCGCACGCCGATGAACGGCGTGCTGGGGATGGCCGAGCTGCTCGCCAAATCCAATCTCGATCCGAAGCAGAAGACGTTCACCGACATCATCGTCAAATCGGGCAACGCGCTGCTCACCATCATCAACGACATCCTGGATTTCTCCAAGATCGATGCCGGCCAGTTGGTGCTGGACCCGGCGCCTTTCAATCTCGCCGAGGCGATCGAGGACGTGGCGACGCTGGTGTCGACACGGGCCAAGGAAAAGGATCTCGAACTCATCGTGCGCATCGAGCCGCGGCTCGAAAGCCTGTTCATCGGCGATGTCGGCCGTATCCGGCAGATCGTCACCAACCTGCTCGGCAATGCGGTGAAGTTCACCGATGAAGGCCACGTGCTGGTCGATGTGACCGGCGAACGGGTTCCGACGGGAACCAGGCTGACGATCTCGGTCACCGATACCGGCATCGGCATCCCCGAGGAAAAACTGAAACTGGTGTTCGAGAAATTCAGCCAGGTCGACACGTCGTCGACAAGGCGCCACGAGGGCACGGGGCTTGGCCTTGCCATCACGTCGCGGCTGGTCGACCTGATGGGCGGCGACATCGGCGTCGAGAGCGCCGAAGGCAAGGGGTCGACCTTCTGGTTCACGGTGACGCTGCCGGGGGCCGGGCAGCAGAACGGGCAACGCATCACGCCGGTGGACGTGACCGGCGCACGCGTGCTGATCGTCGACGACAATGCCGTTAACCGGGCCATCCTGACCGAGCAGATGACCTCGTGGACGTTCGATTCCTGCGCGGCCGAAAGCGGCGCCGAAGGCCTCAAGGTGCTGATCGCCGCGGCAGCCTATGGCGTGCCGGTCGACTGTGTCGTGCTCGATTACCAGATGCCCGGGATGAGCGGCGCCGAAATGGCGCGCATCGTGCGCAACACCGAGGGCCTCGCCGACACGCCGATCATCATGCTGACCTCGGTCGACCAGTCGCTTGCCAACACCAGCTACCGCGATCTCGGCATCGACGCCCAGCTGATCAAGCCGGCCCGTTCTTCGGTGCTCCTGGAGACGCTGGTCGCGACCATTCAGCGCCATCGCCACACCACGGGCGGCCAGGCCGTTCGGCAGCCGGCGGGCGAGACGATCGAGGCTTCCCGGCCGCCGCCTCTGGCGTTGTCCGAGCAGCGCGCGCAATTGCAGCCGCCGCCGGTTCGGCCCAGGCTGCCCGCCATTGGCGGCGACGGGCACAGGCTGGATATACTGGTGGCCGAGGACAATGAGGTGAACCAGATGGTCTTCACCCAGATTCTCGGTGAGACCGGCTATGGTTTCGAGATCGTCGGCAATGGCCGCAAGGCGCTGGACGCCTTCGGCAAGCTCAATCCGTGCATGATCCTGATGGATGTCTCGATGCCGGAGATGAGCGGTCTCGAAGCGACGGCCGCGATCCGCCGGCTGGAGCAGGAGACGGGCACGCATGTGCCGATCGTCGGGGTCACCGCGCATGCGCTCAAGGGCGATCGCGAACGCTGCCTGGAGGCAGGCATGGACGACTATCTGCCCAAGCCGATCAGCCCAAGGGCCCTGCTCGAGAAGGTCGAGCGCTGGGTCGGCGCCGGCCGCGAGGCCCATCGCAACGCGGGATAGCACCCGCGTCGCTCGGATTGCCGGGTTCACGAGGCAAATCCAGGGAATCAGCGGGGATGTGCCGCTACCGCCGCGTGCAATGACTATGGTGCGATCGCGCCATATCAAAGACAGTGACCAGCCGGGACAATGGCGAAATCGAATCCGCTCTTCTCGGTTACGGGCGGGAGCAGCGACCGCCAGCAAGAAACAGCGTCACTCTACCCCAACGGACCTGTTTTTGGCGATGGCCCGGCCATGATACGCTCTGGCTTGGAGCAACGCGCTCCCGTCCGGATTTTCTTCACTTTGGCAAGTCCCGTCGAATCGCGGGCGCTGCCTAACCTCGGACGGGCTCAAGCCCCTGATTCCGGCGGTAAACTCGGCTCGCTCGGCGAACGTCTGGCATCATCGCCTTTCCCGGTGCCGGCGACGCGTTACCGGGCTGACACGAAACTGTCATGCGACTGTTATAATCGAAGGCTATTGGCCTCAGCGGGCGCCGGAGGAAATGGCGCCGAGAGACCATCTTCCGAACAGGAGCAGGCCACATGAGACATTTCATCCGCTCGGCGGCCGTTGCGATTGCAATGGCTGCGGCGTCCACCCTCACCCTTTCCGCGGCAATGGCAGCTGACCTTTCCGGCGCCGGCTCGACCTTCATCTATCCGGTGTTCGCCAAATGGGCCGACACCTACAAGAAGGACACCGGCATCGGCCTCAACTATCAGTCGATCGGCTCCGGCGGCGGCATCAAGCAGGTCATCGCCAAGACCGTGACCTTCGGCGCCACCGACAAGCCGATGTCCGACGCCGATCTGGAAAAGAACGGCCTCGTGCAGTTCCCGATGGTGATGGGCGGCATCGTGCCGATCGTCAACCTTTCCGGCGTCAAGCCGGGCGAACTCGTCCTCGACGGCAAGACGATTGCCCAGATCTATCTCGGCGCCATCACCACCTGGGATGATGCCGCGATCAAGGCGCTGAACCCCGACCTCAAGCTGCCGTCGACCGCGATCGCCGTCGTGCATCGTTCGGACGGCTCGGGCACCACCTTCAACTTCACCGACTATCTGGTGAAGCTCTCGCCGGACTGGAAGGAAAAGGTTGGTTCGGACACCGCCGTCGAATGGCCCACGGGCGTCGGCGCCAAGGGTTCGGAAGGCGTTGCCAACACCGTCAAGCAGACGGACGGCGGTATCGGCTATGTCGAGTACGCCTATGCCAAGCAGAACAATCTCTCCTACTCCAAGATGCTGAATGCCGCCGGCAAGGTCGTCGAGCCGTCGCTCGAATCCTTCGGCGCCGCAGCTTCGAACGCCGACTTCAAGACTGCCAAGAACTTCAACGTCATCATCACCAACGAACCCGGCGACGCCACCTGGCCGATCGCCGCTTCGACCTGGGTCCTGATTCACAAGGCTCCGGATGATGCCGCTGCCACCGGCGAAGCGCTGAAGTTCTTTGCCTGGGCCTACAAGGACGGCAAGGAAACCGCCAAGGCGCTCGACTACGTGTCTATCCCCGACAGCGTCGTCGACTTGATCAAGGCTTCGTGGAAGGCCGACATCCAGGCCGATGGCAAGCCCGTCTACGCCGGCGAGTAATATTCTCGAAGGAGCGCCGCATCACAGCGGCGCTCCTTTCTCATCAACCTGAAAGAGCCGAGCTTGATATGAGCGCTGTCCAGGAAGCCTTGCCAGCCGTTAAAGGATCGCGCGACGCAACCGTTCGACGGTTCGCGTTGACCGATTCGATCTTCCATGGAATGACCCGCGCCGCCGCGATATTGGTGCTGGTCCTGCTCGGCGGTGTTGCGATCTCGCTGTTTGCCGGTTCCTGGCAAGCGCTGTCGACCTTCGGCTTCTCCTTCCTGACCACCGAAAGCTGGAACCCGGTGACGGAGAAATTCGGCGCACTGGCGCCGATCTACGGCACCATCATCACCTCCGCGATCGCCATCCTGATCGCCGTGCCGCTCGGCATCGGCATCGCCATTTTCCTCACTGAGCTTTGCCCGCGCCCGCTGCGGCGCCCCATCGGCATGGCGGTGGAATTGCTGGCCGGCATCCCTTCCATCATCTATGGTATCTGGGGCCTGTTCGTGCTGGCACCGTTCCTGCAGACGACGGTGCAGCCTTTCATCATCGCCGTGTTCCATGGTGTCCCGGGCCTCAGCAGCCTGTTCGCCGGCCCCCCCTACGGTATCGGGCTGCTGACCTCGGCGATGATCCTGGCCATCATGATCCTGCCTTTCATCACCTCGATCACCAAGGACGTCTTCGATACGGTGCCGTCGGTGCTGAAGGAATCGGCTTACGGGATCGGCTGCACGACCTGGGAGGTCACGCGGCGCGTCGTCATTCCTTACACGCGCATCGGCATCATGGGCGGCGTCATGCTCGCTCTTGGCCGCGCACTCGGTGAAACGATGGCGGTGACCTTCGTCATCGGCAACGCGCACCGGATCAGCACCTCCCTGTTCGCGCCGGCAACGACGATCTCGGCGACCATCGCCAACGAATTCACCGAAGCCGTCGGCGATCTCTACACCTCCTCGCTGGTCGCGCTCGGCCTGATCCTGTTCGTCATCACCTTCATCCTCCTTGCCATCGCTCGCTACATGCTGATGCGCATAGACGCCCGCACCGGAGCCTGACCGATGTCGACAGCCGCATCGCTTCACCAGAGCCGCAAACGCAGAAATGGCGTGATGATGACGCTGTGCGTCATCGCCGCCGGCATCGGCCTTGCCTGGCTGGCGCTCATCCTTGGCGCTCTGCTCTACAAGGGCCTCTCGGGCGTCAATCTTGCGGTCTTCACGGAAATGACGCCGCCGCCCGGCGACGCCGGCGGCCTGCTCAACGCCATCTACGGCAGTGTGGTGATGACCATCATCGGCATCATCGTCGGCACGCCGATCGGTGTGCTGGCCGGCACCTACATGGCCGAATATGGCCGCTTTTCGAAGCTAACCACCGTGGTGCGCTTCATCAATGACATCCTTCTGTCTGCGCCGTCGATCATCATCGGCCTATTCGTCTACGAACTGATGGTGCGGCCGATGGGGCATTTCTCGGCGATCGCCGGCGCCGTAGCGCTTGCCATCCTGGTCATCCCGGTTGTGGTGCGCACCACGGAGGACATGCTCAACCTGGTGCCCAACGCCTTGCGCGAAGCCGGCACCGCGATCGGGGCGCCGCGCTGGGTGGTCATCCGCTCGGTTGCCTATCGCGCCGCGATGTCGGGTATCGTCACCGGCATATTGCTGGCCATCGCCCGCATCTCCGGCGAGACAGCGCCGCTCTTGTTCACCGCGCTCAACAACCAGTTCTGGTCGAGCAATCTCAACGCGCCGATGGCCAGCCTGCCTGTCACCATCTTCCAGTTCGCTCTCAGCCCCTATGAGGAATGGCAGCAACTGGCCTGGACCGGTGCACTCATCATCACATTGACGGTTCTCGCGCTCAGCATCTTTGCGCGCAGCCTGACCGGACGCAGAGAGGACAAATGAGCCAGATGTTGTCTCCAGACATGACGATCGCCACAGAGGCAGCCGCCAAATCCAAGATCGAGGTCAAGAACCTCAATTTCTACTACGGCCAGTCGAAGGCCCTGAAGGATATCACCTTGTCGCTGCCCGAGCGCAGCGTCACCGCCTTCATCGGCCCTTCGGGTTGCGGAAAGTCGACGCTGCTGCGCGTCTTCAACCGCATCTACGAGCTCTATCCCAAGCAGACCGCAGAGGGCCAGGTGCTGCTCGATGGCCAGAACGTTCTTGACCGCTCGCAGGACCTCAACCTGCTGCGCACCAAGATCGGCATGGTGTTCCAGAAGCCGACGCCGTTCCCCATGTCGATCTATGAGAACATCGCTTTCGGCGTCAGGCTCTATGAGAAGATCAGCAAGGCCGAGATGGATGGCCGTGTCGAGCAGGCGCTGAAGCGTGCGGCATTGTGGACCGAGGTCAAGGACAAGCTCAACGCCAGCGGCCTCAGCCTTTCCGGTGGCCAGCAGCAGCGGCTTTGCATCGCCCGCACCGTGGCAGTGAAGCCGGAAGTCATTCTGCTCGACGAGCCGGCCTCGGCGCTCGATCCGCTGTCGACCGCCAAGATCGAGGAGCTGATCGACGAATTGCAAGCCGACTACACGATCGTCATCGTCACCCACAACATGCAGCAGGCGGCGCGCGTGTCGAAGCAGACGGCGTTCATGTATCTGGGCGAGCTGATCGAGTTCGACAAAACCGAGAAGATCTTCACGTCGCCCCGCGAGAAGCGCACCCAGGACTACATCACCGGCCGCTTCGGCTGATCGCACGCATACGAGGACCAGGATCATGGCCGAACACACGGTTGCAGCCTTCGACGAAGATCTCGGACAGATCAGCAGGCTGATCAGCGACATGGGCGACCTCGCCGGCTCGATGGTCGGCGGCGCCACCAAGGCGCTGCTGAACTCCGACAACGCTCTTGCCCAGCGCGTCGTCTCCGACGATGCCATCATGGATGCGCGCCAGCGCGAACTCGACGACCGCGCCATAACGCTGATCGCCAAGCGGCAGCCGATGGCCGACGATCTGCGTCATGTCGTCGGTTCGATCCGCATGGCCGGCGACCTTGAACGCATCGGCGACCTTGCCAAGAACATCGCCAAGCGCGTCGGCACTGTCGGTCTCAGCGCCACGCCGCGCGACCTTTCGCATTCCATCGACGCCATGGCGCAACTGGTGCTGATCCAGGTGCATGGCGTGGTCGAGGAATATGCGGCCGGCGATGCGTCGGCACTGGCCAAACTCAGGAATGACGACGAGCGCATCGACGTCAAATACACCTCGGTGTTCCGCGAACTGCTGACGTACATGATGGAAGATCCGCGCAACATCACCGCCTGCACGCATCTGTTGTTCTGCGCCAAGAATCTCGAGCGCATCGGCGACCACGTGACCAACATCGCTGAAAATGCATACTATGTGCTGACCGGCACGCAGCTGCCCGCCAATCGCCCTAAGCAGGACGAGACCGCGATGTCGGCGCCGGCGGTATAACAGGGTGACAGGCCGATGATCGCGCCGCGCATCATGGTGGTCGAGGACGAGGAACCGCTTGGCGTGCTCCTCCGCTACAATCTGGAATCGGAAGGTTACCAGGTCGAAGTGGTGACGCGCGGCGATGAAGCCGAAATCCGGCTGCAGGAAAACGTCCCCGATCTCCTGGTGCTCGACTGGATGGTGCCGGCAGTGTCCGGGATCGAACTCTGTCGGCGCCTGCGAATGCGGCCCGAGACCGAGCGGTTGCCGATCATCATGCTGACGGCGCGCGGCGAGGAAAGCGATCGCGTGCGCGGCCTGTCGACGGGTGCCGACGATTATCTGGTCAAGCCGTTCTCGACGCCGGAATTCATGGCCCGCATCAAGGCGCTGCTGCGCCGCGCCAAGCCGGAAGTGCTGTCCAGCGTGCTCAAGGTCGGCGACATCGTGCTCGACCGTGAATCGCACCGGGTTTATCGCAAGAAGAGCGAGATCCGGCTCGGACCGACCGAGTTCCGGCTGCTGGAATTCATGATGCGCCATCCCGGCCGGGTGTTCTCGCGCAGCCAGCTGCTCGACAATGTCTGGGGTGAGACGATCTATATCGACGAGCGCACGGTGGACGTGCATGTCGGCCGGCTGCGCAAGGCGGTCAACAATGGCCGCATGCCCGACGTCATCCGCACCATCCGCGGCGCGGGCTACGCGATCCGCGAGGATTAGGTCTCCGATCCCGGATCGCATCCGTTGGTGAGTAGCTCAAACGGCTTCGGTCAACCTCCAACGTTGATGCAATTCGCGACTTCGGCGCCAGGTCCGCTCAGGCCACGTTCTTCCCTGAACCTGTTTTCGCCTGCACGCCCGGCGCGAAAATCTCCTGGTCGACGAAGGTCAAGGCGCGCATGGCGCAGCCTTCGCGGATGAGCGGCAACTCGTTCGGCTCGGTGTCGAAGGAAATCGATCCCGAATGCTGGCCGCCGGCCGTCTGGGCGATGGCCTCGCGCAAGGCCGGCTCGATCAGGTCGAAGGCGGCGGCGCTGACGCCGACCATGGCGACGGGTGCGGGATCGATCAGGGCGAACAGGCTGCCGAGACCGTATCCCAACGCTTCACCGGCCTTGCGGTAGGCTTCGCGCTCCGGTCCGTCGCTTTCCCGTGCGGCCGCGGCGAGTGTCCGCATCTGCGCGTCGCTGACGTCGGCGACCGGTTCGGTGTCCTCGCCAAGCTGTCTGGCGTTGCGCAGGATGGCATAGTTGCCGGCATAGGCCTCGACGCAGCCACGCCGGCCGCAGCGGCAGAGCGCGCCGCCCGGGCGATGGATAATGTGGCCGAACTCGCCTCCGGACGAATGGGTGCCGGTGAACAGTTCGCCCTTCAGCACCAGGCCCATGCCGATGCCGTGCGAGAGCAGGATGGCGATGAAGTCGTCGCGGTAGCGTTGGGGGTCGCGCCAGCGCAGCGCCACCGCCATCATGTTGCAGTCGTTCTCCATGGTGGCTGGGATGCCGAATTCGGCTTCGAGTATGTCGGCGAAGGCAATGTCCGTCCGCGGCGTGATCGGCGACCACAGCATGGCACGCGCCTCGGTGTCGGTGATGCCCTGGATCGCCAGCGCGATGCGGGCAACACTGCTGACATCGAGATCGGGGTCCTCGAGGCGGCGCCGCACGATTGCCGTGCATTCGCTGATCAGAGCTTCACGCGATATGGTCAGCGTGTCCAGCCGGCGCTGTTCCTCTGATATCACCTGGCCGGCATAATCGATGACGGCGACGGACAGGAAATTCAGCGACAGCACCACGGTCATCACAGCCGCGGCCTCGGGGTTGAGGCCGAGGCCAACCTGCGGCCGGCCGCGTTTGAGTGAGCCGGCCTCGTTCGGCTTGCCTTCGGTCAGGATACCCTCGCCGATCAGGTCGGCTGATATCGCCGATATGGTCGAGTGGCTGAGGCCGGTGGTGGCGGCGATCTCGGTGCGCGAGGGCTGACCGCCCCGGCGCACGGCTCCTATCACCATTGCGCGGTTGCGCCGGCGCAGATCGTCGTGGCGGATTCCGACCGACATGCTTCCCACATCCTCCCCCGTTGCCGCGGCTCTTGACGCCCCCTCGAACATCGCCGGCAACGGGGTAGAATACTGGCAGATGCATCTGGAGCTGTCATTATTTATTCCGAGACTCGAAAAAAGGGTCTCGGCACCTCAAAATCCATCAGAATCGATGTTGACAGTGTTCCGGCGATGGACCAGTGTTTTTTCGAGGCTCGAAAAAATAGAGCCTTTGTGCCGGCCCTCGGGTCAGTTTGGTCGCGCCAATACGCGGCGCAGGGAGGATATCATGAAGAGATTCACAGCCGCCATCCTGGCGGGTGTCGCCATGTCGCTGACGCTGGCTTCGGTCGCGCAGGCGAAGGACAAGGTCATCGGCGTTTCGTGGTCCAATTTCCAGGAAGAGCGCTGGAAGACCGATGAGGCCGCCATGAAGAAGGCGATCGAGGCCGCGGGCGACAAGTACATTTCCGCCGATGCGCAGTCCAACCCCGGCAAGCAGCTGACCGACGTCGAGAGCCTGATTTCGCAGGGCGCCAATTCGCTGATCATCCTGGCGCAGGATGCCTCGGCGATCGGCCCGGCGGTGCAGAAGGCGCTCGACGAGGGCATTCCGGTCGTCGGCTATGACCGCCTGATCGAGAACAAGGACGTCTTCTACCTGACCTTCGACAACAAGGAAGTCGGCCGCATGCAGGCCCGCGAAGTGTTCAAGGTGAAGCCTGAAGGCAACTACGTCTTCATCAAGGGCTCGGGTGCCGACCCGAATGCCGATTTCCTGTTCTCGGGCTCGATGGAAGTGCTGAAGGAAGCCATCGATTCCGGCAAGATCAAGAATGTCGGCGAAGCCTATACGGACGGCTGGCTGCCCGCCAACGCCCAGAAGAACATGGAACAGTTCCTCACCGCCAACGACAACAAGGTCGACGCGGTGGTCGCGGCCAATGACGGCACCGCCGGCGGCGTCGTCGCCGCGCTGACGGCGCAGGGGCTCGCCGGCACCGTGCCGGTCTCCGGCCAGGACGGCGACCACGCCGCGCTCAACCGCATCGCGCTCGGCACCCAGACCGTGTCGGTGTGGAAGGACGCGCGTGAACTCGGCAAGAACGCCGCCGAGATCGCCTCGCAGCTCGCCGACGGCAAGAAGATGACCGACATCGCCGGCGTGAAGGACTTCACGACGCCTGGCGGCAACACCGTCAAGTCGCTGTTCCTGACCCCGGTCGCCATCACCAAGGACAATCTCAACCTCGTCATCGACGCCGGCTGGATCAAGAAGGACGAAGTCTGCGCGGGCGTCGCAGCCGGCAGCGTCGCGGCCTGCAACTGAGTTTGACCGCTTGAAGAAATGAAGGCGCCGCGGCCCCCAAGCCGCGGCGTTTTCTCAAAAAGATTTGTGTTTCCGCGTCACGCGGATAGCTTCTAGGCTGGGTTCGGCATCCGCGTCAGACGGCCAGCCGGTGGGAGAAAATCATGACCGATACGACGTCCAATCCGCAGGCCGACACCGCGCGCGCCTCGGAACTCGGCGCTGTCGCCCGGTTCCTGAAGGCGACCGAGATCGACACCCGCATGCTCGGCATGATCGGCGCCCTGCTGCTGATCTGGGTCGCGCTGCATGTGATTTCGAGCCTGCGTCTGGGCGTCAATCCGCTCGATTTCGACAGCCGCACCTTTCTCACGCCGCGCAATCTGTGGAACCTGTCGGTGCAGACGTCCGCGGTCGCCATCATGGCCTGCGGCATGGTGCTGGTCATCGTCATGCGCAACATCGACCTGTCCGTCGGTTCCGCCGAAGGGCTGATCGGCATGGTCATGGGCTTTGCGCAGGTGCATTTCCTGGTTCGGTTCGTAGGGCTTGAACTCGGCAATCCATGGATATGGGTCCTGGCCCTGGTCATCGGCCTGGCGCTCGGCCTTCTGATCGGCGCCTTCCAGGGTTTCGTCATCGCCTATCTCGAAGTGCCGGCCTTCATCGTCACGCTGGGTGGCCTGCTGGTCTGGCGCGGGGCCGCCTGGTGGGTCACGTCGGGCCAGACGGTGGCGCCGCTGGACGCCACCTTCCAGCTGATGGGCGGCGGACCGGCCGGATCGATCGGCGCAACCTGGAGCTGGGTCGTGGGCATCGTCGCCTGCCTGGCCGTCGTGTTCGCATTGTTCAACGGGCGGGTGCAGCGCAAGCGCTTCCGCTTCCCGCTGCGGCCGATCTGGGCCGAGACGCTGATGGGCGCCGTCACCTGCGCCGTCATCATGGGCGCCGTCTGGCTGGCCAACTCCTATCCGTGGCCGATCGGCATCGTGAACCGCTACGCAGCCGCCAACAACATCACCGTGCCCGAGGGCGGGCTGTTCATCGCCCACGGCATTGCGATCCCCGTGCTGATGGCGGTCGCCGTCGGCCTGGTCATGACCTTCATCACCAACCGCACCCGTTTTGGCCGTTATGTCTTTGCCATCGGCGGCAATCCGGAAGCGGCCAATCTCGCCGGCATCAACACACGCTGGATCACCATGAAGGTGTTCATGATCATGGGCGTGCTGGCCACGATCGCGGCCGCCATTTCGTCGGCCCGGCAGAACTCCTCCACCAATGTGCTTGGAACATTGGATGAGCTGCTCGTCATTGCCGCCGCCGTCATCGGCGGCACCTCGCTCGCCGGCGGCTCGGGAACGATCATCGGTGCCATGCTCGGCGCATTGCTGATGCAGTCGCTGCAGTCGGGCATGGTGCTGCTCGGCGTCGACTCGCCGCTGCAAAGCATCGTCGTCGGCGCTGTGCTGGTCATCGCGGTGTGGCTCGACACCGTCTATCGCAAGCGGGTTTAGGGTACGATCATGGCTGACAAAACCGCTCCCGCAACTGCCCCCACAAC
>NZ_JAIUIN010000045.1:0-1330 GCF_020165665.1 Mesorhizobium sp. BH1-1-4
TGTCCGAACCGGATAGATAGGTAACAGAATGGACTGATTGCATGGGTGACAGTTTTCTTGTCCGCCGGGAGGACCGGCGATGGTTTGGCGAGAGACTGGCATCATGGACGAGCGGCTTCGGTTTGTTGTGGAATGCCTTTCTGGCGAGGAGACGATGACGCAGCTTTGTGGGGCCTTCGATATCTCTCGCAAGACCGGCTACAAATGGCTTGAACGCTACCGGGAGTTTGGGCCTGAAGGCCTGCATGATCTGCCGCGTGCACCGCTCAATCACGGCCGGGCGACGGCCGGGGACGTGGTGGAGCGGATCGTGGTCATGAAGGAGGCGCACCCGTTGTGGGGACCCAAGAAGATCATGGCCAGACTCAAGCGTGCGGAACCCTGCCGCGGCTGGCCCGCGGTCTCGACAGCCGGTGAGATTCTGAAGCGGCATGGACTTGTGGGGCGTAGGCGCAGGCGCTGGAAGGCGGCAGGCAATGGCCCATGGCCGGAAGCTTTGGCGCCGAACGCGGTGTGGACGGGGGACCACAAGGGCTGGTTCCGGACCCGCGACGGATGGCGCTGCGAACCGCTGACGGTGATGGATGCGTCGAGCCGCTACCTGTTGGGGCTCGAGGCAACGGGTTCGACGTCGGATGAAGAGGCCTGGCCGGTGTTTGAGCGGTTGTTTGAGCAGAACGGCCTGCCGGATCGGTTCAGAAGCGACAATGGCTCACCATTTGCGTCAGCCGGCATCACCGGGCTGACACCGCTTGCGGCGCGCTTCATCAAGCTCGGCATCGCCCTTGAGCGCATCCAGCCTGGTAAGCCGCAGCAGAACGGTCGCCATGAGCGCTTCCACCTGACCATGCTGCCGATGGCCAAGGCACCGGAGGCCGACAGGGCGGCTCAAGCCAAGGCCTTCGAGGCCTTCCGGCGCAGCTACAATGAGGAACGCCCGCACGAGGCGCTTGGCATGGGCACGCCTTCGCAGCATTACCGCCTCTCGACCCGCCGCATGCCCAAGACGATCCCCGAGCCGGACTATCCGGACGAGGCGGCGGTACGCAGCGTGCGCCAGAACGGCGCCGTCAAATGGCAGGGCGCCGAAATCTACATCTCGGCCACGCTGGCAGGCGAGCCGATTGCCATCGAAGAGACTGAGAACGGCGAATGGGCGGTGCGCTTCTATGCCCATCTGCTCGGCTTCATCGACAACAAGCACATGAAACTGGTTCGCCGCAGCACCGCGCCAACCCAACCGCTTGGCGCTGCGGCGAACCCATCATAAGGGGAGAAACTGTTACCTATGTATCCGGTTCAAACTGTTACCCATCTATCGGCTGGACAC
>NZ_JAIUIN010000046.1:0-1300 GCF_020165665.1 Mesorhizobium sp. BH1-1-4
GCAGGGCTGTCCGGGGAAAGTATCTGGTGAATCGAAATGCCGCATGCGCATGCCCCGTGAGACGGTGGTTTTCCGTCTACCTTCTGGTTGTCGAGACTCAGAAAGGGAACGGAGCATGCGCTTCACGTCTAGCATTCTTGGCAAGCTGGTTGAACCGATCAATCGTCGCCGCTTTCAGTCGATTGTGGATAGTCACGACGGGGATGCCTACGACAAGTCGTTCAAGAGCTGGGACCACCTGATGGTGCTGATCTATGCCCAGTTCAGCGGCGCGGCGAGCCTTCGCAGCCTGGAAGCCGGCTGGAATGCGAGCAGCCAGCACCACTATCATCTGGGGAGCGACTTGTTGCGGCGCTCGACCGTGTCGGATGCCGGCCGGCGGCGCCCCGTCGCCGTCTTTGCCGAGACCTTTGGGCTGCTTGCCAATCAACTCGACCGGCATACGCGCCATGAGGGTACGGCTATGCTGCGACTGATCGATTCCACACCCATCCCGCTGGGCAAGTGCTGTGACTGGGCCAAGTCGAATGGCCGCATCCGCGGCATGAAGATGCATGTCGTCTACGATCCGAACACCGACTGTCCCCGCATCCTCGACATCACCGATGCCAACGTCAACGACGCCCAGATCGGCCGCACGATCGCCATCGAGAAAGGCGCCACCTATGTGTTCGACAAGGGTTATTGCCATTACGGCTGGTGGAGCGCCATTGCTCAAGCCGAGGCCTTCTTCGTCACGCGGCCCAAATCCAACATGAGCCTCAAGGCGCAATGCAACCGCCGCCTTGTCCAAACACAGGGCAATGGCTTCACAGTACTCGACGATGCCCAGGTCAGCCTTGCCAGCAAAGGCGATTCCAAGCTGCCGATCCCGTTGCGCCGCATCCTTGTGCAGCGTCAGGACGGCGACACGATCACGCTCCTGACCAACGACCTCCAGCGTCCCGCCGTTGAGATTGCCGCGCTCTACAAGGGCCGCTGGCAAATCGAACTGTTGTTCCGCTGGATCAAGCAGCACCTGAAGATCCGAAAATTCCTCGGCAACAACGACAACGCCATCCGCCTGCAGCTCTTTGCAGCGATGATCGCCTATGCCCTGCTGCGCATCGCGGCCCGTGCATGTTGCAGCGCCATGCCAATTCTGCGCTTCACCAACCTGGTCACCCAATACCTGTTCGAGCGCCGGACGGTACAGGCCATCAACAAGCCGCCACCAGTCAATCCAAGCCGCCGAACCCAGTGGACCTCCCCAAATCAGATGGGCTTCCAATATGTATAATTTTCCCCGGACAGCCCTGCC
>NZ_JAIUIN010000005.1:0-338598 GCF_020165665.1 Mesorhizobium sp. BH1-1-4
CGGCCGGCGCTGGTCGACCCCCACTCCGTCTCGGCTACGCCGAGCCACCTCTCCCCCGATCGACGGGGGAGAGGAAAGGCGCGCGTTTGCCGAGTTTGGCGCCTTTCCTTGCCTAGTGTTGGGAGGGGTGAGGCTGGCGCTCAGCCGCCATTCACCAAAGCGAAAACCAGTTTCTGCAAATTGCCGCCCTGGCCGAACTCGACGCGGTCGAAATCGCGGCTGCCCTGTATCCTCGTCTTCGAGATCGCGTCGAGCCGACGGACCACCTCGGCCCTGGTCTTGCTGCATTTGGGATCGTCAGTGACGGTCAGGCCGTCTGTCGCGGCTTCGATGTCATGGACCATCTGGATCATGCTGGCGCCATGCACCTTCTCATGGGCGCTGACGCCGGCGATGAACACCTCCCATTTCTTCTGAAGGGCTGGCGGCAGCGGCTCGGAAGGGCTTGGCAAGGTGTAGGTGATGATGAGTTTGGGATTCCCCGCCGTCAGCACGCAGTCCTTGCCCCTGGGCTTGTAGTCCCTGACACCCCAGGTCAGCTTGAAGTTGGTGTAGGCGATGGCGCGGGTGATACCGACATTCGGCCCGTTCTCGCCGATCGACCGGTAGAGCTCCAGCCCGGACTGGCCTGATATGGCGTAGGTTTCCACCTTCTCGACCGGCTTCCATTCGGCACGGGCGGCAAGCGGCGAGGCCACCAGGGCGGCTGCCGGAAGACACAGGCGAATACAGGCTTTCAACACCGCTCTCTCCGGGACGCGCGGCCTTGCCGTAGATGCAATGCCATTCAATGGCTTTTCCTATATGCTGGCGGCGGGTGCTGCAAATGTCGGAGGGGGAAGTCATGACAAGGTATCTCGTTGCCGCCGGTGCGTTGGCGGCATTGCTGGCCACGCAATCGGCCTTCGCCGCGTCCTGCGGCGGCTGGAGCGCGAAGATGGAAGAAGACGAGGGCGGCAGCGTGCTGACAGCTTCCGTCTGCGGCGGGCCGAAGGGCGACGCGTATCTGATGCTGAATTGTTACGACAAACCGGTGCTGAGCTACGATCTGGGCACCAGCGGCCAGCAGCTGGAAC
This sequence comes from Mesorhizobium sp. BH1-1-4, assembly GCF_020165665.1. Taxonomy (NCBI): domain Bacteria; kingdom Pseudomonadati; phylum Pseudomonadota; class Alphaproteobacteria; order Hyphomicrobiales; family Phyllobacteriaceae; genus Mesorhizobium; species Mesorhizobium sp. BH1-1-4. Next base: position 1,077 of record NZ_JAIUIN010000005.1, read on the forward strand.
CGGGAGCCAGCGGCGTTTTCGACTTCAAGGCCGACGGCAAGACGTTGACCAGGACGCTGCAGCTCGAGGAAATGTACGGATATTTCGTGGTCAATCTGGCGAAAGCCGATCCGCTGCTCGACCTCTTACGCTCGAAGGGCGACGTGTCGGTCAGCGCGGAGAAATATGGTTCGATCAGTTTTGCGTTGAAGGGGTCGAGCGCGGCGATCGGCAAGGTGCTGGCGCAGTGCGGCAAGGCCAAGCCGGCGGACGGGGATTGAGCCTCGGCGCCGCCCCTCATTGTCCTGCCGGACATTTCTCCCCGTATAGGGACGGGGAGAAAGACGCAGTCGCTGGCGATTTCGCCAATTGCCGGCGCTGGGAAATAGGCGCCGAGGGATGCCACAGCGTCCTTCTCCCGTCCCTATACGGGGAGAAGATGCCGGCAGGCAGATGAGGGGCGGCGCTGGCGTTTGGTGATTGGGCCGCGCATCCACCCTTGCCGCCGGGGCCGGCCAGCCGTATCTCATCCGCCCATGACCAACATCCAATTCCGCAAAGCTGTCGCCGCCGACCTGCCGGCCATCGTCGCCATGCTGGCCGACGATCCGCTGGGCGCTGGCCGCGAGGATGCTTCCTTGCCGCTGGCGCAAGGCTATGTCGATGCCTTCGCGGCCATCGACGCCGATCCCAACCAATTGCTGGCGGTGGCCGTGGATGGCGGCGCGGTGATCGGCACGTTGCAGATCACCTTCCTCGCCGGGCTATCGCGCAAGGGCGCGTGGCGGGGGCAGATCGAGGCGGTTCGTGTCGCCGATGGCAGGCGCTCCGACGGCATCGGTAGAAAAATGTTCGAATGGGCGATCGGGCAATGCAAGGCGCGCGGCTGCGGCCTGGTGCAGTTCACGACGGACAAGGGGCGGGCGGATGCGCACCGTTTCTATGAAGGGCTCGGCTTCACGGCCAGCCATATTGGTTACAAGAAGAGCCTTCAGACACGGACGCCGGCGGCGACTGGCGTATAGCGGAAGCCTTCCAGGCCCTATTCAATTTGCCGGCAAGAGCGGATATAGGTCAGCCAAGTTGACCTATATAAGAAACGTCCGGGGAGGCGTGTCGTGACCCTTTTGAACCTCTTGGCCTCGCGCTCGTCGCGCATGAAGGCGTCGGAAATCCGCGAGCTGCTGAAACTGCTGGACCAACCCGACATCATCTCCTTCGCCGGCGGCATTCCCGATCCCTCGCTGTTCCCGGCCGACGCCATCCGCGATGCCTATGCCGATGTGCTCAGCGGCGCGGAAGCCGGAGCGGCGCTGCAGTACCAGGTCTCGGAAGGCTATGCGCCGCTGCGCAAATGGCTTGCCGGACAGATGGGCAAGCTCGGCATCGCCTGCGACGCGGCCAACATCTTCATCACCTCCGGCTCGCAGCAGGCGCTGGATTATCTGGGCAAACTGTTCCTGTCGCCGGGTGACACCGCGCTGGTGACATGGCCGACCTATCTCGGCGCGTTGCAGGCCTTCAACGCCTATGAGCCGCGCTACGACCGGCTGCGGCCCGAGGGCGGCAACATGACGCCGGAGGCCTATCGCGCGGCCGCCGCCGCCCACACCAGTTCTTCAAGAGGGGGCGGGCGGGTGAAGTTCGCCTATCTGGTGCCCGATTTCGCCAACCCGACCGGCAACACGCTGGACAAGAAGCAGCGCGAGGCGGTGCTCGACCTTGCCGGCGAACTCGACATCGCCGTCATCGAGGACGCCGCCTATCGCGCCCTGCGCTATGACGGCGAGGGCGTGCCGCCGATCCTGGCGCTCGACTGCATCAGGTCCGGCGGGATTGACAAGGCGCGCACGCTCTATTGCGGCTCGTTCTCGAAAATCCTGTCGCCGGGCATGCGTGTCGGCTGGGTCTGCGCGCCTCGCCATGTGGTCGAAAAACTGGTGCTGATGAAGCAGGCCTCGGACCTGCACAGCCCGTCGGTCAACCAGATGGTGATGCACCGCGTCGCTGAATCCGTGTTCGACGGCCAGGTGGACAAGCTGATCGGCGCCTATCGCGAGCGCCGCGACGGGTTGCTCGGCGCGCTTGAAGCCCACATGCCCAAGGGCGTGACCTGGAGCCGCCCGGAAGGCGGCATGTTCGTCTGGGTGACGCTGCCGGAAGGCGCCGACGCCACCGAACTCCTGGCGCGGTCGGTGAAGGAGGCGCGGGTCGCCTTCGTGCCCGGCAATGCCTTCTATGCCGACGGCACCGGACGCAACACGCTGCGGCTGTCCTTCACGCTGGCCGACCGCCGCGCGGTGAGCGAGGGCATTCCCCGGCTGGCGGCCGTCCTGAAGGGATAGGCCGCAACCAGACCTTCACGCCGCCTGGCTGACCAGATGCTTGAGCTTCGCGAGCCTGGCGCGGGCGAGCTTGCGGATCGATTTTTGGAAACCTTCCTCGCCGGTTTCGACGACGAAGACCAAGGTCTTGAAGTCCAGCATGAACTCCTCGATGGCCCGCTTCGTTTGTTCGGACCTGTCCCTGAACCTTGCCAGCAACGCGTTCGCTTCCTCGATGGCACCGGCATCGGCGCCGTCGACCAGCGCTTCCAGCTTCTCAAAACAATCCAATGGCAATTCCCTCCCGCCGCGCCCCCAAACTTGCGTTCAACCGAAAAGTTCCATCCGGCCCGAAAAATTGTCGCTGGTTGTCAGCAGACGCACGCGCCCCGCGTTGACGCCTTGCCGCCGGCGCCTAAATTCGAGGCATTGCGAGGAGGAGCTTCATGGAAACCCAGGAATTGCATCGCGGCCGGCTCATCGACCACCTCCAGCTCGTGGTCAGGGATCTCCCCGCCAGCCGGCGTTTCTACGAGGCGCTGTTCCAGGTGCTTGGCATCCCGATCGGCGGCACCGGCGAGGATTATTTCTGGGCCGACGAATTGTTCATCTCCAGCGCCGACAGCCGGGCCGCATTGGGAAAGCTGACCGGCCGTCATCATCTGGCTTTCCAGGCCAGGGACCACGCCATGGTCGACGCCTTCCACAAGGCCGGGCTGGCGGCGGGCGGCAAGGACAATGGCGCGCCGGGCGAACGGCCCTATCATCCCGGCTATTATGCGGCCTTCCTGCTCGACCCCGACGGCAACAACATCGAGGCCGTCCACCACGGCCCGGCCCACCGCAGCGTGGCCTCCGTGAAGATCACCTTCTAGGGCGTATCGATATTCAGGTGAGGCCGGCCTGAGCTGAATCTCAACACACCCGAGCCCGTGACGGTGTTGCAAGTTGCAGCGTCAGGGCGAGCCTGGGGTGATTCCCACGCCGCATTTTCCAGGCATTCTTGGAAATTCGAACGCCAGGGCGGGCGAATCCGGCCGGATTCTTGACCTGGGCGGCACTGGAATTGGCCTGCAGGGCAAGGGATGGCGCCGGCTCTGGACAAGAGGCGAATCGGTCCCATACGGTGCGGCTTCAGGGAAGACGCGTGCGCGGGAAAGGCCGGTTGCTCGTTGAAAAAGAACGTCTTCTCATCGCTCGACCTGCCGCCGCATCTCGACGACCGCGCGCGTTTCGCGCTCTGGCAGGACATCCATGTCGCGGAGATATGGTCGGTCGAATACGCCATCTCCGGAAATGTGCCGTTCCAGGCGGACATCGAAGCCACCGCCATCGGGCCGCTGGTGCTCGGGCGGTTGGCAGGGACGATCAAGCATGCCAGCCGCAAGACACGCAACATCGCCGATGACGGGCGCGACGGCTATCTGCTGCTGGTCAATGACGGCGACACCAGGCTGAGCGGCGTGCAGACCGGCCGCGACTACAGCATCGGCAGGGGCGAGGGCGCGCTGGTCTCGGCCTCGGAGGCGCTGGAAATGACCGGCGGCGACCGCAATGTCTGGACCAATGTCGTGGTGCCCCGCGAAATCCTGGAAAACGCCTTTCCCCATGTCGACGACCGCCTGGCGCTGACCATCGGCGCCGACAATGAAGCGCTCGACATGCTCAAGCGCTATTGCGGCTTCCTCGAAGCGGGACCGGCCTTGGTCTCGCCCGATCTTGTCGCCCACGCCACCGAGACGATCGTCGACCTGATCGGCCTGGCGACAGGCGCCAAGGGCGACATTGCCGAGCTGGCGGGCGTGCGCGGCCTGCGCGCGGCCAGGCTGCAGGCCATCCTGCAGAAGATGCGGGACAACTTCGCAGATCCCGGCGTCTCCGCCCAGCACATCGCCCGGCAATTGCGGCTTTCCGCGCGCTATGTCCATGATCTCCTGCATGAAACCGGCTCCAGTTTCGCCGAGCATATTCTCGAACTGCGCCTGCAGAGAGCCCATCGCATGCTGCGCGACCGGCGCAACGACCGCATGCGGGTCAGCGAGATCGCGCTCTTGAGCGGCTTTTCCGACGTCTCCTATTTCAATCGCTGCTTCCGCCGCCGCTTCGGCTCGACGCCGAGCAGCGCCAGGTAGTTTCACCCGACAACGATTCCCCCCGGCATCCCCCAATGGGCGTGCGGCCGGATGGCCACACTGACCGGGAAAGCACCGCCGCGCTTTCCCGGACAATTCGAGTGCGGCCCAGCCCAAGACGTGGCCGGCGGACAATGCAACACCGGGTTCTCGACAACAGCTGGGTCTCCGCCGGCATCAACGCGGCGGAGAACGACAAATTGGGGCGGCAGACAACAATGAAAACTCTTCTTCTCGCTACAGCCATCATTCTCGCGCCGGCCGGCGTGGCGTTCGCGGCCGATATCGGTGAAGCCGCGCCGGCTGGCTACGACTGGTCCGGCCTCTATGCCGGCGTCGACGCCGGTTACGCCGCCGGCAAGTCCAATCTCTTCATCGCCGGCGGCGGCCTCGGCGGGGCCAGCGACCTCAACGCTTCGCTGGATCCGGACGGCTTTATCGGCGGCGTCCATATCGGCGCCAATTACCAGATGGAGAGCCAATTCGTGATCGGCGCCGAGGCCGACATTGCCTACTCCAACATAGATGGATTGACGCCGATCGACGCCGGCGGCGGTGGCGTCAACACGCTGCTCAAGAGCGAACTCAAATGGTCGGGGTCGGCGCGGCTGCGGGCGGGCTATGCCTTCGACCGGACCTTGCCCTACGTCACGGCCGGCGTGGCCGCGGCCAAGTATGAATTGATTGCCGTCAGCGCCGGCGGCGCCGCGGGCGAAATCACGCTCCACGACGACAGCCATGTCGGTTGGACGGTTGGCGCCGGCGTCGAGCATGCCTTCACCGACAAATGGATCGCGCGGGCCGAATATCGCTACTCCGATTTCGGCAGCCAGCAGCTCTCCGTCGCCGCCGGCTTCCCCACGGAGACGAAAGTCGATCTCCAGACGCACGATATCCGCGTTGGGCTCAGCTACAAGTTCTGACCGGCCGGTTCGAACAAACCCCGGCGTCCCGCGGCCGGGGTTTTTGCCCGTGCCGCCGCCGATGCGCAGCGGCCACACCGGCGGGGCAAATACCACGGTGCTTTCCAGGACAATTCCGGTGCGGCTCAGCCCAAGACGCTGCCGGCGAACAATGCAAAACGGGTGGCAGGGCGGCAGTGATCCATCTGGAGCATTTTTTCGGGCGGGACACGGCATCTCTTGGGGGTGGCAAACAGTGAAAACGATTCTTCTGGCAACGATCCTTGCCCTGGTGCCAGCGGGCATGGCGTTCGCCGCAGACGCCACCGAGACCTTGCCGGTCGCGGCCGGCTATGACTGGTCCGGCGGCTATGTCGGCGCACAGGCCGGATACGCCTGGAGCGACGCCAGGGTCGGACAGACCTTCGCGCCCGGCGCCTTCGACGATTACGGCTGGGGCTACGGCCCGTCCGGCGGTTTCGGAGGGGTTTATGCCGGCTACAACAAGCAGTTCGATGGCGGCCTGGTTCTCGGCATCGAGGGCGACTACAGCTTAGCCAGCGTCAAGGACACGACGAACTATCAGGCTCTGGGCATCGACGACCCCGGATTCGGCGGCGTGCTCGAACTGGAAGCGGTCGGGTCGGTTCGCCTGAGGGCCGGCTATGCGATGGATCGCTGGCTGCCTTTCGTCACCGGCGGCCTGGCGATGGCGAAGTACAAGCACACCACCGTCGCCCTTCCGGGCGGAGCCGCCTATGCCGATGTCGAGGACACCGTCGGCGGCTACACGCTGGGCGCGGGTGCCGAATACGCCGTCACCGACAATTGGGTGCTTCGGGGCGAATACCGCTTCGCCGATTTCGGCCGCCACCCATCAACACGCATAGCGATTCCCAGCGGTATTCCGTTGCATGATGAGATCGACCTGAAGACGAACGATATCCGGCTCGGTGTTTCCTACAAATTCTGAACAATGCCCGTCTTTTCGCCATTGGCGTAGCGTCGGGAATTCGTATTCGGGGGCTCAAAATGTATCGCTTTTCAATCCTGGCGGTGTCGCTGATCGCCGCGACATCCGCTCACGCGGCGGATGCCTTGCAGCCGCTTGCCACGGAGACGGTGGTGACGCCGCGTGTTTCCGGTTACGGCGAACTCTACCTCGGCGGGCTTCGCTTCGTCGACGACGACCATACGAACCGGGTGGGCGGGGGTGCGGTGCGCGTCAACATTCCGTTCGCCCAGCGCTGGAACCTGCAGGGCGACCTAACCTATGACCGCATATGGGGCCATTATTCCCCGCTGGACGGAACCAGCGGCACGATCCATGGCTACTACCGCGATCCCGACCGTTTTGCCGCCGGCCTCTTCGCCGCCTACACATCGTTCGGCGAAAGCGGCGTGACCGTGAACAACCATGCCGTCGGCCCGGAAGCGCAGCTCTATTTCGGCAAGCTGACCCTCTATGGCCAGGCCAGCGTCGGCCAGCTCACCATCAACGACTTTCACGGCGACCAATGGGGCCTGCGCGCCGTGGCGCGCTATTTCGTCCGCAAGAACCTTCGCCTCGATGCGGAACTCGACTTCAACCGAACCGACTATGACGGCACCAACGAGGACGTGGTCGGCGCCGCCGTCCAGGCCATGTACCGGTTCGACGAAACGCCGTGGTCGGTGTTCGGACGCTATGAATTCGAACGCAGGAAGTTCGAAACGTCCACCCAGGACACCAGGGCCAATAAGGTCGTCATCGGCCTGCGCGCCAGCTTCGGCAGCGACTCCCTCTTCGACGAGGATCGCAACGGCACGACGATGGACACTTACCGGCCGGCATCGGTGATCAATACGAAGTGAGCCGGCGGCTCGGTCGCATGGCGCTGCCATGATCGCATCGCAATTGGCTGCATAGCTGGGCGCGATCCGGTCCCGCCGTCATTTCGGCCCAGCACCTGAAGGCAGCCCATGCCCGAGAACCATGGCGGCGACGCGCGGCAAACCGGCGGTCGCCGCACCGCCCGCTTGCTGCTGCGGCAGCCGATGGCGGCGGATCTCGATTTCGTGACGCGGCTGTTTGCCCGCGCCGAACTGGTCGCGCATCGGCCCGACCCCACCCCCGACACCGCCCAGCAAAGCGCCGACCGGCTGCTGCGCGACATCGGCCATTGGCGCGAGCATGGCTTCGGGCGCTGGACCATCGAGGCGGGTGGCGAGCCTATCGGTTTTGGCGGGGTGACGGTTTCGCAGGCCTTCGATGGCCTCAACCTCTCCTACCATTTGCGGCCGGAAAGCTGGGGGCAGGGTTTTGCCACGGAGCTGATCCGCGAGGCGCTGTCCCTGGCTTTCGGCGATCTCGACGCCAGGCGGGTGATCGGCCTGGTCCGCACGGCCAATGTCGCCTCGCGGCGTGCCCTGGAGAAGAACGGCTTCCGTTTCGAGCGCGAGGTGATGCTGCATGACGCGCCGACCAATCTGTATGTGCTGGAGTCCGCTGGTTTGGTGTGACGCAGCGGGGCTTGGCGCACCACAGCCGCGCATTCGATGTCGCCTTCTTGCGGCCTCCTTTGTATCCTCGTATACGAGATTCGAGAGGGATACGAGATGAGTCCATTGCCTGAAGCCGTGCCGTTTTTCAGCCAGTGGGAAACACCCGACATGACGCTGGCGGTGCTCGCCGAAGGCGCGGAGGCCGCGCTCAGGCGCGACCCGCTGTGGCGGTGTTCAGGTGCGGAAACGCTGGACGAATACGCGCTCTGGGCGGCCAATATCTGCGGCATGGCGTGTCTCAAGATGATCCTGGCGGCGCGTGGTGAGATCGTGCCGACGATCGAGCTGGCAAGGCGGTGCACCGGATATGGCGGCTATGTCGTCAATGAAAGCTCGATCAAGGGGCTGATTTACGCGCCCTTCGTCCCCTTCGTGAAGCAGGAATTCGGCCTGGAGGCCGAGGTGATGACCAATGTCGCGACAGGCGACGTTCCGGCGATCCTTTCCCGGCCGCGCTTCTTCATCGCGTCGGTCAGCAGTTCGATCCGCTGGCCGGAGCGCGAGCCGCCGTCGAAGGGCGGCCACCTGGTGCTGGTGACGGCGGCGTCGGACGAAGGCTATCGCTTCCACAACCCATCCGGTCATACCGCCGCCACACAGGCGAACGCAGTGTTGGCGCCGTCCGATTTCGATCGTTTCTTTGCCAATCGCGGCATTGCCGTGGCTATTTGATTTCGACAGTTGAGGGATTCGATGACCGGAAAGATCAGGGTTGCCATCCTTTATGGCGGGCGTTCGGCCGAGCACGACGTGTCGCGGCTTTCGGCCGCCAATTTGCTGAAGGCGATCGACCGGACGCGCTACGAGGTGGTGGCGATCGCCATTTCCAGGGATGGCCGATGGCTGCTGCAACAATCGTCGGAGGCCGTCGGCGACGGGGCAGGGGCTCCGGTCTCGGAGGATGGCGTGGAGGTCGCCCTGCTGCCTGGCGGCAAGGGCCGGCTGGTCTCGGCCTCGCACGGCGCCGCGCGGGCCGACCTGTCGCCGGTCGATGTCGTCTTTCCCGTGCTGCACGGTCCGTTCGGCGAGGACGGCTCGGTGCAGGGCTATGCCGAGGTTGCCGATGTCGCCTATGTCGGCTGCGGCATCCTCGCTTCGGCCGCCGCCATGGACAAGGATGTCGCCAAGCGGCTGCTGCGCGATTCTGGCCTTGCGGTCGCCCGCTCGGTCACCGTCCATCGTGGCGATGTCGGCTCGTTCCAGGAGATCGCCGGGGCGCTGGGGCTGCCTTTCTTCGCCAAGCCGGCCCGCCAGGGCTCGTCCTTCGGGGTGAGCAAGGTCAATGACCGGGATGGCTTCGATGGGGCCGTCGAAACGGCTTTCCGCTATGACGGCAAGGCGCTGATCGAGGAGTTCGTCGAAGGCCGCGAGATCGAGTGCTCGGTGCTCGAGCGGGCGGACGGCTCGCTCACCGTGTCGCTGCCCGGCGAGATCATCCCGGCCGGCAAGCATGGCTTCTACACCTATGAGGCCAAATATCTCGACGCCGACGGCGCCCTGGTCAAAGTGCCCGCCAATGTCCCCGCCGATGTCGCCGACAGAGCCAGGGAGATGGCCGGACAGGCTTTTCGGGCGCTCGGCTGCGAGGCCATGGCGCGCGTCGACTTCTTCCTGCGCGCCGACGGTTCGCTGCTGGTCAACGAGGTCAACACGCTGCCCGGCTTCACCGACATCTCGATGTACGCCAAGGCGCTTGCCGCGATCGGCATCGGCTACAGCCAGGTTATCGATATCCTGATCGAGCATGCATTGGCGCGGCACGACGCGCGCTGATCCCGGTCAGCGTGTGTTTCACCACTGGCTAATGTTGCTCCCCGGCTCTATATGCCCGATCATGGGGCTGGCAGGGAGGCATAGCGTGGCCAATCGTCGAAACGGCACGGCGTCTCCGGACGCTCTTACGGCGATCGCGCCCCACCCGCGAACGGCATTGCCCAATGTGGCGACCATCGTCACGACGGTGGCGGCGCTGTATTTCGGGCGCGAGGTGTTCCTGCCGATCGCGATCGCCCTGCTGCTGACCTTCGCGCTGGCGCCGCTGGTGTCGGCGCTCAAGCGGGTCGGCGTCCCCCGGCTTGCCGCCGTCATCGCCAGCGTGGTCGGCGCTTTCGCCGCACTTGGCCTGTTCAGCTTCATTGTCGCCACGCAGGTCAGCGAACTGGCGCAGAACATTCCGGTCTACCAGACCAACATTCTCACCAAGATCCGCTCGCTCAAGGAAACCGGCGTCGGGGGAGGGATCCTTGCCAGGCTGGGCGGCGTGGTCGAGCGCGTCGGCCAGGAGATCAACCGGCAGGACGCCACGCTGCCGGCCGCCGCTCCCGACAAGCCGCCGCGCGAGCCGGTGCCTGTCGAGATCGTCTCGCGCGAACGGCCGCTCGAAGTCCTGCAGAACATAATCGGGCCGCTGATCAGTCCGCTCGGATCGGCCGGTCTGATCATCGTCGTCGTCATCTTCATGCTGCTGGAGCGGGAGGATTTGCGCGACCGTTTCATCAGGCTTGTCGGCTACGGCGATCTTCACCGCACCACCGAGGCGCTCCAGGATGCCGGTAAACGGGTGGGCCGCTACCTGCTCATGCAACTGGTCGTCAACATCCTCTACGCCATACCGATAGCGATCGGGCTGTGGATCCTCGGCATTCCAAACGCCTTGCTGTGGGGATTGCTCGCGCTGGCGCTGCGTTTCGTTCCTTACATCGGGCCCGCCATCGGCATGCTGCTGCCGCTGTTCCTGGCGCTGGCCGTGGCGCCTGGCTGGTCGCTCGTGCTGTGGACAGCCGCCCTGTTCGTGGTGATGGAACTGATAACCGGCAACGTCGTCGAGCCCTGGCTCTACGGCTCGCGAACGGGGCTGTCATCCCTGGCGATCATCGTCGCGGCCATCTTCTGGACGTGGCTGTGGGGTCCGCTCGGCCTGGTCCTGTCGACGCCGCTCACCGTTTGCCTCGTGGTGCTGGGCAGACACGTGCCGCAGTTTGAATTTCTCGACGTGCTGTTCGGCAACCAGCCCGTGCTGGAACCGCATGCGCGCCTTTACCAGCGGCTCCTGGCCGGTGATCCGGACGAAGCCACCGACCATGCCGAGGAGATGCTGGAGGAGAAATATCTGGTCGACTTCTATGACAAGGTGGCCATTCCGGCGCTCCTGCTGGGCGAGCGGGACCGCGCGCGCGGCGTCATGGGCGATCAGCAGAGGCGGCAACTGGCGGCGAGCGCCGAGGCGCTGGTGGCAAATCTCGACGATAGTGCGCGGGAGGAAGCGGACGAGGAGGACGGGACGCTCGCGGCCGCGGAGGCGGACGACCAGGGTGACGCCGCCGGCGAGGAGGAGCCCGACCTGCCCGATGGCACCGGCCTATCGGTGCTTTGCGCCGGCGGGCGCGGTGAACTTGACGATGCCGCCGCGGCAATGCTGGCGCAGGTCGTGGAAGTCCAGGGTGCGACGGTGTCGAAGGCAGGCTTTGCCGATATGGAACCGGCCGGTATCCGCCGCCTCGAACTCGACGCGGTGGACACCGTCGTGGTCGGCTTCCTGAACCTGGATTCCATCAAGCACGCGCGGTTCCTGGTTCGCCGGCTGAAGCGTATGAAGGCAGCGCTGCGCGTGGGAATCGTGTTCTGGTCGGAGCCCGGCAGCGAGGACAAGGCCGCGGCCGTCAAGCTGGCCCAGGACATCAACGCGGATTTCGTGGCGCATGGCATGGTGGATGCCGTGACGGGGGCGCTGTCGACCGAGCCGCCGGTCGCCCTCAAGCTCGTCGCCAAGCGCCGCATGCGACGCCAGCGGGCCACCCCCAGAAAGGCCCCGGCCGCCGCCGCGAGCTAAGGTGCTGTTGATATTCGGTGATGTCGGCCCGTCGTTTTCCCGGGCGTCACATATTCGAAGCGACATCGCGGGAAGAGGGCGGCCTTGGCTTGTGTGCCGGCCGGATCTTTGCGGGTTGGCCAGCAACGCGGGAAACAGGTTTGACCGGATTGCCGGCGACCGGCGTTCGCGTCTTGCGGCGCTGGAGCCAGTTGGAGGACAATTCGGCGAGTAGACTGCGCAAGGCTTTCACAACATCCTCCTCCATCGGGTGCCGCGATAATCTCCGAAGGCCATGCTTGTTCCACGGGCCGCGCGGCCGTGGCCGTTGGGCTATTGCATCGAGGCTGATCGATGAAGATTGAGCGGGACGATCGGGCTGTCCTCGCCATTGTCGGCGAGCCTGTTTCCGCTCGAAACCAAGCCAAAAGTGTCGAATTCGATCGCCGCGCCAAGCCGTTGAGCAGCCTGCAGCACCAGGTATTCAACATCCTCGAGGGCGACGTTCTCGGCCAGGTTTCTCACCCTGACCTGTTCCGCCACCGCGCTGATGTTGACGATGCCTGCCGTCTTGAAGGCCCTCTGAACCGCCGAATAGACGTCGTCGAGCATCCGCGAAGAGTAATCGTACCGCATTGAAGCCTCCCGTGGAGGGTTGTTTCCATTGATAGCGCAGCATGCGCCCGGCGCGGGCGTATGACAAGCAAAATATCAAATTGTTTGAATGAAATCAGTTAGTTAGTATAGGTGTGCAAGTGGGGAGCCTGCGTCTAATCCACATCATGGGTTGGATGCGTCAACCCCCTACTGGCCGGCCTTGACGCAATATGCGGCAAACCCTATTTGTTAGTTGAGCGAGGTAAATACTAATTCCCCCCATCCTTGGCTCTAGCAAGGAAGCCCACATGGCTGAGCTGGAACGTCCGGAGCGGTTGCAGATCATGCTCACCGCCGACGAATTGACGGCGTTGGAAAACTGGCGCTTCGATAAGCGGATGCCGAGCCGTTCCGCCGCCGTCAGGGAATTGTTGCGCCGTGGCCTGGCCTCGGAGGGCTTCCTGGCAGCGGAGCAAGGCATCAAGTCGCAGGAGTTCGGCGTGATTGCCCCAACCGGCAATGCGGGGACGTCGGACGGCGGGACGGCCGACTGACGCTTTTACCTATGTCCCCGCATGCTTGGGGTCTCCCAGGCACTTGCCTTGATTCTTTTGGACGCTAGCTAGGTGATCATGAAGGACTTGCTGGCGCCGGCCGCCGACGATGAAGAGCAGGGGCGGTTGAGCGCGAGCGCCGATGTCCGATTGGCGGCAATTGTCGATTCCTCTTTCGACGCCATCATCAGCAAGGACCTGAACAGCATCATAAAGACCTGGAACCTGGCGGCGGAACGCATGTTCGGCTACAGCGCCGAGGAAGCGGTCGGCCAGTCCATCCTCATGCTCATTCCCGATCACCTCAAGAGCGAGGAGACCGAGATCATCGCCAAGGTCCGCAGCGGCGACCGGGTGGCGAGCTACGAGACGGTGCGAAGGCGCAAGGACGGCGCGCTGATTTCCGTCTCGCTGACGGTCTCGCCGATCAGGAACGCCGATGGCGAGATCATCGGCGCCTCCAAGATCGCCCGCGACATCTCCGCCGCCAAGGAGAGCGAGCGCCGGATCAGGCTGCTGATGCGCGAGGTCAACCATCGCGTCAAGAACCAGTTCGCCGTCATCCTGTCGATGGTCAGGGAGACCAGCAAGCGTTCGAACGATCCCAGGGAATTCGAGGAACTCATCCGCGCCCGCATCATGGCGCTGTCGCGCTCGCATGATCTGCTGGTCACCACGGAATGGGCGGGGGCGAGCCTGTTCGACCTGATCCAGGAACATCTCAAGCCCTTTGGCCGCGAGGAGCAGATCCTGCTCTCCGGGCCGGTGCTGACGCTGCAGTCGAACGCGGTGCAGAATCTCGGCATGGCCTTCCACGAACTTGGCACGAACTCCTCCAAATATGGCGCGCTCGGCAGCGATAGCGGCCGGGTGGAGATCACCTGGACCATCGGCTCGGCGCGCGAGTTTCAGTTGATCTGGAAGGAGATCTCGACGCCGCATCCCGACGACAGGCGCGACGAGACGACGCGCAAGGGGTTCGGCACCGTCGTGCTGCAACGCGTGACGCCGCAGTCGCTGGGCGGCTCGGCCACGCTGGAGCGGTCGCCCGGCCATCTTGAATGGCGGCTGAGCGCGCCCTTGGCATCCATTATCGTGCCGCAGACCGGCAGCGAGGCCGACGACGTTTCGCCGGGTTTCGGCATACAGAAAACGACTGGGGCGTAAGCCTCCTGGGGCGACCGAAACAGCGCCTAGAGGATGTTGGTCGTCACCTCGACGATGATCGCGGCACCTTCCAGTCCACCGTTGGGGACATGCACGACGCGCGAGACCCGCAGGTCCTGGGGGCTTCCGTCGACCGACAGAGAAACACTTTCGCCAATGCGCGGCACCGCCTGGAAGGTGACGTTGGTGGCGTCCGGCCGGTTGTCGATGGATATGCGGCAGTTGACGGTCATGGAATGTCTCCTGTGTCTGGCGGTGCCCCGGTCGTCAACGCGGGGTCGCCGAAATGGTTTCAGGAGGCGAGTCACGCCGGGGAGCCAGCCGACGTCCAGCCGGCTCGCCAAGCGGCGGAGCGTCTAGTCCCTGGCTCTCTGAACGAAATAGGTGGTGGTGGCCGCGTCGCTGCCCACTCCACGCGTGACTTGAACCACGGCATATCCTTCAGGCGGGATCGATCCGGTCGCCGTCCGGTCGACCTGCTTGCATCGGCCGACCATTTCGCCGTTCGGCCACGGCGCCAATCTGGCCTGGAGGGCCGCCTGACATTCCTCGATCGAGGCATAGACGACCGGGCGCGAATCCATGGGCCGACACTGGGATGCGTAGCATGAAAGCATGACCATTACCGCCGCGGTTGCCGGATCCATGGAATTCTCCTGTGGGCCGACAGTGAACGTTCAACAGGCCGCAAGGTTTCAAGACTGCACCATCCCTCGCACTACTCGGCTGCGCTTCCTTCAAAGGCATTCGACGGCCGCGATCGAGCTGCTTGGTCCGATCAGTGAAGCAACCCCAATCAGTTGGTCTGATCGTTGAGAAACTCTGGCCGTGCAGGAATAGTCAGGGCGAGATCAGACAGCGCCACTTACGCTTACCCTGGCCGGGCCCGGTCACCGTGCCTTTGGCAGACAAAATGCTGGAAACGTCAAAAGCCGAACGAGGAGATAGTCCAAGGGTTTTGGTAGCCAAGGCGCGGCTTGGCATTCGTACCGTCGGTCTGGGTCGATGTTGCTGTTCCGGTGGCAGTGCAGTCCAATTTCGCGGCCACTGCCGCCTTGATCGACAGGCCAGCACATCCGTTCGCGGCGGCAACGGTCGCCTTCTTTTCATGCGTCGAGGCGACACTCGAACTGGCGAGGACAAGCGCAAGGCAAATGAAAATCATCTTCATTAGAAACCTCTATTTTAGATTTACCTAAAATAGAGGTTAACGCAGCGTTACCTGGCCGTCAATTGCGATCGAGGTCCAAGGCGGAAGCCACCTTCCGCCCGGCAGGATTACACGGTTCGCTCGCAGCTGCTTGGTTCCCGCTCATGGGCTCGAACCACGATTCACGCCTTCAAAGGGCGCTGTCCTACCATTAGACGAAGCGGGAAAGCCGGCACCTTATGGCGCCCAGGCAGCTTGCGGTCAATTCGGGAAATTGTTGACCGGCTCTTCGCAGCGATAGACCGGGCAGTCGCCGTCGCGGGACGGGATGTAGGCCGACATCGGCACTTCGGGCCAGTCGCACTCATTGCCGAACTGCCTGACATAGCGGTCATAGGTTGGGGCCGGTGGTCAGCACCACGGCGCGACGGCCCTGGATCATGGCGTGGATCTCGGCGCAGCCCATGGCGCGGCTGTCGGGCCGGGCGTCGGCCAGGCCGGTCGCCGCCAGCACGGTGCCCACGGTCATCAGCACGGTCAGGGGACGAGCGGACATGACGGTTCTCTTCGATTGCGCACCAAGCCGGTCCGGATTCTTCCTGAACGGCCGCTTGCATTGTGGCACACAACCCTTTTGAAGTCCGTTGGTTCCGCGACGCTGGCGGAGCGCAACCAAATCGGGCGTCGCGCATTGCTGGGCATGGATGGTAGGAAGCCTTACGAAACACCACAATGGTGGCCCGGCAGCGAGGGCCGCGAGGCGATGTGCTGTTCGTTCTGCGGCGGCCGCGACCATCGTTTCGAGGATTGTCCGCAAAGACCCGATCCTTTCCGGCCCGATCAACCCGACGGCGAGGCTACGCCGCGCACATCAGGCCGCTGAGCCGCGGTGCTAACCGGCACCAGCCTCGCCGAAGAAATCGATCAGCGCGCCAGCCGTTTGCCCCGGCGCTTCCTCGGGGAAGAAATGGCCGCCCGCCATAGCGCGGCCACGCACGTCGTCGGCCCAGCTTCGCCATAGCGCCAGCGGTCCGCCTTCATCGGCATACCATTCGGCGAGCGCGCCTTGCCCGCTCCACAGTGCCAGCACCGGGCAGGCGATGCGCCGGCCGGCGGTCTTGTCGGCTTGGTCGTGCTCGCGGTCGATCGTCGCGGCCGCCCGGTATTCCTCGCAGATCGCGTGGATATGGGCAGGGTCGCGCAAGGCATCGACATAGGCCTGGCGGATGCCGGCTGAAAAGACATCGGGCGCTGAACCCCAACCGCCCAGCGCATTGTCGACGATGGCTTCGGCGGCGCCCGCCAGGATCGTTTCCGGCAAGGGCTCGGGCTGCGCCAGCAGCGACCACGGCCAGTAGCCAAGGGCCAGCCGGTCGTCGGCCCGGTCCCAGGCGTCCGCCGTCGGCACGATGTCGAGCACGGCGAGTTTCGCGACGCGGCCGGGATGGTCGAGCGCCATGCGGTAGGCGACACGGCCGCCCCGGTCATGGCCGGCGACCATGAAGCTGGTGAGGCCGAGCCTGGCCATCATCGCCACCAGGTCGGAGGCCATGGTCCGCTTGGCATAGGGCGCATGATCGGCGCTCGATGGCGGACAGGTGCTGCGGCCGTAGCCGCGCAGGTCGGCGCAGATGACGGTGAAACGATCGGCGAGCGCCGGCGCGATGTCGCGCCACATCAGGTGGGTTTGCGGAAAGCCGTGCAGCAGCAGCACCGGGGGTCCCTCACCGGCGCGGCGCACGAAGATGCCGGCCTTGCCGAGGTCGACGTCGATAGGCTGGAAATGCTCGAACATGGCTGGCCTCCGGCACGGGCAACGGCTGGAGGACGGGGTTGGTTGCAGTTCTTTTGCGCAAGCGCCGGCCTTCGCGCCGGCCCACGGCGATCCTGGGGAACCACGGGTCCACCGCCTACGTTGGAAAGTTTCTCATCGTCGAAGGGACATCATGGAACAGCTCGTCGAGGAATTCGGCCATCCCACCTACACCTCGTTTCCGGTCGTCGCGGCGCGGCTGTTGCTGGCGACGCTTTACGGGGCGGTCATCGGCTTCGAGCGCGAATGGCGCAACCGGCCGGCCGGGCTGCGCACGCATATCCTGATCTGCGTCGCCGCCGCCACCTTCGGCATACTGACGGTCGAGATCATCCATGCGCCGATGTTCGCGCAGGATTCCGTCAAGGTCGATCCGATCCGCGTCGTCGAGGCGGTGACGGCGGGTGTTGCCTTCCTCGCCGCCGGCTCGATCCTGTTTTCGCGCGGCGAGGTTCATGGGCTGACGACCGGCGCCGGGATGTGGCTGGCGGGCGCGATCGGCGTCGCCTGCGGCCTTGGCCTGTGGCAGGTGGCCGGGTTCGCCACGCTGATCGTGCTTGTCGTGGCGGGGCTTCTGCACCGGCTCGAACCCAAGGCCGGCCTTGCGGGGGAGGACGAGAAGAAAGCCGCTCCGGCCGCCGCGGCCCGGCCCCGCGAGTAAGCCTCTCGACAAACCCAGGCCAAACCCATCGCCAACCTTTTGGGCTCACGGGCGTTGTCCCCGTGAAGGGAAGGCCGCCGCGGGCGGCTTCAACGAAGGAGGCCGAGATGAACCCTCTCGCCATTGCATCATGCGCCGCGATGCTGGCCCTGGCTGTGCCGGCGGCGGCACAGACGGGTCAGCAGTCGCCGAACCAGCAGGCGCCGAACCAGCAGGCCGACAAGTGCCGGGCACAAACCGATCAGGGCGCCAAGCAGCCGTCCGGCGGCGGCGACCTCAGCGAAAAGCTCAGCGATTGCGGCGGCGTGCTGAAGCCGCCGGCCACCGGCGACCAGGGCATGGCCGCGCCGGCCCCCGACGAAGGCAAGACGCCGGTCATCAAGCCGGGCGAAGTGCCGGCTCAGCCACCCAAGCAATAGAGACGGTCAGGCGACATTGTCGCTGCGTCAGCGGAACCTCGAAGATCAGGAAACGTTTCTCCAAACGAACTGGATCTGAAAGGATGGGGACGTGAAAGATATTGCCAGCACCGCGACGTTGCTTGCCTCTATTGCCATCGTGATCGTCCTGATGCTGATGGCACCGAGGAATTTTGGCTTCGAGGCCTCGCATCCGATCGTGGACAGCGATCTGCCGCCGCAATGATCGAAGCGGCGTCACGACGAAAAGCAGGCGAGTTTCGCCTGCTTTTCGTTTGGTATGGCTGACAGCTGTTAGCGCACCAGCAGGCCGGCGTGATCGCAGAGCGCGGTGAAGGCCTCCTGCGCCTGGGCCGCGCCTTCATTGTTTTGCAGCGCCGCCTCGACCTTTTCGCGCGCGGTCTGGTAGAAAGGGCCACGCTTGCCCTGCGGCCAGTCGATCAGGATTTCGCTGGCGTCCTGAAGCGTGGCCACCTCACGGATCGTGTCCGAGCCATGCGGCTTGACCCGCAGCGGTGCCGACAGCATCAGATCGCCCATGTTCAGCCCCGCTATTGGAGGATGCGCGCTTCGCGCGCGGCGTCGATCATCGCCCGCATCGCCTTTTCCGCCGGCGTCCAGCCATCCAGCGCGTCGCGGCAGGAGCGCAGGGCCGCGCGGTATTGCCGGCCATGGCCAGCGGGCCAGTCGCCAAGGCATTCCAGCCCCTCCCAGGCGCTGCGCACCACGCGCTCCCGCTCGGGGGCGAATTTCAGGCGGATCGGTCGGGGAAACATCTTGTCGTTCACGGTCGTCTCCAAAAATCATGCATGTCGAGATGGTGACATGCACAGAGGAAGCGCCTGACAACGTGGCCGACAGAGCAGGGTTCCCCGCCGGCGAGATCAATTTTCAATCTTGTTTTCAGTCGCGCGCGACGGCGTCGGACAGCGGTCTTGGCGCGGCCGGATCGGTGCCTTCGGCCCGCGGCCGATCATGCTCGAACTGTTCGGCATCGGGCAAGGCATGGAGCCAGGTCTCGCGCCGCCCGATCCACAATTCATAGCGCGGCGTCAGGTCCGTCGGTGCGATGTCGAGACTGCCGAGCATCACCTCGACCTCGTCCTCGCCGACCCAGGCGACGCGGCTGCCGCAAGTCGGGCAAAAGCTGCGCGTGCCGTAGCTGGCGACCTCGCCCGTCGTCTCGAAAACATCGCGCGGCCAGATGGCAAAGGCCGAATAGACCGAACCGCCCGCCTTGCGGCAGTCCTTGCAATGGCAGAGACCGACCCGCGACGGCTGGCCGGCGACGACGAAATGCACGCCGCCGCACAGGCAGCTGCCGGTCCTGCGTGTTGTCTCGGACATGGTTAAGGCCCTCCGTTCGCCAGTTCGGCTCCGCCATTGCCATGGCGTCACCAGTTTGGCATGCCGCGGGCCGGGCGGGACAGGTGCTCGTCTGCCATTTCGTTGGCCAGGATGAGAAACCGGGAAAAAGACATCCTGTTCACCGTACCGCCGGGCCCGGTTGACGCGGCCCGCAGCATCACCCTTCAACGCTCGTCCCAGCGAAATGGTTGCCGCGCGGCCCGTCTACCCGCGCGCGGCCATGTGGTTGTCGAGCTTCTTGCGCGACGGGCCGTAGCGCTTGATGATGGTCTGCGCCTCGCTTTGCGGAATACCGTATTTGCGCGCGAAGGCGGCGACCTCGTAGGTCTCCTCGCTCGAGACCAGCTTGCGGTCCTGTTTGGTCTTGGATTTGTCGTCGGGCATATCGGGCCTCTCTTTCAGCCGCATGGTCGCGTGGCTGTCCGGCACGCGATGCCGCGATCAGACATAACAACGATCGACGCTGCTGGTTCCATGGCATGCCCCGACAGGCCCGACAAGGCCGGCCGCCGATCAGGCCGACGGCTGGACCGGCTCGGCGCTATCGGTGTCGCCGCATTCGGCGCAAGGTGCGCTGGCGCCGGGACAGCCACGGTGATGCGTGCCTGCGGGGCAGCAAAGCCCGTTGGAACTTGTCCAGCGCGGGCATTGGAAAACCTGCCCGGTGCCGCCGCAACCGCTGCATTCCAGTACCGGTGACCGGACGAGATAGGATCTCGTCCCCAACCTGACGCTTGCGCCCATTCCTGCCTACCCATCACCAGACACAGCTGTGCATTAGCCCCGGCTAACAATACCACACCTGAGGTTATCGACAAGTTTCGCGATCATGAGGATTTCTAAAGGTGGTTGCCGGGGAAGCGCGATCTCCCGGACCAGCTCCAGTTGCGGCGCGCCGACGGTCAAGGCCTTGGCCATGTCTTGTCCCAGCTTCGAGCGGTGGGAAAGAATTTTCGCCCGACATGTCGGATCGGCGCTGGGCGGCGCGTCCTTGGGGCAGATGAAGCTGGAGAACAAGCATGACGTCGCAAATCGCACAATCGCCGTGGCAGACCGCGGCCCTTCTCATTGCCCGCCTGATCTTCGCCGGCGTGTTCCTGATGGCGGTAACCTTCAAGTTCATGGGCATGGAGGCCACGGCCGGCTATATCGCGGCCGCCGGCTTTCCGTTTCCGCTTTTCCTCGCCTGGTGCGCGGCGATCCTGGAAATCGCGCTGGTGCTGTGTTTGCTGAGCGGCGCCTTCTTCTCGCAGGCCGCCCTGGTCGCGGCCGCCTATGTGCTGTTCCTGGCCCTTGCCTTCCACGGCCCCAGCCACTGGGCCGGCAACCAGGCCGAGTTCGGTTTCTTCATCGACCATTTTTCCTTCATTGCCGGATTGCTGTTCGCCGCCGTGCACGGGCCGGGAAAGATACTGGCGCTGAACCTGGGATGGCCGGGCAGGGCGTAAGGAGCCCGGGGCAGGGCTTGAGTAGCCCGCCCGGGGAAGGGCGTAAGGAGCCCGCCCGGGGCAGGGCGTAAGCCGCCCGCCTGGGCAGGGCGTAAGCCGCCCGCCCGGGGCAGCGTCTCACATCTGGTCGTTGTAGGGCTCCTTCATCTGGCCGACCATGCGGGCCAGCTTCGAGAAGGACGGCATGTCGGCTTCCGGCTGGCACTGGTTGGCGAGTTCCAGCAGCCGGATCGGAAAATTGACGGCGTCGCGGTTCGACGCCGACATGCCATCCGATCGCTCCTCACCGGTTTCCGAGGCCTCGGCCTTGCGCAGCGCAATGTCGATCTCTTCCGATGTCAGCACGCCCTTTTTGACTAGGACGTGGTTGATCGAGGCGACGGCCATCAGCAGGCCTTCGAGTTGCAGGTTGGCGACGTTCATGGATTGCTCCCTCGGTTGATCGCAGTGGAAACGCGTCAGCGGCGTTTCCGATCCCAGGAGGCCATTCGGCCGACCGCGCCTATTCCTGCGTCAGGCGCTCGCCATATTCGCGCCATAGCGCCCTGACCTCCGGGCCGCCTAGGCGCGGGATCGATGGATCGCCGCAGTCTATGGCCGCGGCGCTGATGTCGTAATTGGGGTAGGCGCTGGCGACGAAGCGGATCGCCTCGCCAAGCGAGTGCACCCGGATGACGGGGTCCGCCTGGCCCTGGCCAGTGCTGCGCACACCGGAAATCGTGGCCGGAGCATGCCGCATCCTGAAGACGGATGCCATGGCTGGTCTGTCCATCGTCCTCTCCACAAGGCCGTGCGACGGGAATCATTCCATGAGCTGCCGCCGATGATTTCACAGGAGCAGGCTCCTGAAAAGCCGGATGATTGTGGAGGGCGGGGATGATGCTCCTTCGATCGAATGTGAATTTTTTCCTATAAAATCGTTGACTGGGTGAGGGCAACGATGCTATAAATCCATCCATGGTGCTGATTTGCGCCACCAACCCGCCGGCAAGCGGGTTTTTGTTTTTTGGCGCCATCCCTGTGGGGCGTCATTGGTTGTTGCCAATCTTGAATGCTGGCGGGACAGCGCCCCCCTCTGGCCTGCCGGCCATCTCCCCCTATTGGGGGGAGATTTGCAGCTTTGGCGCTCCGCCACTCCAGCAGACGTTGGAAATTGGCGAAAGCCGGCGAGTGCTTAATCTCCCCCCAAGAGGGGGAGATGTCCGGCAGGACAGAGGGGGGCGCCGTAGAGCGCTGCCGCCGCGAGACGCGAGAAATCCCATGCCCCGTTATGCCACCATCATCACCAGCGATGACGGCCGCGAGATCGTCAGCGCCGTCGGCGAATTCGAGGGCGCGGCGCCGGTCGCGCGCCTTGGGCGCGTCGAGCTGGTCGCGCCCGCCGTGCTGATCGGCATGGTGCGGGACGAGGCGGGCTGCTTCAGCTTTCCGCAGGCTGGTATCGGCGGACAGCTCATAGGCCTCGCCATGGCCCGGCTCAAGGCTGCCAGGCCTGTTGCTGTGGCAAAGCCCATACGGGCCGCGACGCCGAAGCGCGGCGGGAAGGCCAGGAAGAAATCCGCCCGCTCGAAAAAGCCGGCCAGGCGGGCCAGGCAGGCGGCGCCGAAGGCCGCCGGTGATGTCAATGCCGGTGATGCCAATGCCGGGGCGCGGAGCCATGACTGACGAAACCGGGCCGGCGCGCCGCAAGGCAAGGCCGCCGAGGCGCAAAGCCGCCGCCAGCCCCGCGCCGCCGCGCAAACCCCGCGCGCGGACGAAGAAGACACTGGGTGACGAGTTCCTCGCCGCCGTCCGCGCCGACTTTCGCGCGCACGGCGCCGGCGTGCTGGCCGAGGTGCGGGCAGACAAGCCGGACCAGTATCTGAAGATCGTGCTTTCGGTGCTGCCAAAGGATTTCGATGCCGCCGTCAACCCCCTGGATGCCCCAAGCGATGAAGAGATCCGCAGCCGCATCCGCGCCCTCGAAGCCGTCCTGCGGCCGTTCCTCGACGAGCCGGCCGATCCCGGCAACGCTGGTCCCGGCGAGCGTTGAATATCTGGCGCTGCTGGCGGAGCTTGACCGCCGAAGACGCACCAACCTTTTGGCGGCGTACAAACCCTATCAGCGGCAGGCCGAATTTCACGCGGCGGGCGCGAAAAATCGCGAACGCCTGTTCATGGCCGGCAACCAGCTCGGCAAGACCCGCGCCGGCGGCGCCGAATGGGCGATGCATCTCACCGGCCGCTATCCCGAGTGGTGGCAAGGCAAGGTGTTCGACACGCCGGTGCGGCTGTGGGCCGCCGGCGTCACCGGCGAGGGCACGCGCGACAACCCGCAGCGCGTGCTGGTCGGTCCGCCGCAGCGGCAGGCGGAATGGGGCACCGGCATGATCCCGGCGGATGCGATCGCCGACACAATCATGGGACGCGGCGCGCCCGGTGCTCTCGACAGTGTCGTGGTGCGCCATGGCGGCGGCGGCGACGTGCAGGCCGGCGAGAGCGTGCTGTCGTTCAAGAGTTTCGAAAAGGGCCGCGAGAAATGGCAGGGCGAGACGCTCGATGGCGTCTGGTTCGACGAGGAGCCGCCGCTCGACATCTATTCCGAAGGCCTGACCCGCACCAACGCCACCGGCGGAATAACGATCGTCACGTTCACGCCGCTGCTCGGCATGAGCGATGTGGTGATGTTGTTTCTGTCGGCGGGGGAGGTGGAGCGGATGGGCAAGGGGTGAAACCGCTCCGAAACCATGATTTGCAACACCGCTTTGGCGGCAACCGAAGGTCGAGTAGGTTGCGGCGCGACGTTCGGGACCGACATGCGCCACCTCATAAAATTGCTCTTCCTGCCTGCATTGCTTTCAGCCTGCAGCGGCAGCGGCGATTGGCGTGCCGACGCGATCACCGCAGCCGAGGGCAAGATGCGTGGTCTGGTAAGCGATGCTTCGGCCACCTTCTCGCACGTCCAGCTTACCGGCGACAGTTCGACCGGCCAGACCTGCGGTGTCATCACCGCCAAGGTTGGCGCCTTCACCAAGGAGGCGCGCTTCATCGTCTATATCGACAACACCGCCGGCCCGTTTGTCGAGCCGGGCATGGGCCAGTCAATGTCGCGGGCCGACTTCGACTGGGCCTGGCAGAACGACTGCCTGAACGAAGGGTACAAGTCCTGACCCGGCTGGCGCCGTCGGACCCCAGTGCAAACAACACCATACGATCGGCGCCTCGCAAGATGATTCAAGGATAGCGCAATGAGCCGTCACGTCACCTTCATGACCATCGACGATGCCGCCCATTACAGCGCCGAGCAGCGCGCGGCGATCGTCGCCGCCTCTCGGATATCTTGTTCGAGGCGATCGTGCGGAAATTCAGGTCCGTTCCGGAGGACTGAAGCCAGGCCTTGCCCTGTTTCGTGAACCGGCACTTTGACGGCTCGATCGAACCAAAGCCCGCCCTGGCTCACGCCGGGGCGGGCTTTTTTTCGTTTTCGGGCCGCCCATCGTTTTCACGGCAACGAGGCCCTGCTCCCCCATCAGGCCAGGATGTTGACGGCGGGGGCCGCCACCAGCGCGATCGTCAGCAGCGAGATCATCGCCTCCGCCATCATCAAGAGCTTGGCGCGCCGGGAAAGCGGCAAGGTGTCGGTCGGTGAAAATGCCGTCGCGTTGGTGAAGGCGAGGAAGAAATAGTCGACGAAGCCCGGCAGCCAGTCGCGGATCTCGCGGTCGTTCAAGGTCATTTGCGGGAACAGGAAATCGGAATGGGCGCGGTTGACGAGGCCGCAGGTCGGCGGCCCGCCGCGGTCGGCGCTCCAGAACCACAAGGCAAAGACGATGATATTGGTGACCCAGATGTTGAGCGCGTCGATCAGCAGTGTCTGCCCGCTGGAGCCGGCATGGCCCGCCAGCAATGCGCGCACGAGGAACACCAGCGAACCGCAATTCATGACGCTGACGACGCCGGTCATCACCAGGGCCGTCCTGCGGATCATGACGCGAAACCGGCCGACCAGGTACCAGTGCTCCTCCTCGACCGCTTTCTGGGTGGCGACCTGCGTCCAGGCGGTGGCCACGGACAGCGGCACGAGCAGGGCGGCCTCCAGCGCCGGCGCCAGCCAGCGGGGGCCGAACGAGAGATCGTTGATCACCAGAAGCTGCAGGCAGATGATGACGAGGACCGCCGCGCGCGCCAGCCAGAAGTCGAGCGCGTGGTGATGAATGATGGCATGCTGGTGACGCATCGAATGTCCGGGATGTCGAGGCTGGATCAGCCGTACGGGCTATTCTGCCCGGGAAGGGCGGCGAGGCGTCGAATTTCCCGATCGATCTTGGTGTTGCAATGGCCGGCAAGTATACTTTTTTGTAAGCTTTGACGTTGGGGCTGTTCGGCAAACCGGGTGGTGTGGTTTAAGCGCCGCATGACGGGAATTGACGACTCCATGGATGGTTGGGCGCCGGCAGGATTGCCCGCCGTGGGTCTGGATTCGGCGTCGGTCTGGTCCGCCCTGTTTCGTCGCCCCTGGCATGTGTTGGCGCTTTTGTGCCTGGTGCAGACCCTGTGCTGGACCGTGGTGCCGGCACTCATCGATCCCGCGCCGCCCGGCGATGTCGTGGAAGGCTTCATGTGGGGCCGCGAATGGGTGCTTTTGACCTACAAGCACCCGCAGCTCCCCGGCTGGCTGCTCGAGGCCAGCCATCTCCTGACCGGATCGTTCCGCTGGCCTCAGTATCTGCTGGCGCAACTGACGATCTCAGCCACTTTCGTCCTGGTCTATCTGCTGGCCCGCGATATGCTCGGGCAGCGCCGCGCGCTGGCCGCCGTGCTTTTGATGCCGTCGGTCTATTTCTTCGGCTGGCCGACGCCGCAATTCAATCACGACTATGCGCAGATGCCGTTCTGGGCGGCGATCTGCTGGCTGCTGTGGCGCGCCGGCCGCGGCGGCGGGCCGGGCTGGTGGCTGGCGCTCGGACTGGTGTCCGGCGCCGGGCTCTACGCCAAGTTCTCCACCGGCCTGCTGCTTGCCTTCGGCGCTCTCTGGCTGCTGTACGATCCACGTGCGCGCAGCCGGCTGGCGACACCCTGGCCGTGGCTCGGCCTGGCGGTTTTTCTCGCCGTCGCCGCGCCGCTGGCCGTTGCACTCTACCGTATGGATTTCCTGCCCTTCACCTATTTCGCCGGCCGCGACGCATGGGTGAGCGAACACCGTGCGCGGCTCTACTATGTCGGGGTCCAACTGGCCGGGCTTTCCGGCTTTCTCCTGGTCCTGGCACTATCGGGGCTGTTGCGGCGCTCACCTGTCCCGCAAGCGCCCGTCGAGCGCCGCACGCTCGTCTATCTCTGCTGGATGGGGCTTGGGCCGGCGGCGCTGATCATGGTCGCCTCGTTGTTCACCGGCACCGGCGAAGCCTGGGGGGCGCCGATGTACAATCTCGTCGGCGTCGTCGCGCTCGCCTTTCTCGGTCACCGGCTGGGCGCCGTCGAGATGCAAAGGTTGGCGATCTGCGCCTTGATCTGCATCGTGACCATGTCGGGCGCTTATGCCGCCATCCGCTGGACGGACTGCAATGTGCGCGGACGCATGGACGCCGTCTGCTGGCCGGCGCGGCCGATTTCGGACGAGGCCGAGGCAATCTGGCACGCGGCGGCGCCGGGCCGGCTCGACATCGTCGGTGGCGACACCAATCTTGCCATGCTGGCGGGCCTCAACGCCTATGACAAGCCGTCTATCTTCACCGATCTCGATATGCGATTCGCGCCCTGGATCACGAGGCAGCGGCTGCGCGACCATGGCATGCTGATGGTTTGGCCGGGCCGTAACGTGCCGTCACTGCTGCGGCCATGGCTGGACAACATCCCGGTCAAGACCGTTCTCTTCAACTGGTCGCGCGAGGCGCCGCCAGTGGCAATCAGCTTTGCGGCCATTCCGCCCGGTATCCAATATCTGCCGGTTGCCGCCAGCAGTCGGACCAGGCATCCGCGCGTCTGAGCGGCGTCACGCCATCCCGTTGCCCACGCGGCGTCTTTCACGGGCCCAACCGAATGGCCATTCTTCCGACTGGACGAAGCAGGCGACGATGCCCATTTATGGGCTATCCAAATTGTTGCCGCGCAATTCCCCGGGGGAAAGCTGCTATACTTTCTCCGGAATTGCCTTTTGAGGAGACGTTACATGGCGACTTCCAGTGAACGCGCAGTGCTTGCCGGCGGCTGCTTCTGGGGCATGCAGGATCTGGTCCGGCGCATGCCGGGCGTCCTCGCCACGCGTGTCGGCTACAGCGGCGGCGACGTGCCGAACGCCACTTATCGCAATCATGGCACGCATGCCGAAGCCATCGAGATCAGCTTCGATCCGGCGAAAATCAGCTTCCGCCAGCTTTTGGAATTCTTCTTCCAGATCCACGATCCGACGACGCGCAACCGCCAAGGCAACGATGTCGGGATGAGCTATCGCTCGGCGATCTACTACACAAGCGAGGAGCAGAAGCGCGTGGCGGAGGACACCATCGCCGATGTCGATGCTTCCGGCCTGTGGCCCGGCAAGGTAGTCACCGAGCTCGCACCGGTCGGAGCGTTCTGGGAGGCCGAGCCCGAGCATCAGGACTATCTGGAGAAATATCCCAACGGCTACACCTGCCATTTTGTCAGGCCGGGCTGGAAGCTGCCGGTTCGTGAAAAAGCCGTTTCGTAAGTTCACGTGTCGATTTTTGGCGGCGGGCTGATATAAACGCCCGCCAATTGCCATAAGACCATGGGAATAGCGGCGTTGACCACTGCCCGGTGGTTGACAGCTCGCCGCGTTGCTGACCAACTGTGCGGGTTGATTTGATTTTCAGGGGGTGAGCATGCGGAAGATCTACGAAAAGCCCGTGCTGGTGAAACGGGAGAGACTCTCCAGTGTGGCCGCGGCCGGGCCGCTCTCTCCCAAGCCGGGCTGACCGACTGGCCTTTTGGTCCTGCCAGGACGGGTCCGTGAGAGCGCGTGGCGGCAAGCGATGTCTTGCTTCGCCAGGCCTGAGAGATAATGTCTTCCCAGCCTGAGGCCCGTGTCGGCCAACTCAATGCCGTTTTCATAATGGACGTTACTGCCTACACCGGGCCGCTGCTGTCCGGCTGGATCGAGGCGGGCAACCGTATCGGCGCGATCATCGTGCCTGGTTTTCAGCGCAGAGGCTTCAGCATCGGCAATTTTCGACGCAGGCTGAAGCGCTGGTCTCTCCTCAGGCGCTATCTTGGCAACACGCCGGTCAAGGTGATCGAATTCGGCCGGCCTTACGAGTGGAACGAGCTCGCCCGGCAATTGCCCGGCATCGCCGCGGATGTGCTGATCTGCTACGCTTTCCCGACCTTGATCCCACAGCAGGTGCTCGACCTCTTTCCCAAGGGTGGGCTCAATTTTCATCCGGCGCTGCTGCCCAATTACCGGGGTCCGCATCCTCTCCATCGCCTGGTCGCGGACGGCCAGCATGCCGTCCATGGCGGGGTGACATTGCACAAGATGACCGCTAATTTCGACGACGGCGACATCCTCGGGCAGGTGCCGTTCTCCGAAGTGGACTGGGCATCGCGGCGCGATATGGTCGACAGCGTGGCGACCGCGATGCGCGGGTTGGTGCGCGAGGTGGCGCCAGCCTATTGCAGGGGTCTGGTGTCCGGGCTGCCTCAGCCAGCCGGTGATTTCGTCTGGGCGCGACTTGAGCGGCACCACACGATGATCTCATCCGACATGTCGATCGAGCACGTTGCCCGGCTGTGGCATGTCCTGGGTGCCAATCCCGGTATCTATCTGGATGTCGCCGGCCGCAGTGTCAGGCTGGCCTTCGAGGTCAATCGACTTGGCCCGCCAACTGGAAAGGGTCCGGTAAGGCGATGGGGCAGGATCGAGTTCGATCTCGCCGATGGCCGGGTCCGGTACCTCATCCATGGTCGCCTGCTCAAGCGGCTGATGAAAATGCACGCGGTGTTCGCGCGCTCGCAAGCTGGAAAACCGCGGCCTGACATAAGGGTCTTTGGCGCGGTGGATAGCCAATCGCCGCGCGAGGTGTCGCCGGACGGCCCCTAGACCAAATGCACATGAAAACCGCGGACCTGCGTCCGCGGTTTCCATGCCGCGATCGAAAACTACTTGCCGCAGTTGTTGTCGTTCACGGTCGGGGCGGTGGCGTTGCCATTGGCATCCATCTGCGCGCCCTGGGGATTGGTCGGGCAATTCCGGTCCGCATTGGAATTCATGTCGCCCGGCGTGGTGGTCGTGCTGTTGGTTGCGCCCGAATCGATCGTATTGGGCGAGGCCGGCGTGCTTGGGTCCACCGTGACCGACTTGCCGCTGCCGCTGGACCCATCCGCGCCGGCCGCGCTGTTGCTTTGCGCCATGGCGGATGTTGCCAAGGCAATGGTGAAGGCCGAAGCCGTGAGGATTTTCATGAACATGGTCTGTCTCCATCTCTGTAAACTGGTCGCCTGGATCGGTGCCCGGTTTCGCCGAAACGATGAACCGCCGATCTCTCTGGTTTGACGCAAATCCCGACGGAAAACCGCTTGACACTTTTCCTGGAATCGCGTCCGGCGACTGTTGGGACAACCTCTCGGCGCGGTGAAGGTTCCAGATAAATTCCGCGCCGCAATGCCCGACTGCCTTCGCGCTGGCGCAATGCTTTTGGCGCGACCTGCCGAAAAACCGCTTCCCCAACCGATCGAATGGTGCTTTAACGCGGCCATCCACAGGGGTGCTCCGTACGGTCGGGGCTGAGACGGGGGCGGCAAGCCCACAGACCCTAGAAGCTGATCTGGGTAATACCAGCGGAGCGAGGCGGGCGATGTTTTCAGGCGCACAGGTTTCCCTATATCCCATGGCCGACGATTTCGTCGGCGTCATCCTGGGTGCGCTCGGCGCGCTCGATCCATGGCGCGACAGGCTCAGGATCGAGACCGACGACATCTCGACCTTGCTGGTGGGCCCTCCCGAGGTGTTGTTCCCGGCGCTGCGCGATCTTTTCGTGGCCGCCTCCCGCAGCGGCAAACATTGCGTGCTGTCGGCCACCATTTCGCGTGGCTGCCCGGGTGAGCCGGACGATCCGATCTGCCGTTCCGACGCGACAGGCGGACCTGCCGGGCCACTTGGTCCGCGCAAGCAAGCCGCCATCACCGCCGTGCGCGGCGCGCCCGCCACTGGCCAGCCGGCGGCGGCGCAGTTCTCTCTCTATGTGATGGGCACGGACGACCACATGGACGAGATCTATGGCTGTATCGATTTCCTGGAGCAGTCCGGCGTCTACGATCGCTCCAAGAATTTCTGCACCAAGCTGCGCGGCGATGCCGGCGCGATCTTCTCGGCACTCGATGAAGCTTTCTGCCGCTTCGGGCCAGGCGCAGGCCACGTAACCCTCGACGTCACGGTTTCGGCCAACAGTCCCACCGCTGTCTGATCCGCTCGCGCTGGTGCGCGACGGCCGTCAAGGGTCTCACCTCTCGTGGCTTCATCGTCATTCAACCGCCCGCGCCACTTTGCGGGTTTCTTCGCCAAGGCGGCACCGGCCGTGATGTCGGTCGGGTTGCTGCTCGTGGCGTGGGAGCTGTACGCGAATTATTCCGGTATCAAGCCGACCATTCTTCCTGCACCCTTGCGCGTCTTCGAACAGGCGATCCTCAACCGCGAGGCGCTGGTCGACAACGCCATCCCCACCATCCGGGCGACGCTGATCGGCTTTGCCTTTTCTCTTGGCGCCGCCTTCGCGCTGTCGATGCTGGTCGACTTCTTCCAGCCTTTGCGGCGCGCGCTGTTTCCCGTCTTCATCGTCAGCCAGACCTTGCCGCTGGTGGCGATCGCGCCCTTGGTGGTGCTGTGGTTCGGTTTCGGGCTTACGCCCAAGATCGTGCTGGTGGCACTGGTCACCTTCTTCCCGATGCTGGTGGCCCTGGTGCAGGGCTACGAGGCGACCGAGGCCGAGATCGGACAGATGCTGCGCGCCATGGGCGCGGGGCGCTGGCGGGTCTTCATGCTGGCTCGGTTGCCTTCGGCACTGCCCTATTTCTTCGCTGGCCTCAGGATTTCCATCACCTATGCCGTCGTCGGCGCCATCTTCGCCGAATATGCCGGCGCGGCCAAAGGGCTGGGCATCTATATGCTCAACGCCAAGAACAATTTCCGTCCCGACCTGGTGCTGGCCGCCGTCGGTGTCAGCGCCGCACTTACTCTCGTCCTGTTCGGACTGACGGTGCTGCTGCAGCGTCTTGCCATGCCCTGGGAACGAGCCGCTGGCAGGCAAGCCGCGGGAAAAGGGCCGCAAGCATGAGCCGGCTCGAATTGCGGCATATGCGCAAGGCGTTTGGCGGGCTCGACGTGCTCGCCGACATTTCGCTCAGCGTGGATGCCGGCGAGTTCGTCTCGATCCTTGGGCCGTCGGGTGCCGGCAAATCGACGCTGTTCCAGCTTTTGACCGGCGCCGAGCATGGCGAGGGGGAGATGATCTTCGACGGCGCGCCGCTGGACGATCATGGCCGGCATTTCGCCTTCATGCCGCAGCGCGACGCGCTGATGCCGTGGCGGCGCATCCTCGACAACACGACGCTCGGGCTCGAAGTGCAAGGCGTCGGCCGCAAGGCGGCACGGGCGCGGGTCGCGCCGCTGTTTGCCGAGTTCGGGCTTGCCGGCTTCGAGCGGCATTTTCCGGCGCAGCTTTCAGGCGGCATGCGCCAGCGCGCGGCGCTGCTGCGCACCGTGGTGCAGGAGCGCGACATGCTTTTGCTCGACGAGCCGTTCGGCGCGCTCGATGCGCTGAACCGCGCGGCCATGCAGCGCTGGCTCGAACAGATGTGGCGGCATCATCGCTGGACGGCATTGCTGATTACCCATGATGTGCGCGAAGCCGTGTTCCTGTCCGACCGCATCTATGTGTTTTCCGCGCGGCCGGCCCGTGTCGTGCGCGAGATCAGGGTGCCGCTGCCGCGCCCGCGCGATCGGACCGGCACCGCGACCAGGCAGGCAGGGGCCCTCGAGGCCGAGATTCTCGATATCCTGCTCAACCTCCAGCCCTCCAAAGGACATGACCATGACTGACTTGACGCGCAGGCAAGCTCTGCTGCTCACTCTTGCCGGTAGCATACCGCTGATCAGCGGATCGAGCCGCTCCTTCGCGGCAACGCGGAAGGTCACCGTCGCCCTCGACTGGACGGTCAATACCAACCACATCGGGCTGTTCGTCGCCCGAGATAAGGGATTTTATCGCGAGGCCGGCCTCGAGGTCGACATCCTGCCTTACAGCGATACCGGCGCCGGTACGCTTGTCGCCAACCGCGTCGCCGATTTCGGCATCAACGGCACCATCAGCCTCTTCACCCAGAAGACCGCCGGCGCCGACTTGAAGGCCTTCTATGCCGTGGTGCGGTCAGAGACGGGCCGGCTGGTGTTCAATGCGGCGCGCGGCGAGATCAAAAGCCCTAGGGATCTGGATGGCCTGACCTATGGCGGGTTCGGCGGTGCCTGGGAGAACGCGCTGATTTCGACCATCATTCGCCACGATGGCGGCAAAGGCAATTTCGAGACGGTGACGCTTGGCACGTCCGCCTACGAGGCGCTGGCCAACGGTTCGGTCGACTTCACGCTCGAAGTGTCGACCTGGGAGGGCGTCGAAGCCGAACTCAAAGGCGTCAAGCAGCGCGGCTTCGTCTATGCCGACCACGGCGTGCCGGACGAGCACACGACGCTCATCTCTTCGAGCGAAGCCTATCTCCGGGCAAATCCCGAACTGGCATCGTCCTTCGTCCAGGCAACGCGGCTCGGCTACCAATTCGCGGTCGATCATCCAGATGACGCCGCCACGCTGCTGATCGCCGCCAACAAGGATGCCTTGACCAATCCGGCCTTGATTCACGCCTCGCTGAAAGCACTGATCGGAGGCCACTATCTGCGCGGACAAGATGGCGCCATCGGCACCATGGATCCGGCCAAGATGGAAGCCATCGGCTCCTACCTCTTCGCCGCCGGCATCCTGCATGACGCCGACGGCAAGATTGTCTCGCACCGTCCTGAATTCGCGGGCTATTTCAGCAATGGATATCTCAACTAGGCACCGATGCGGAACCGCGAACAGGATCGTCCGATGCCGGCGGCGGCTACGGCCCTCGGTTTCCGGCAATTTCGATCTGGTTTAGGACCGATGTGATCTTCTCGGTTAACGGCACGGCAATGGTTCCGTGCCAAGGTCACCTCGAGGGACCACCGGGATGCTTGCCTTGCTCATGTCAAAAAGTGAAGCGCTTTCGCGTGCGGCCGATAACAGGTTTTTGTCCGCTGCCCGCAAGCGCGAGATCCTGGTCGACCTTCGCGAAGGCTTCTTTCGTCTCTGCGCCCTGGCGTGCGCGGGGCTGTTCGTCTATCGCGGCGTTTCTCAACTCTTGGAGGATCCGACCCGGCTCAATGCCGCGCTGGTGGCGATTTCCGAGATACTCACCTTCACCTGGCTGCTTCTGTCGCGTCGTCCTGTGGAGCGTGACTGGAATCCGCTTACGGTTATTGTCTCGGTGACGGCCAGTTTTGGCGTTGCGTTGATCAGCCTCCAGCCAGGCATTGCACTTATCCCCCTCTACGTCGCCGCGCCGTTACAGATCATCGCACTGCTGTTCGTTATCTGGGGCAAGATCTCGCTGGGGCGCTCCTTCGCCATCCTGCCCGCCAATCGGGGCGTGATGACGGGCGGCGCCTACCGGCTGGTGCGGCACCCCATCTATGCCGGCTATCTCGCCGGCCATGTGCTCTACCTCCTGTCGGCCTTTTCCTTCCACAATCTCGCGGTCTATGCGGTGATCACCTATCTGCAGCTTTACCGCATCTTGCGCGAAGAGGCGCTTTTGGCGGCCGCGCCGGAGTATCGCGCCTACATGGAACGCGTGCGCTACAGACTGTTTTACCGGCTATTCTGAGCTCAACATCATCTTGATGAAGGCGCCTGCCAGCAATGACGCGGTTCCGGCAAGTTTCGCCATCGGACAAAAAACCGTTTTTCTTCTCTAAGCGGCTAATATGTCGATAATGCAGGATGTTGTCAAAAAATATCTTTTACAAACATATTTTATATTTAAGACTGTTATAATTTTCTGGTTTCTACAATAAATACCATTACTTTCACTGTCACGTCCCGGTTTGAAACCGAAACTCACTTGTTGCGTAGTTGAGTCTGCAATCGGCGCGTGCCGACTGCCTTAGCGCAACTACAACAGGAGAGTGTTATGGCTTTTTCAATCAAAACAGTCGCCAGTGTGTTGGCAGGTAGTGCAGTGGTCTTGGTTCTTTCCGGACCGGCAAACACAGCGGGCCTTGGTGTCGGTGTCGGCGCCTCGGTTGGCGGTAGCGGCGGTGTCAATGCCGGTGTCGGCGCATCGGTCGGCGGCGGTGGCGGCATCAACGCCGGCGCCGGTGCGTCGGTGGGCGGCAGCGGCGGCGTCAATGCCGGAGCGGGCGCCCGTGTCGGTGGCTCGAGCGGCGTCAGCGCCGGGCTCGGCGCTTCGGTCGGCGGCAGCAACGGCGTCAATGCCGGAGCGGGCGCCAATGTCGGCGGTTCGGGCGGCATCAATGCCGGGCTTGGCGCTAATGTTGGGGGGGCAGGCGGCATCAACGCGGGGCTTGGCGCCAATGTCGGCGGCACAGGCGGTATTGGCGTCGGTGTCGGTGTGGGCATCGGCGGCGGAACCAATCCCAGCAACCCGTCGAATCCGAGCAACCCCTCGAACCCGAGCCATCCGAACGTGCCGGGTGTGGTGGCCCAGATGTCGGGCAGCCAACTGTCGAGGATGAAGAAGCGCTGCGTCGACGTGCTCGGCAGCGAAGGAAGCTATGATCGCGACCTGCGGCAGCTCTGCCTGCTGATCGCTCGCCGCTGAGGCTGAAGGAGGTTGCGGAACCAGCCGTGAGGCTTTGGCCGCACTCTCCTGGCCTCCGGCCGGTCGGAAAGCCCGCCGTCCAGGCGGGCTTTCTGCTTTGCCGGCTGGCTGTTCCGTAGGCGCAATGGTCGGCGGAACGCCAGCCTTCCTAAAACGTTCATACGTTGCAACATCCGAATGGCGCGATGTTGAAACAGCGCGAAAGCGCGCATTCAGGAGCAGGGAAAGCCATGGGTCTCGGCACGATACTTATCATTATTCTAATCCTCGCGTTGCTCGGCGGCTTCAGCGGTCTCGGCGGCGGCCCGTTCTACGGAACAGGTTATTATGGTGGTGGCGGTCTCGGCCTCGTGTTGATCATCGTCATCATCCTTGTCGTCCTGGGACGCATTTAGCGGCTCGATCACGGTGGCAATCGCAATCGCGTGACCGTGCTCATCCCGTCGAGCACCGGATTGTGATGCAGGCAAGCCGGCTTGTGATCCGACACATGAGCGGACTCAACGTATGGTGATTGCGGTCCACACCCCCCGTGGAAACAAGAGGAGAGGGTCCCACCCCTTCATCCTCCTCCAAGGCCCGCCCCGGTTTCCGGAGCGGGCTTTCTTTTTTCGTGAAAAGCGATGACTTCGACGTAGCTCGTCGTCGGCGGGTATCGAGGGCTTGCCGTGACATCTCCCACACGGATCGTTGACAGAATTCGCATATAAGGATATTGAACAGGATTATACAGGTTCACTGAACAGGTACGCATATGAAGCGGCGCGCGGTTCAACTGTCTCCCGGCACGGGCAAGCCCGAGCAGATCGCGACCGTCCTCGAACATGAGATCCGCTCCGGCGTTCTCGGTTTCGGCGACAGGCTGCAAAGTGAAAATGAACTCGTCCAGCGTTTCTCCGTCAGCCGCAACACCGTCCGCAAGGGGCTCGAGGAACTCTCCAGTCGCGGGCTGATCACAACCAAGGTCGGCATCGGCTCCTTCGTCACTTTCGATGGCAAGCCGGTCGATGACGCCATCGGCTGGTCGCGGGCGCTCGCCAATGCCGGCGCCAATGCCGAGACGCGGACACTACGGCTGGAGGTCATCGAGGATCCCGGGCTGGCGACCTTGCTGGATGTCGAAAGCCCGTTCTTTATCGCCGTCGACCGCGTGCGCACCAATGCCAATGACGGTCATGCGATCTCCATCGAGCGCAGCCGCCTGCCGCTGTCGCCGGAACTGGAGGACGTGCCGCTGCGTGGCCTGCGCGAGGGCTCGCTCCACCAGACGTTGCGCGGAGCGGGGTTGATACCGGACCATGGCGAGGAGTGGGTCGACATCGAGATGCTGAACGCAGATGACGCCGCCATTCTCGGCTGTCCGCAGGGCACGCCGTTCCTGCGCGGCCGCCGACTGACGCGTGCGGCCGATGAGCGGCCGATCGAATATGTCACCAGCCTGCTCAACCCCGCGCATTTCGCGCTGCATATGAGGTTCTGAGCGATGCCGGACATTGAGTTTGAGATGGACCGCGCGATGGGCGCACTCGTCGGCGGGGCGCTGGGCGATGCGCTCGGCATGCCGACGCAGCTTCTGTCGCCGGCCCGCATTGCCGAACTCCATGGCCATGTCGAGGATTTCGTCGCGCCTTTCGCCGACCATCCGGTATCGAAGGGGCTGCTGGCCGGCACAATCACCGACGATACCGAACAGGCATTGCTGCTTGGCCGCATCCTGATTGAGTCCGGCGACAGCTTCGACCATGCGCGCTGGGTGAACGCGCTGCTCGACTGGGAGCGTGAGGTCAAGGCGCGCGGCAGCTACGATCTTCTGGGGCCATCGACCAAGCGTGCCATCGACGCCATCAACAATGGTGTGCCGGCACAAGAGGCGGGCCGTAGCGGCGACACCAATGGCGCCGCCATGCGCATCGCGCCGGTCGGCATCATGATGCCGCTGCAGCCGCTGGACGCGTTCGTGGCCAAGGTGGCCGAAACCTGCCGGGCGACCCACAACACGTCGATCGCGATCGCGTCCGCCGCCGCGGTCGCGGCCGCCGTCAGCCGTGGCGTTGCCGGCGGCGATTGGCATGCGGCGTCCGATAGCGCGGCCGCGGCGGCGCGTCGAGGGGCGACGCACGGAAACTGGGTGACCGGCGGCGACATCGCCGCGCGCATCGTCTGGGCGCGGGATCTGGTGCGCGGCAAGGTGAAGAGGGACGCGATCCGGTTGATTACCGATCTGGTCGGCACCGGTGTCGCCAGCCAGGAATCGGTGCCGGCTGCCTTTGCCGTGCTGGAACTCGCGGACGGCGATCCATGGCAGGCGGCGATCATAAGCGCCAATCTCGGCGGCGACACCGACACGATCGGTGCCATCGCGGCCGGCATGGCCGGCGCCTGCACCGGATTTTCGCGCCTGCCACAGGATCGCATCACCGGCCTCAGGGGTATCGACATGGCGCAGGTTCGGGCGCTGGCCGCCGATCTTGTCGCGGCGCGGATGTCGAACGGTCGCGTCGGCAAGGCCGGGTCCGGCAAGGACGCGGCATGAGTGGGCGTCTCGTCCATGTCGGCAGCGCGGTGGTCGACTATGTCTACCGCATCGACGCCTTGCCGGCGTCCGGCACCGAGAAAACGGCGTCTGGGTATGCGCAGCTTGCCGGCGGCGGCTTCAACATGATGGTCGCCGCGGCCCGCACCGGTATGAAGGTGGTGTTTGGCGGCCAGCTCGGCAGCGGCCCGAATGGCGACTTCCTGCGTGCCGCCTTCGCCGCCGAGGGCATCGAGGTGGTGACGCCGCCGTCGCCCCTGATGGACAGCGGCAATTGCGTCGCCATGATCTCGAGCGACGCGGAACGCACTTTCGTGTCCTGGCCAGGCGCCGAGAGCGTTCTCAGCCCCGACATGATGGCGCCGGTGGTGATCGGCCCTGATGACTGGGTGTTCACGTCGGGCTACACGCTGAGCTATCCCGGGAGCCGCGATGCACTGACCGGATGGATCGAGGCGCTGCCGGCGGACATTCCCTTCGTCTTCGATCCGACGCCGGTCATAGCGGACATTCCACGTGCCATTCTCGATCGTGTGCTTGCCCGCACGACATGGCTGAGCTGCAACACGGCGGAAGCGGCCGGGATTGCCGGCCCCGGCGACACCGAGGCGCTCGCCGCTCGGCTTCTGACGGATCATTGCCCGAGCGCCGATGGCGTCGTCATCCGGGCGGGCGCGGACGGATGCCTCGTCCGGCTGGCAGACGGCACGGCACAGACGGTTGCCGGCTTCAAGGTGACGGCCATCGATACCAATGGCGCGGGCGACACGCATATCGGCGCCTTCGTCAGCGCGCTGGCCCGTGGCGCGCCTCCCTTCGAGGCGGCGACCCATGCCAATGCGGCGGCGGCCATTTCGGTCACCCGCCACGGCGGCTCGTCGGCTCCGACCGACGAGGAAATCCAGACTTTCCTGGACCAGGCCGCGTCGACCGGCGCGCCAGGCCAGACACGGAAGGCCCATCAGACAGCCTGACAAGCCCGGGAAGCGGGCAAACACAGAGAGGAACGAACCATGCGCATGCCTGACTTGACTGCTCTCTTGACGGCGACCGCCGTCTTCACCTCCGCACTCGCTTTTGCCGCCAGGGCCGACGAGGTGCATGTGCTCAACTGGAAAGGCTATGGCGCCGACGAGCCGTGGGCCATAGCCGCTTTCGAGAAGGCGACCGGCAACAAGGTCGTCAACGACTTCTTCAATTCCGAACAGGAAATGCTGACCAAGATTCGGACCAATCCCGGCCTCTACGACGTCGTCATGATCAACGCCGCCTTCAACGACCAGGCTATGGCGGAAAAGCTGATCCAGCCGATCGATACCTCCAAGCTGGCGAACTATGCCGACATCAGCAGGGACAAGGCCGGATCGCCGATGCTTGACCATGACGGCAAGGTCTACGGCGTGCCGTGGGTGTGGGGCCTGACCGCGCTCGCCATCAACGAGAAATCCTTCGACAAACCGCCGACATCGATCGCCGAGATGTGGGATCCCGCGCATAAGGGCCGCGTCGTCATCCGTGACGATGCCGTCGAGGCGGTTCAGTTCGGCGCCATCGCCACCGGCCAGAACATCAACGACATCAAGGATATGGACGCGGTGAAGACCAAGCTCATATCGTTGATGCCGCAGATCAAGACCTTCTGGAGTTCGGAGAACGACTGGAACCAGATGGTCGCCTCCAACCAGATCGACATCGGCACCTATTGGAGCGGCTCGGCCGACCGCGCCAAGACCCATTTCAAGCTGCCGGTCTCGCTGGTCATCCCGCAGGAGGGCGCCGTCGCCTGGCTCGATGCCTTCTCCATTCCCGTCGGCTCCAAGAACGTCGCCGGTGCGGAGGCCTTCATCAACTACATGATCGATCCGAAGTTCTACGTCGAATGGGTCACCAAGGTCGGCGCGCCGGTGTCCGCCAACACCAAGGCGGTCGAAGCGCTGCCCGAGGATGCCTTCAACCGCAAGGTCATGGGTGATCCCGAGGTGGCCAAGCGCATCCAGTTCCAGGCGCCGATCACCGACGCGCAGCGCGAGGCCTATCTGGCGCTCTGGCAGCAACTCAAGGTCGACGTGAAGTAAGTTCATGTCCCGGCTAGCCGGCGGTTCGCGCCGGCTGCCGACTGGTCTTCAATCCCGGGGAGGAGGGGTAGCATGGCGGCACAGGGTGCGGTCGCGGCGCGTAGCGGGTTGAGATCGGCTTTGCCGCTTTTGGCGCCGGCCTATCTCTGGCTGACGGTGGCGATCTTCCTGCCGCTCTCGGCCATGGTCTTTTTCTCCTTCATGACCGACCTGCCGCTGACGGGAAAGCCGTGGGCCTTCACGCTGGGCAATTACGCCGCCTTCTTTTCGCAGAGCCTCTATCTGACCCTGCTGCTGGCTTCGCTGCGCCTTGGCCTCGAAGTGACGCTGTGGTGCATCGTCATCGGCTACCCGGCAGCCTATGTGCTGGCCAAGGTGCTGAAGGGCCGCAGCCGCGAGGCGATCTTCCTGCTGGTCATCCTGCCGTTCTGGTCGAATGGGCTGGTGCGCATCTTCTCCTGGGCGATGGTTCTGCGCGAGGGCGGCATCCTCGACACGGCCCTCAACGCCGTGCTGCCGTTCAAGATCAACATCGATCTCATGTATTCCTATCCGGCGGTCATCATCGGGCTGGTGCATTCCTACGTGCCTTACATGGTGCTGACCTGCTATCTCACTTTGCAGGCCATCGACGACTCGCTGATCGAGGCCGGGCGTTCGCTCGGCGCTTCGCGGCTGCAGGTGCTGAAGCGGGTGATCATTCCGCTGTCGCTGCCGGGGCTGGTGGCGGGCGCCGCGCTGATCTTCGTGCCGGTCGTCGGCTCGTTCATGGAGCCACGCATTCTCGGCGGCCGCACCGGCACGTTCTATGGCACGGTGATCGAGGATCAGTTCGTCGCCGTGTTCAACTGGCCGCT
Source organism: Mesorhizobium sp. BH1-1-4 (assembly GCF_020165665.1). NCBI lineage: Bacteria > Pseudomonadati > Pseudomonadota > Alphaproteobacteria > Hyphomicrobiales > Phyllobacteriaceae > Mesorhizobium > Mesorhizobium sp. BH1-1-4. Next base: position 41,256 of record NZ_JAIUIN010000005.1, read on the forward strand.
CGGGGCAGCACTGTCCTTCATCCTGCTCGCCGTCGTGCTGGTCATCCTGGCGGTCGCTTCGCCGGTGCTGCGGAGGGCGGCGTGATGGCTACGACACGCTTCCTGGAATGGCTCGGCCGGATCTACATCGGGCTGCTGCTCGCCTTCCTCTATCTGCCCATCATCATCATGGCGCTGATGTCGTTCAACGTCTCGCCCTTCTACCAATTGCCTTTCGATTGGACCACCGAGTGGTACGCCTCGCTGTGGCAGAACGACCAGCTGATCGCGGCGACCTGGAACAGCATCGAGATCGCGGTCATCACCACGATCATCTGCGTGGTGCTTGGTACCGCCGCAGCCCTGGCACTCTACCGCTATGAATTCCGAGGCAAGAAGTTTTTGCAGGCGCTGCTTTTTCCGCCGATCGCCATTCCGTGGCTGATCACCGGCACGGCGATGCTGATCTTCTTCTTCGGCGTAGGCATCGGGCGCGGGCTGTTCGTCATCCTGCTCGGCCATGTCGCGCTGGCGCTGCCCTATGTCATCGTCGTCGTCTCCGCCCGGCTGCAGACTTTCGCGCCCGAACTGGAAGAGGCGGCGCGTTCGCTTGGCGCCAACCAGTGGCAGGTGACAAGGCGGGTGACGCTGCCGTGGATCATGCCGGGCGTCATCGCCGGCGGGCTGTTTGCCTTTGCCGTGTCGTTCGACCAGTTCGTCGTCTCCTATTTTTTGGCAACGCCGGGACAGACGACGCTGCCGGTCGAAATCTACGCCGCGATCCGCAAGGGTTTCACGCCCGAGATCAACGCGGTCTCGACGATCATCATTGTGGTGTCGATGGCACTGATGCTGCTCACTGCGCGGTTCTTCAAATTCGGCGGAGAGAAATAATGGCCGGTGTGCAGGTATCCAACGTCTCGCGCAGTTTTGGCGCGCACAAGGCGCTGGACGATGTCTCCATCGATTTCGCCGATGGCGGCTTCTACGCGCTGCTCGGTCCGTCGGGCAGCGGCAAGACGACGCTGCTCAGGCAGATCGCCGGTTTCGATTTTCCCGACAGCGGCCGTATCTCAATCGGCGGCGAGAGTGTCGAGCGGGTGCCGGTCGAGAAGCGGCGCATCGGCATGGTGTTCCAGAACTACGCGCTGTTTCCCAATATGAGCGTCGCTGACAATATCGCCTTCGGGCTGTCGGTGCGCGGCGAGGCCAAGGCTGTCATTGCGATGGAAGTGCAGCGCGCGCTCGACCTCGTGCAGTTGGGCAAACTCGGCGCGCGGCGGCCGCACCAGCTCTCCGGCGGGCAGCGCCAGCGCGTGGCGCTGGCACGCGCCATCGTCACCAAGCCGCGCGTGCTGTTGCTGGACGAGCCGCTCGGCGCGCTCGACAAGGCGCTGCGCGTCGATATGCAGATCGAGTTGAAGCGTATTCAGCGCGAGATCGGCATCACCACCATCTTTGTCACCCACGACCAGGAAGAAGCGCTGACGATGAGCGACCGCATCGGCATCTTGCGTGACGGCAGGCTGGTGCAGGAAGGGCCGCCGGAAGAGATTTACGACCGGCCAAGGAGCGAATTCGCCGCGACCTTCCTCGGCGACGCCAACATCTTTCGCGGTGACGCGACCGGCAACGGCATCCGCCTGGCGGACGGCACGGCGATTGCCGCCGGGGTGGGCGACCGGCTTTCGGCGGGTGCCAAGGCAAGCTGTGCCGTGCGGCCTGAGCGCATCCGGATTGCCACCGATGCCGGCACTGCGGATGGCGATGCGAATGTGCTGCGCGGGCAGGTCTCTAAACGCATCTTCGCAGGCAACAATAGCACCTATTTCGTCGACCGCGCCGGCCAGACTCTGAAGGTCATCGTGCAGAATACCGGCGCTGACAGGCTGGCCGAGGGGCAGGACGTCGTGCTGCGCTGGTCGCCGGAAAGCACGGTGTTGATCGCGGCGGGGTAGGTGGTACGGGTCGATAGCCGGGACAGTCGGCGTTCCTTGGCGCGCCCCTCTGTTCTGCCGGACGTTCGTCGTTCGCAAAGCCAAGCAATTGGCTTTGCGTCCGCTTCGCGAACCACTCCTCAACCCCCACGAGGGGGGAGATTGGCTGTCGTCGCCGTCTTCGCAAATCTTCTGCATTGCAAGAATGAGCGCGACGACCGAAGCTGCCGATCTCCCCCCATGTGGGGGAGATGCCCGGCAGGGCAGAAGGGGGCGCTGTCCCGCCATACGATCGAGTAAGTGGTTGGGATGCCTATGACCTTGGAATTAAGTGCCCGCGACCAATCCATGCTCGACGGCGAGCAAGGCCCATCCTCCGCCGCCGCCATGAAAATCCTCGTCGCCTTCTCCAACGCCATCGGCGCAACCAGCCTGCTCGACATTTCGGCCGCCCATATCGACGGTTGCCTCTATCACGGCAAGGCAGGGCTCGATTTCGTCGAACGGCTGGTCGAAGGCGGCGGCCGTGTTCAAGTGCCGACGACGCTCAATGTCGGATCGTTCGACCTCATCCATCCCGGCATGGTGAAGATGCCGGCGGCGGAGGAAGTGCCGGCGCGGCGGCTGATGAAGGCGCATCTGGAGCTTGGCTGCCAGGCGACCTTCACCTGCGCGCCCTACCAGACGCGGTTCCGGCCCGGCTTCGGCCAGCAGATCGCCTGGGGCGAGTCCAACGCCATCGTGTTCGCCAATTCGGTGATCGGCGCGCGCACCAATCGCTATGGCGATTTCATCGACCTGTGCTGCGCCATGACCGGGCGCGCGCCAGCCTGGGGCCTGCATCTCGGCGAGAACCGGCGCGGCCGCATCCTGTTCGAACTGGACGTTGCCGACGGGGTGCCGAGCGACAGCCTGTTCGTCGGCGTCGGGCTGATCATCGGGCAAGCCAGCGGCGATCGCATTCCGGTGATATCAGGCCTGCCGAAGCCGCGCGACGAGGATCAACTGAAAGCGCTGGGCGCCGCTGCGGCTACGACAGGCGCGGTAGCGCTGTTTCATGCGGTCGGCATCACACCGGAGGCGGGAACGCTCGACGAGGCGTTCCAAGGCCATGCGCCTGAGGAGACCATCCGCGTTACCCGGGCGGACATCGATCAAGCGCTGTCCAGATTGTCTGGCGTGCCGGATGGCGCGCCGCTCTCGGCGGTGTCACTGGGCACGCCGCATTTCTCGCATGACGAGTGGATGCGCCTGCTGCCGCTGCTGCGCGAGGCAGCACCTGGCCGGGGCATCCCGATCTACGTGAACACCGGGCGCGCGACGTTGGCGCGCTTGCAGGAGGAGGGGGCGCTCGACGGCATGGAGGCATTCGGCCTGATACCGGTCGCCGACACCTGCACCTATGTCACCGCGATCCTCGACCGCCTCGACGGCGTGGTGATGACCAATTCCGGCAAATGGGCGCATTACGCGCCGGGCAATATTGGTGTGACCGTCGCCTTCGCCGAGATGAGGGACTGCATCCGCTCCGCGGCGGTAGGACATGTCGTGCGGGGTGCGTCATGACGCAATCGGTGGCAACGTTTGAAAGAGCCGGCAGCTTCCAACTGGCTGGTGCCGCAGAGGCCGAGGCGCTGGTGTTTTCGCAACCGCTCAGCTTCTGGGGCGGCATCGATGCGGAGACGGGCGAAATCATCGACCATTCGCATCCGGGCCGCGGCCAGAATGTCGCCGGCAAAATCCTGGTCATGCCGAGCGGGCGCGGGTCGTCCTCATCGTCCTCGGTTCTAGCCGAAACGATCCGCCGGAGCACGGCGCCAGCGGGTATTCTTCTGGAGCGCCCGGACCCGATCCTGGCGGTGGGCGCCATCGTCGCGGAGTTTCTCTACGACATCCACATGCCGCTCGTGGTGTGTGACATTGCGGGCATTGTCTCCGGCGAACGCATTGCAATTGGCATTCGCGAGGACGGTGGGGCGAGCGTGCGCAGAATCTGAGGATTGCCCGTCAAATCTCCGGGATGTTCTCCTTGAAGATCACCTGCAGCCTCGGCTGGTGCAATTCATAGGGCAAGCCCCGGACGGCATGGGTCAGGATGTTGAGCGCCTCGCGCGCCTCGACGCGCGGGTTCTGGTCGATGACCGCGTCGAGCGTGCCCTCGAGCAAAAGGTCCTTGGTGCCTTCAGTCACTTCGTGGCCGAGGAAGACCATCGATTGCGCACGACCGCGCTCCTTGAGCGCGCGTGCAATGCCGGTGTTGCCGGCGCCGACATTGTAGATCGCGGCAAGGTCGGGATGCCGCTCCAGAAGGGCTGAGGCCTCCGAATAGGCCTTTTCGCGGTCGTCGAGCATCTCGCGCATCTCGACGATCTCGAGATTGGGCGACTCCTCGGTCAATATGTGCCGGAAGCCCATCTCGCGTTCCTCGTGGCCGCGATAGGACAGCGAGCCGGCGAACAGCGCCACCTTGCCGGGGCGCTCCGGCCCCATGAAACGGTTGAGCAGATAGCCGGCCAACCGCCCGGCGGCGCGGTTGTCGATGCCGATATAGGCAACCCTTGGCACATGCAGGATGTCGGAGGCGATGGTCACCACCTTGACGTCGTTGGCCGACAGCGAGCGGATCGCCTCGCGCACCGTTGGATGGTCGAGCGCGATGACGCCGACGCCTTGCGTCTGGCCGCGCAGATCTTGCAGCAGGCGGGCGAGCCGGTCGGGATTGAAGCCTTCTATGGTGGCGATGTGGACGTCGAGATCCGGGCGCGCCAGGGCCTGCGCCTCGATGTGGCGATGCAGCATCTTGATGAAGGAATTGGTGCCCGCCGGCAGCGCGAAGTCAAGCCGGATGATCTCGCCGGGCAGGGGCCTGGGCGGCGCTCCGTTTGGGCTCTCGGCGATGTAGCCGAGGCGCTGCGCCATTTCGAGCACGACCTCGCGCGTGCGTGCCCGCACACCGGGCCGGTTGTTGAGCACGCGGTCGACGGTGGCGGCGGAGACGCCGGCTTCCCGGGCGATGTCGGTCAGGGTGGAACGCACCGTCTTTCAACTCCTCAACACATCGGGATCACGCAATGCCGGCTGCCGGCCTGATGGCGCCAATGCTTCGCTATCCGCGATTCTGATGGGAAATGATGTATCCGGCCTTGGCCGATGCGCAAGCCGCCGGGCTAAATCATCTCGCCTGGTGCGACCATGCCGGGACAGGAAAGGCCATTTCCCATCAAATCGAGGCAGCTGGAGTGTTCTATGAACCCTGATATGACGCATTTTCCCGCCCTGCTGCGATCTTATGAGGTGTTTTGATTATTTATGATGTTGACAGCCTTCCGATACTGCCGTCAATATCCCTCATGGGCCGGTGGAGGAAACGTTGGCTCTGAGGGAGGAATTCCAATGTCTGATCTGATCCGCATCTCGCGGCGCCGGCTGCTGGCGTCCGGAGGAAAGGCCGCGGTGTTCGTCGCCGCGACAGGTATCGCGCCACAATTCATTCGTCCCGGCCGCGCTTATGCCGCCGACGCACTGGCGCCCGGCATGATCGGCGGGCCGACCGGCTTCGACGGCGCCGAGCGTTATCAATACGGCCCCGACACGCCGGAAGGCCGCGCCGTCGAGGCCGCCAAGGCGCTGAAGGGCGCCGGCAAGGCGCCGGCCAAGATCGTGCTCGGCCTGTCGGACGGTTCGATCGGCCAGCTCACCCAGCCATTCCCGGCCGGCGCGCCCTCGATCAAGGAACTCTGGGAAAAGGAGACCGGCATCCCGATCGAGATCGTCGGCCTGCCGAACGGCCAGGAATTCACCAAGACGATGCAGGACATCTCCACCAAGGGTGGAGCCTATGACATCTACTCGACCGAGTGGAACCGCCTCGGCGATCTGGCCGAGACCGGCGGCATCGCCAAGCTCGACGATTTCGTCGCTCAGTACAAACCCGAATGGGACGATCCCAAGAGCGGCTATGTCGACGGCGCCAAGGGCGTGTCGCTGCTCAACAAATATCGCGGGTCGAACTATGGCGTGTCGCTGGACGGCGACTTCCAGACCTGGGTCTACCGCACCGACCTGTTCGGCGACGAGGCCGAGAAGAAGGCTTTCAAGGACAAATACGGCTACGATCTGGCGCCGCCGAAAACCTGGAAGCAGCACGGCGATGTCGCGGCCTTCTTCCAGCGTCCCGACAAGGGCCTGTTCGGCTCCACCGACCTGCGCAACCAGGGTTGGGGCTATACCAACTGGTACCAGCGCTATGTCTCGATGGCCTCGCCAAACCAATTCCTGTTCGGCGATGACGGCAAGCCGCTGATCAATTCCGAACACGGCATCGCGGCCACCAACGAATATGTCGAATCGCTCGCCCATCACTCGCCGGATGCGATCTCGTGGGGCTGGCCGGAGCAGTACGGCAATTTCGCCAAGGGGGGTGCTGCGATGACCTGCGCCTTCTCCAATCTGCCGAAATTCCTCGACAATGCCGGCAACAAGGACTCCAAGGTCACCGGCAAGATCGGCACCATGCTGCCGCCCGGCCGTGAGATCGACGGCAAGCTGATCAGCCGCTCGGTGCTGTGGTTCTCGCTGACCGGCATGGTCTCGTCGCAGTCGAAAAACCAGGAGGTCGCCTATCTCCTGCTGCAATGGCTGGGCTCGGCGCGTATCTACGCCTGGATGAGCGCCAACCCGGGCGGCTATCTCGATCCGTTCCGGCTTTCGGATTTCTCCGATCCGCTGGTGCGCCAGACCTACCATGCCTACCACATGGACGTCGTGCGCGAGACGGTCGCCCGCACGGTGCCGACCATCAACTATCCCGGCGCCACCGCCTTCCACAACGCGCTGGACGAAAACCTCATGGCCTCGCTGACCAAGGCCAAGACATCGGAGCAGGCGATGGCCGACACCGAGGCCGAGTGGAAGAAGATCGCCCGGCGCATCGGCGAGGACAAATTGCTCGAAGCCATCCGAACCAACAAGGAGGCCTGGCCGACCGTTCTCGATCCGATCAGCTGATCCGTCTCCCTGGATCAGGGCCGGAGGGGAGGGGCGAAAGCTCTTCCCCTCCGCAATAGAGCATGATCCCGAAAAGTGGGACCCGGTTTTCGGGAAAGATCATGCTCCAACAAAGAGTTAGATCAGGATGACGATTCAACGAAATGTCATCTTGATCTAACGCCACCAGCAAAAGCAGCCAGATGAAGCGTTCCGTCCCCTTCGAGATATTCCGCTACGCCGCGATCCTCGCGGCGATGGCGGTGACGCTGGTGCCGATCCTGTGGATGGTGTCGATGGCCTTCAAGCCGATCGCCGAATGGTCGGCGACGGGCGCGGACCTGACATGGTGGCCGAAGAACCCGACGCTCAGCAATTTCCAGTTCGTGTTCGGCGAGTCGACCAACAATCTGATCGTGGCGCTCGACCGCACCGCGTTGAAGCCGATCCTGTCGTCGCTGCTGTCGGCGGTGTTCGGCACCGCGATCGCCATGTCGGCCGGCACGGCCGCCGCTTACGGCCTGTCGCGCTTCGGCTCGGGACAGAACCTGCCGCTGGCGCTGATCCAGCTCCGGCTGTTTCCGCCGATGGCTGTGATGATCCCCGTGATGATCATGTGGGCCTTCCTCAACTTCACCGACAGCTGGTGGGGCCTGGCGCTGATCTATGGCATCGTCACCTTGCCGTTCGCCTTCTGGCTGATGAAGACCTTCTTCGACGATATGCCGCGCGAGATCGAGGAGGCTGCCCTCGTCGAGGGCTGTTCGCGGCTGCGCGTCTTCACCCGCATCACGCTGCCGATGATGCGCGCGCCGCTCGCAAGTGCTGCCCTCTTCGTCTTCATCCTCAACTGGTCGGACTATCTGATCGCGCTGCTTCTGACGACGCGCGAATGGGTGACGATCCCGGTCTACATGGCCTCGCTGTCGTCCTCGATGACCGGCCAGCTCTATGGCGCCAAGGCAGCACTCGGGCTGATCGCCGCCGTGCCGCCGGTCATCATGGGCATTGCCATCCAGCGTCATCTGGTGCGCGGGCTGACCTTTGGGGCGCTCAAGCAATGAGCACGGTGATGGCGACGATTTCGAAGGGTGAGATGGATGCGGCTCACGCAAGGCCGGTCCTGCGAGACGAGGGCGCGCGACTCGGCTTTCGGCTGACCTTGCCGGCGCAGATCCTCGTCCTGTTCATCTCCGCCTTTCCGCTGCTGATGCAGCTCTACATCAGCGTCACCGACTGGTCGCCGCTTTCGGGCCTCGGCTGGTGGAACGCCTGGGAGATGTGGAACAGCTTTGCCAACTATACCGATCTCGCCGCCGACGGCCGCTTCTGGAGCGCGCTGAAGCGGACGTTCATCGTCATGATCGTCTGCGTGCCGGCGGAATTCCTGCTCGGCCTGGCCTTGGCGACCCTGTTCGCCGACGATTTCCCGGGCAAGCGCATCTTCTATTCGATCCTGCTGATGCCGATGATGGTGGTGCCGGCGGTGGCCGGCTACATGTTCTTCATGCTGTTCCAGTCGGGCGGCCCGGTGAACGACATCCTGTCGGCAATCACGGGCACACGTGTCATCATTGCCTGGCTGTCGGACCCGACCCTGGCACTGATCGCGGTGATGATCGCCGATATCTGGCAGTGGACGCCGTTGATGTTCCTCATCCTGCTGGCCGGCCTGGTCGGTGTGCCGCAGGACCAGATCAAGGCGGCGACGCTGCTCGGCGCCAATCCCTGGCAACGCTTTACCACCATCGTGCTGCCGAAGATGAAGACGATCATCATCATTGCGCTGGCGATCCGGGTGATCGAGAACTTCAAGATCTTCGACACGCTCTACATCATGACCGGCGGCGGCCCCGGCGTCGCCACGGAAACGATCTCCGTCTACATCTACAAGGTCACCACGCAGGATCTGATCTGGGGCTATGTGGCGGCGATCGCGTTGGCCATCCTGGTGGTGCTCTCCATCGTCGCCGTGTTCGCCATGAAGCGCATGGCGCGGGCAAGGCAGGTGCAGGCATGAGCACGATCCAACTCAAGCACCTCACCAAGACATTCGGCGACTTCACGGCGCTGAAAACCATGGACCTCGACATATCAGACGGCGAGTTCATGGCGCTGCTCGGACCTTCGGGCTGCGGCAAGTCGACGACCATGAACATGATCGCCGGCATGGAGGAGCCGACCAGCGGCAAGATCCTGTTCGGCGAGCGCGACATGGCCGGCGTGCCGATGGGCCGGCGCGGCGTCGGCTTCGTGTTCCAGAACTATGCCATCTTCACCCATATGACGGTGCGTCAGAACCTTGCCTACGGGCCGAGGATGCGCGGCGCCGCCAAGGCCGAGATCGACCGGCGCGTCGGCGCCATCGCCGAGCTGCTGCAACTGACGCCGCTGCTCGATCGCAAGGCCGACCGGCTGTCGGTCAACATCCTGCAGCGCGTGGCGATCGGCCGCTCGGCGATCATGGAGCCGGCGATCTTCCTGCTCGACGAGCCGCTGTCCAATGTCGACGCCGCCTTCCGGGCGGTCATGCGCACAGAGCTGAAACAGCTGCAGCGCCAGTTCAAGCAGACCATGGTCTACGTCACCCACGATCAGCTCGAAGCCATGACCATGGCCGACCGCATCGCGGTCATGGACCATGGCGTGCTGCAGCAGGTCGGCACGCCGCTCGAAGTCTACAACAACCCGGCCAATGTCTTCGTCGCCCGCTTCATCGGCGCGCCGGGCATGAACCTGCTCAAGGGCAGGCCGGCGGAGAGCGACCGGGGGCTCGTTGTCGATCTTGGCCCGCTGGGCATCACGCCGCCATTGCCGGATGAGCTGGCGGCCAGCCTGCGCGGTGCGCACGGCGAGGTGCTCTACGGCTTCCGGCCGGAACAGGTGGCCCTGGCGCAGGACGGGCGCGGGCTTGCCATGCCTGTCACCTTCGTCGAACGCATCGGCGCGCGCACCATCGTTCATCTCGGCCAGGGCGAGGGCGCCGTGAAAGCGGTGTTCGACAATGATGTCGGCTTGTCGATCGGGCAGACCGCGGTCGTCGCGCCCGCAGGGGCGTCGGTGCGCGTCTTCGACGCCGCCAGCGGTCTCGCGATGAGGGCGGGTTGAGCCATGGCTGATATCGTCTTCCGCAATGTCACGAAACGCTACGGCGGCACGCTTGCCGTCGACGACGCCTCGTTCACGGTCAACGACAACGAGTTCTTCTGCTTCTTCGGGCCGCCGCTGTCGGGCAAGTCGACGATCCTGCGGCTGGTGCTGGGGCTGGAGACGCCTGATTCCGGCGAAATCCTCATCGGCGGCAAGCCGGTCAATGCTGTTTCGCCGGCCGAACGCAACGTGGCGATGGTGTTCCAGAACCTGGCGCTGTTCCCGCATATGAGCGCGCTCGACAATGTCCGCTTCCCGCTGGTCGAGCGCCGGGTCGCCGAAGCCGATATGGAAAGGCGCGTCGCCGATGTCGCGGCCAAGCTGCATATCGGTCATATCCTGCACAAGCCGCCGGCGCAGCTTTCGGGCGGCGAGCGGCAGCGCGTGGCGATCGCACGCGCGCTGGTGCGCGACCCCAATGCCTATCTGATGGACGACCCGATCTCGGCGCTCGACGCGCGGCTGCGCGAGGAGACACGCGTCGAGCTGAAGCGCATCCAGCGCGAGCTCGGCAAGACGTTGATCTATGTCACCCACGATCAGGAAGAGGCGATGTCGATCGCCGACCGCATCGCCATACTGGAGAGTGGCAGGATCAGGCAGATCGGCGCGCCGGCCGAGATCTATGACCGTCCAACCAGCACCTATGTGGCGCGGCTGCTCGGTTCGCCTGTCATGAACATCCTCAAATCCGTTCGCGGCGAGAGCGGCGTCGAAGCCGCTGAAGGCACGATCCGCGTTGCCGACAGGGCTGCCCCGATTGATGCTGTCGAGATCGGGCTGAGGCCGGAGGATATCAAGGTCAGCCCCTGGAGCGACAACGAGACGGCGGACGGGGGTCCGGGCCGCCCGGCGCGGGTGTTCGAGGTCGAGCCGCTTGGCGGCTATACCGTGGTGACGCTCGCCGCCGGGCAGGCGCGGCTGAAGGCGCTGCTGCGCGGCCAGCCCGATATCAGGCCTGACGCGATGGTGGCGATATCCTGCGAGCCGGCACGCGTGCATTATTTCGGACAGGGCGGAGGCGCGTTGGCAAGATGAATGCGGCCGCGAGGACAGAATTTCGGGAGGAAGGCATGACAGGCAAGGGCTTCGAGCCGGACGTGAAGGTCCGCACGAAGGAATACAGGATCGGCTGCGTCGGCGCCGGCATGATAATGGCCGAGTGCCATCTGGCCGCCTATCACGAAGCGGGCTTCCCGGTGGTGGCGATCGCTTCGCGCACAAAGGCGAATGCGCAAAAGGTCGCCGACCGTTGGAGCATTCCGACCGTCCACGACACGCCCGAACAGCTGATCGAAGACGCAAATGTCGAGATCATCGACCTTGCTTTTCCGCCTGACCAACAGCCGGCGCTGATCCGGCATGCATTGAAGCAAAAGCACATCAAGGGGATCCTGGCCCAGAAACCCCTGGCGCTGTCGGTCGAGGAAGCGGTCAAGCTGCGCGACGAGGCGGCGAAGGCCGGCAAGATCCTCTCGGTCAACCAGAACATGCGCTACGACCAGTCGATGCGCGTGTTGAAGCAGATCATCGACAGCGGCGCGCTGGGCGACATCGTCTTCGCGCAGATCGACATGCACGCCATCCCGCATTGGCAGACGTTCCTCCAGGGCTACGACCGGCTGACGCTCGCCAATATGAGCGTGCACCATCTCGACGTGCTGCGCTTCCTCTTCGGCGATCCCGACGAGATCACGACGCTGACGCGCAAGGACCCGCGCACCACATTCCACCATTCCGACGGCATCACCGTCTCGACACTGCGCTTCCCCTCGGGGGTGCTCGCCCTATCGCTGGAGGACGTCTGGTCCGGTCCGCGCCAGGAGGGCTATCGCGACGACCAGCACATCAACTGGCGTGTCGACGGTACCAAGGGCGTCGCCAAGGGCACGATCGGCTGGCCGACGGGTGCCGCTTCGACACTGACTTTCGCCTCGGCGGAGACGACCGGCGGCGAGTGGGTCAGCCCGAGCTGGGAGACGATGTGGTTCCCGCATGCCTTCATCGGGGTGATGGAGCAGTTGCAGCATGCGGTGAAGACCGGCACGCCGCCGGCGCTCACCGTCGCCGACAACGTCAAGACCATGGCGCTGGTGGAAGCGGGCTATCGCTCGATGGCATCGGGCCGCACCGTCAAGCTTTCCGAAATCGCTATCTGATCACCGCAACCGAAACACCAGACAACTGAATCGCTTACTGGGAGGAATTCACATCATGATGCAGGCAGGTATTTTCACGGGCTATTTCCCGTACGGCCTCGAAGAGACGGCGAAGAAGATCCGCGGGCTCGGTTTCAACACGGTGCAGCTCGACCTGCATTTCAGGGATGTCGACCTTTCGGCCGGCCAGATCACCAAGGACAAGGCCAAGACCGTGCGCGACGTCTTCCGCGACAACAACCTGCCGGTCTGCTGCGTGTCGGGCTATACCAACATCATCCATCCCGACAAGGCCGAGCGCGACAAGCGCGTCGGTTATCTCAAGGAGATCATCCGCAACGCCCGTCATTTCGGCTCGCCTTACGTGATCTCGGAAACCGGTACTTACAACACCGAGTCCGACTGGGTGCATCACCCCAAGAACAAGACCGAGGAAGGGTTCGAGGAATGCCGCAAGGTGATCGCCGACCTTGCCCAGACGGCTTACGATCACGGCGCGGTGTTCCTGCTCGAAACCTATGTCAACAACGTCGTCGGCTCGGTCGAGGAGACGGTCAGGATGTTCGCGCAAGTCGACCATCCCGGCCTCGGCCTGCTGATGGATCCGACCAACTACTTCGAGACCCACAACATCGACCGGATGGACCAGATCCTGAACCAGGTGTTCGACACGCTGACCGACAAGATCAGAATAGCGCATGCCAAGGACGTCAAGCGCTCGGGCGACGACAAGTCGGAGAAGCATGCCGATATCGGCGACGCCGACGCGATGGAAAGCCACACTTTCCGCGGCGTTGGCGAGATCGAGCTGCCGGCGCCTGGCCTCGGTTCGCTGAACTACGACCTCTATCTGCAGCGTCTCGCCGAAAAGCATCCGAACATCCCTGTGATCATCGAGCATCTGTCGGAGGACGACGTGCCGCGCGCCAAGACATTCCTCGACGGGAAGTTCCGCGCCAACGGCCTGTGACCGCTGGCCGCGTCGCCCGGTGCATGGCGGCGCGGCTTCAAACAAGGGAGGAAAGAATGTTGAAATTCGCTTGGAAACTGGCTGCCGCCGCGACAGTGCTCGCCGGCGTCGCCTTTGGCACGACGGCGTGGGCGCAGGACGGCCAGAAGACCTTTTATCTCTTGTCGCATGGCGGCCCGTCGGATGCGTTCTGGATCGACTGGAATGCAGGCGCGACCAAGGCCTGCGACCAGCTCAAGGTGACCTGCAAGATCTCCTTCAGCGGCGGCGATATGGCGGCACAGAAGGAAGCCTTCAACTCGGCGCTTGCCGCCAAGCCCGACGGCATCGCCACCACGTCAGCGCAGCCGGGCCTGTGGACCGAGGAGGTCAAGGCGGCCAAGGCGGCCGGCATCCCGATCGTGTTCTTCAACACCGACGATCCGGCGACCGGACGGCAGGCCTATGTCGGAGCGGATCTCAAGGAAGCGGGCGCCATCTGGGCCAAATACCTCGTCGACCACAAGATGGTGAAGCAGGGCGACAAGGTGTTCCTGCCGGTCGAGGTGCCCGGCGCCAGCTACCAGCAGCTCGAGACCGAGGGCATTGCCAGCGTTTTCGACCCGCTTGACATCAAATATGACGTGGTCGATTGCGGCACCGACCCGGCCGGCATCATCGCCAAGATGACCGACTACATGGTCGCCAACAATCCGCCGGCGATCATCGCGCTCGGCGATTCCGTGGCGGCCAGCGTCAAGCGCGTGTTCGATGGCGCCGGTGTGCCGGCGGGCAAGATCCCCGTCGTCGGCTGGGGCAATTCCAAGGAGACGGCGCAAGCCGTCAAGGATGGCTTCGTCAACGCAGCCGCTTGGCAGTACCCGTCGGCGCAGGGCTTCATGCCGGTGGCGCTGCTCGGGCTTGCGGCCTCCGGCGAACCGATCGGCTACGACATCCACACCTTCGGTCTCTACGACGCCTCCAGCGTCGACCCGATCCTGAAGCTCTACGACAAGAAGTGAGAAAACCGGCGCCCGCCGAAAAGCGGCGGGCGTCTTTTCAAGCATGGTCCAAGCAGTCATGACAATTGCCGCAGAAGACGACGCGCCGGGGGCGAGAGGCAGGTCCCGCCTGTTGCGCTCGCCGCAATTCTCCTCCTTCGTCATCCTCATCATTTTGCTGGCGGTGTTTGCTGTCGCCGACGCCAATTTCCTGTCGCCGCTCAACATCTCCAACATGATGGCGTTCCTGCCCGAGCTTGGCATCATCGCGCTCGGCATGACATTGCTTTTGACGGCGGGCGAATTCGACCTTTCCGTCGGCGCGGTGTTTGGACTGGCGCCGGTGGTGGTGATGCTGCTGGTGCAGAATGGCGGTGTGGATATCGGCGTGGCGCTGCTGGCCGGGCTTGTGCTGTGCATCGCGATCGGCGCGATCAACGGGCTGATCGTCACCAAGATCGGCATCTCGTCCTTCCTGGTGACACTGTCGATGCTGCTCGTCGTTCGTGGCGCGGCGCTTTACATCACGCAGGGGTTTCCGCTGAAATCCTGGGACCAGCCTGGGTTTTTCGTGACACTGCTGGCGGGCAGCTTCAACATAGGTTCGTTCCGTTTATACACTTCGCTGTGGTGGTTCATCGGCCTTTCGCTGTTTGCCATCTACATCCTGCGCTACGCCAAGCTCGGCAACTGGATCAGCGCCATCGGTTCGAACCGCAACGCGGCGGTGGCGCGCGGCGTGCCGGCCGATAGCGTCAAGATCTGGCTGTTCATCGCGACCTCGGTGCTCGCCGGCCTAGCCGGCATGATCAGCGCCTTCCGCATCTCCGCCGCCTCGCCGGTGGCCGGCACAGGCTACGAGCTGGAGGTGATCGCCATGGTGGTGGTCGGCGGCACGGCGCTGACCGGCGGACGCGGCACCATCCTCGGCACGATCGTCGGCGCGCTGATGCTGCGCGCCATCCGCAACGGCATCGTGTTGATCGGCGTGCCGGGGCTCGCCTACAACATCTTCGTCGGCCTCATCATCCTCGCCATGCTCATCCTGCACGCTTGGCTGCAGAAGAACGCCGCAAGGGGCTGACGATGATGCAAGAAGTGCTTCGGCTGCAGAACCTGCAAAAATCCTTCGGCAGCGTGCGGGCGCTGAAGAACGCCTCACTGACACTGCGGGAAGGCGAGGTGGTGGCGCTGCTCGGCGACAATGGCGCCGGCAAATCGACGCTGATCAAGGCGATCTCGGGTGTCTTCCCCATCGATCGCGGCGACATTTATGTGCGCGGCGAGAAAGTCTCGATCCGCTCGACCAGGGATGCGATGGACCTCGGCATCGAGACCATCCACCAGGACACCTCGCTGGCGCCCGACCTCAGCATCGCGCGCAATCTTTTTCTCGGTCGCGAGCCGGTCAATTTCGGCTGGCTCGGCGTGTTCGCGCCGCTCGACCTCGCCAAGCTGCGCAAGGCCGCCTCGGCGCTGCTGAAGCGCGTCGGCATCTCGAAAAAGCTCGACGCCGACGCGCTGGTCAGCACACTTTCGGGCGGCGAGCGGCAGTCGATCGCCATCTCGCGCGCCATGCAGTTCGCCGCCAAGGTCATCATCCTCGACGAACCGACCAACAATCTCGGCGTCGAGGAAACCCATGGCGTGCTGCGCTTCGTCAAGGAGGTGCGCGATGCTGGCCATTCGGTGCTGCTCATCACCCACAACATCCACCACGTGTTCCAGGTCGCCGACCGCATCATCGTCATGCGGCGCGGCGAAATCGTCGCCGAGCAGACGGTGGCCGACACCGACCTCCTGACCGTGGAAAGCATCATCACCGGCGCCGACATGTCGGCCTTGCTCAAGGAGGCGAGGGCAAAGTGAAGGGCGTCGCATGGTAGAGCTCTACGGCAAGACGCTGTCGCGCCGGCAGGTGGCCGAGCGGTCGGGCCAGCTGTCGCAATTCGCCGGCGTGCGGCTGATGACGCTCGGCGACGGGGTGGAGCGCGGCATTCGCATGCTCGAATTCCGCACCGGCTCGGGCCTGCGCTTCACCGCGCTGGTCGACCGCGCGCTCGACATCGCCGATTGCGACTTCAAGGGCCAGGCGATCGGCTGGCATTCGCCGAGCGGTTTTCGCAACCCCGGTCTGCATGACTATGAAGGGGAGAGCGGGCTGGCCTGGGCGCGGTCCTTCTCGGGCCTGCTCGTCACCTGCGGCCTCGACCATATTCTGGGGCGGGAAGAAGTCCCGGCCGAGAACTATAACTATCCGGGCAAGAAGACGGTGCTCCACTCGCTGCATGGGCGGGTCGGCACCATCCCGGCGCGGCTGACGGGCTATGGCGAGCGCTGGGACGGCGACCGCTGCGTGCTGTGGGCCGAAGGCATCGTCCAGCAGTCGGCGGTATTCGGCGAGGATCTGCATCTCATGCGCCGCATCGAGGCCGATGTCGGCGGCAACGAGATCCGGCTTTCCGACCATGTCGTCAATCACGGCTTCAACCGCACGCCGCATATGTATTTCTACCATGTCAATGTCAGCCATCCCCTGCTGGATGAGGGCTCACGCTATCTGGCGCCGATCCGCGACGTCGTCTGGGCGGGCCATGCCGGCGCGCGCTACGCGGCGCAGAAGGTCGGCTACCGCACGGCGCCTGCGCCGCAGGCGGGCTTCAGCGAGCAGGTCTGGCAGCATGAGATGGCCGCCGATGCCAATGGCGAGGTGCCGGTGGCCGTCGTCAACGACCGGCTCGGGCTCGGGCTCGAGCTGGTGACGCGCAAGGACCAGTTGCCGTGTGCCTATCAGTGGCAGAATTTCCAGGCCGGGCAGTACGCGCTGGGGATCGAGCCTTCGACCCACCATGTACTGGGCGATCTCGCCGCCCGCGAGCGCGGCGAGATGATCTGGCTGGAGCATGGCGAAAGCCGGGTCTATGACGCGGTGTTCAGCGTCCTCGACGGCGCCGGTGCGATCGCAGCGGCCGAGGCCAGGATCGCGGCTATCGCCCGGCAGCCCGAGCAGGATTATCCTCGGCCTTCCGGAAACTTTCCAAGACTGGCCGGCAGGACATGAGCGCGACATTTATCCAATGCAAGCCCTCCGGCCGGCGGACCGGATTGCCAGCGCTGCGCAGGGATTGGAGATCAACGTGACGATGGCAAAGAAGCGCGACTACAGCCTTGTCGGCGAGAGCACCAGGGCAGCGATAGAGACCGGGCTTGCCTCGGCCGAGTGGTATCACACCGATGTGCCGCGCAAGGCGATGAAGGAACTGATGCAGCGTTCCGATGGGCCGGCGATCCGCGATACGGTGATCTGGATTGTCGCGATCCTGGGTTCGGCCGCCGGCATCGTCTGGTTCTGGGGTACGTGGTGGGTGGTGCCGTTCCTGCTGGTCTATGGCGTGCTCTACGGCTCGTCGAGCGACTCGCGCTGGCACGAATGCGGCCATGGTACTGCGTTCCGCACGCGCTGGATGAACGATGTCGTCTACCACATCGCCTCCTTCATGCTGATGCGCAATCCCGTGCAATGGCGCTGGAGCCATGCCCGCCACCACACCGACACCATCATCGTCGGCCGCGACGCCGAGATCGCCGTCATGCGGCCGCCGGACCTGTTGAAGGCGGGACTGGCCTTCACCGGCATTCTCGACTTCCGTTATTCGCTGCCGACGCTGGTGCGCCAGGCCTTCGGCACGCTGTCGGATGACGAGAAGAGCTATATCCCCGAGATGGAACTACACAAGGCGGTCGTCGCGGCCCGCTGGCATGTCGCCATCTATGTCGCGACGATCGCTCTCGCGATCGCGCTGCGGTCGTGGATACCGCTGGTGCTGATCGGCCTGCCGCGCCTCTACGGCACCTGGCACATGGTGACGACCGGCCTGCTGCAGCATATCGGCCTGGCCGACAATGTCGTCGACCACCGGCTCAACACGCGCACCGTCTACATGAACCCGATCAGCCGGTTCATTTACTGGAACATGAACTACCATGTGGAGCACCACATGTTCCCGATGGTGCCCTATCACGCGCTGCCCAGGCTGCACGAGCTGATCAAGCACGATCTGCCGGAGCCGAATCCGTCGATGTGGCATGCCTATCGCGAGGTCTGGCCGGTGCTGCTGAGGCAGCTGAAATACGAGGATTATTACCTCAAGCGCGAACTGCCGCCGACGGCCAGGCCCTATCGCGGCGAATTCCACGAGGTCGATATGTCGGCGGCGGCCGAATAGCGATCGGTAATGTCCGCAGGAGATTGAGATGGCCGATTGGGTTGAAGCGTGCGCCGTGGGCGATGTCGAGGAAGAGGATGTCATCCGCTTCGACCATGATGGGCGGACCTTCGCGATCTATCGCTCGCCGGATGACGAGTTCTTCGCCACCGACGGTTTCTGCACGCATGAAAAGGCGCATCTGGCCGACGGGCTGGTCATGGACGACATCATCGAATGCCCCAAGCACAATGGCCGCTTCAACTACAAGACCGGGCAGGCCAAGGGCGCGCCGGTCTGCGTCAACCTCAAGACCTATCCAGTGAAAGTCGAGGCCGGTAGGGTGATGATCCAGATCTGAAACGCGGTGCTGATCCGGCACCGCTGCAAGCAGGCAACAGAGGGACGTTTGATGAGCCGAAAGAGACCGACAGTCGCCGATTTGCGCGCCATGAAAGGCAAGCGGCAGCTGACCATGCTGCGCGTGCTCAACCTGGACGAGGCGGAGGCCGCCGAGCGGGCAGGGGTCGACATCGTCTCGGTGCCGCCCGAACTGGTGCTCAATCCGCAATACCGCGACGCGGCACCCAGCCTGTTCACCATGCCGGGCGACAATTTCTTCGAGATCGGCACGGCTGACGATTTCCTGCGTTGGGCTTTCCGGCTCTACAAGGCTGGCGCCGACGCGGTCTATTGCAGCGCGGGCTATGCCACGATCAAGCGGATGGCGGACGACGCCATTCCCGTCATCGGCCATGTCGGCCTCATTCCGTCCCGTGCGACCTGGACCGGCGGCTTCAAGGCGGTCGGGAAGACCGCCGACACGGCGATGCAGGTGTTCGAGGCGGTGAAGCAGCTGGAGGCCGCCGGTGCCATCGGCGCCGAGATCGAAGTGGTGCCGGTCGAGGTCGCCAAGGCGATTTCGGAGCGCACGCCGCTGATCATGCTGTCGATGGGGGCGGGCACCGGCTGCGATGCGCAATATCTGTTCGCCGACGACATCCTCGGCCAGAACAGGGGTCACATGCCGCGCCACTCCAAGGTCTACCGCAATTTCGCCGCCGAATATGACCGGCTGCAGGCGGAACGGGTGGCGGCGTTCTCCGAATATGTCGCAGACGTCAACAGCGGCGCCTATCCCGAGGACAGGCACATCGTGCATATGGATCCCGCCGAGCTACGCCTGTTTCTCGACAAGGTCGGCCGGAGCTAGGGCCGGCCGCCACGCATTACCGGCGAGCGCGGCGTGGAGTGCTTCCGCATCGACGCCGAGCGGCCGGTCCTCCTTCAGGGAAGGGACGAGCGCGCGTATCGCCGTGTGGACGGCTGACGTGCGCGGGGCCAGCGTCAACCCTTCACGCAGGTCGACGGCCTGGGCGGCGGCCATCAGTTCGAAAGCGATCAGCCGCCGCCACAGCACGATCATGTCGGCGCATTTCCAAACCGCCAGCGGCGTCTGCGTGGCGTGATCCTCGACGCCTTCCGAAACCGGCAGGAAGTCAAGCACCACCGGATTGGCCTTGTGGCGGATGGCAGCCAGGATCGACGTCACCGTCTTCTGCAGCGGCACGAAACCGGCCGAGGCGCCGCCGACCGGCGACAGATATTTCGGCAGGCCGTTGCGGCCCGAGCCGGTGAGCTGGATGAAGCGGGCCGCACTGGCGGCGGCGCACTGGGCGATGGCAAGGCTGAGCGTCTCGAAGGCAAGCGCCAGCGAAGCGGTGTGGAAGTTGCCGGTCGACAGCACCAGCTCGTCATCGCCCAGAACCAGCGGGTTGTCGGCGGCGGCATTGAGTTCGATCTCGACGGCGCGTTTTGCCTGGCCGATCGCCTCGATCAGCGCGCCATTGATCGAGGGCATGCAGCGGATCGACAGCGGATCCTGGATGTTGGTGGGCGCCGGTGCTTCGTCGCGGGCGAGAAGATCGTGCAGCGCCTTGGCGGCTTCCTGCTGACCGGCAGCCGGCCGCGCCATATGCAGGCGGGGATCGAGGATGGTGCGGTTGGCGCCAAACCCTTCCATGGTCAGCGCGCCGGCCTGCTGCTGCTGGTCAAGGGCCGACAGCGCGTCCGTAACCACAAGCGCGCCGCCGCCGGTGGAGACAGCGGAAGCGTTGATCAGCGACAGCCCGTCCTTGGGCGCCAGGCCGATCGGAGCGAGGCGGGCCATCATCAGCGCCTTGGCCGCCGGCATGCGCCTGCCCTGATAATCGGCTTCGCCTTCGCCGATCAGCAGGCGGGCGATCGCGGTCATCAGCACCAGGTCGCCGGCGCCGATCGAGCCCAGCGACGGCATGACAGGATGAACACCGGCGTTGAGCACATCGACCAAGGCAACGAAGACGGCTGGCGACAGGCCGGAGCCACCCACCGACAGCATTGTCAGGCGTGCGAGCATGGTTGCCCGCACGGCCTCGACCGGCAGCGCTTCGCCGACCGCGCCGCTGCGGCCCTCGAGCAACTGGCGCTGGAAGGCGCTAGGGTCACCCTCGACCGATGTACCGAGATTGGCGCCGAGCCCGGTGTTCAGGCCGTAGATCTGCTGGCCGGAGGCCGCGGCCTGGTCGAGCACCTTTCGCGCCTCCTCCAGCCTGCCGATGATCTCGGCTCCGATTTCCACCTTGCGCGCCTCGCGGGCGACGGCGGCGACGTCGCCGACGCTGACGCCGGTCCCGGTGAGGACGAGCGCGCTCATGCGAAACGCAGCCTCTGGCCGATGCCTTGCGCTTGCGCCTTGGCCAGCATCGCCTTGCCGAGCGCGATGTCGGACAGCGACAGGCCCCGGTGCCAGAACAGGATGGTTTCGTCGTCACTCTGCCGTCCCGGCCTCAGGCCGGCGGCGATCTGGCCGAGTTCGGCATGCAGCGTCGTCTCGCTCAGCCGCCCGGTCTCGACATGGGCACGCAGCGAGCCGAACTTGCCACCCTTGCACTGGCCCCAGTCGTCGACGACCATCTTCTGCATGATGTCGGTCAGCGACAGCTCCACCGCGCTCATCGTACCATAGGGCACCACCAAGGCCCCGGGCTTAATCCATTCGGTCTTGAGCAGGGGTTGCGGCTCGGGCAGGCGCGAGGCCTCGACGACAATGTCGGCGCCTTTGACGCAGCTCTCCCAGTCAGCGACCGCGTTGACAGGCTTGCCGAGATCGGCGGCGAGCTTCGCGGCAAAGCCGTCGCGGCTTTCCGGCCGGCGCGAATGGACGCGGATTTCGTCGAAATCGAAGAGATGGTCGAGCAGGCGAACATTCCAGTACGCGGTGCCGCGTGCGCCGATATGGGCGAGCACCTTGGAGTTCTTGCGCGCCAGGTGCTTGGCGCCGATGGCGGTGACGGCGCCGGTGCGCATGTCGGTGATGACGGTGGCGTCGAGGATGGCGCGCGGCGTGCCGGTGCGCGGATCGAACAGATTGAGGATGCCGAATTCCGAGGGCAGGCCGTGCAGATAGTTGTCGACATAGTCGCCGACGATTTTTACGCCCGCCGTGTCGAGCGGCGCGACGTAGCCACGCAGAACATTGAAATGGCCGTGGAAGGACGGGTCGGGTTCGAGGTGGACACGCGGCTCGATCACCGTCTGGCCCTTGCCTTGCGCGATGAGCCCGGCCTCGACGGCGCCGACGATCTCGGCATCGGTCATGGCAAGGGCTTCGATGTCGAGAGCATTGAGGTAGTCGATATAGATAGGCTTCATGCGTCTGCGTTCCTCGGCCACCCCGCTCCTCCATAACAGGCCGCGACGCGACACGAAAGTTTGTTGGCTGTTGTCTGGACGCCGTCGGCCAAATGCTGTTCAAGCGGTCCGTCATGACTGCCATTCCCGAGACCGAAGCTTCAGCCGAAACAGCCGGGAATTCGCGGCGTGTGGCGCTGATCGTCGCCATCGCCTTCTTCATGCAGCTGCTGGATTCGACGATCATCTCGACCTCGCTGCCGCAGATGGGGGAATCGTTCGGCGTGCCGGCGGTGGCGATGAGCATCGGCATCACCGTCTACATGCTGACCATGGCGGTGTTCGTGCCGCTGTCGGGCTGGCTCGCCGACCGCTTCGGCGCGCGCAACATCTTCCTCGTGGCCATCGCGCTGTTCACGCTGGCGTCACTCGCCTGCGGCTTTTCGCAAGACCTGACCCAGTTCGTCGTTGCCCGCGCAGTGCAGGGCCTGGGCAGCGCGCTGATGACGCCGGTCGGCCGAATTCTCGTTCTGCGCAACGCGTCCAAATCCGAATTGCTCAACGCCACGGCGCTGATCACCTGGCCGGCGCTGTTCGCGCCTGTCGTCGGCCCGGTGCTCGGCGGCTTCATCACCACCTATCTGTCCTGGCACTGGAATTTCTTCATCAACATCCCGCTCGGTGTGATCGGGCTGGCGTTGGTTGCCCGCTTCATTCCGGGCGATCGTGAAGCCGATCCCAAACCGCTCGACTGGCCAGGGTTCTTTCTGACATCGCTCGGGCTCGCCTGCCTGCTCTATGGCCTCGAACGCATCGCGCATCCTGAGGATGGCGCCTTGCCAACGGTGGGGCTGATCGCTGCGGGCATGCTCATCGGCTGGCTGGCGGTGCGCCATCTCAGGCGCGCGCCGCATCCGCTGCTCGATCTCTCGTCGTTCAAGGTGCAGACCTTCGCCGTCTCGACGCTTGCCGCCGGCACCATCTTCCGGGTGGCGATCAACGCCACGCCGTTCCTCCTGCCGCTGCTGTTCCAGGTCGGTTTCGGCCTCTCGCCGGTCGATGCCGGCATGATGATCCTGGCCTATTTCCTCGGCAATCTCGGCATGAAGACGGTGACGACGCCAACGCTGCGCCGCTTCGGCTTTCGCTCGGTTATGGTCGTCAACGGCATCATCGCGTCCGCATCGATCATGGCGTGCGCGGCGATCTCGCCGCAGACGCCGCAGGCCTTGGTGGTGTCCCTGATGCTGATTGCCGGCCTGACGCGCTCAATGCAGTTCACCGCGCTCAACACGCTGGCCTTCGCCGATATCGCCGCCGGGCAGCGCAGTTCGGCGGCGACGCTGTCGTCGATGCTGCAGCAGGTGGCGATGCTGTTCGGCGTCGCGGTGGCGGCGGCGATCTTGAACCTGTCGCAGATCGCAAGGGATCGGCCGGCGCTCGATCTCGTCGATTTTCGAGCAGCCTTCCTGGTGATCGGCGCCATCGGGCTGGTGGCGGCGTTCCGTTTCCTGGTGTTGCCGAGGACCGCTGGCGCCGAGGTCTCGGGCCATTTTGCCGGGAACTGAAGTCGAATTTTCCCGCCCATCGCGGGGTTAAATTCCATCTTCGCCTTTCGCCTTGGTGTGGCGCATTCGCGGGTACGGACAATGGCGCAAACAATTGCCAAAAGTGCTGGAGTTTCCGGGCATTGCGCCAGTTTTGCCAATCAATGCGTCCACTCCAAGAATCTCGCCGCCAGACCTTGTTTCAAGCGCGGATTCATTTGACGAAGCGGCGTTGAGCCGATTAGCTTTCTTTCCTGGGGTGGCAGCGCTGCCATCGGGGTGAAAGCAGACAATGAACATGGCCGGCTGGCTGAACTTCAGGAGCCTGAATCAGGAAGGCATTGTCTTTGCCATAGCGGTGGTGCTGTTCGTCGCGGCGGCCATCGGCCTGCCTGGCTTCATCGATCCCAACAATCTCGTCGCCATCGTTCGCTCGGTCTCGGTGCTGGGCATACTGGCGCTCGGCATGGCTGTCGTCATCATCGGCCGCGGCATAGACCTGTCGGCGGTGGCGATCATGGCGATGTCGGTCGCCTGGTATCTGCAACTGCTCAACACTGGGACTTCGGACGGGCTGGCCTTCGCCTATGTCCTGGCAGGCGTGCTCGCCATCGGCCTCCTCAACGGCTTTCTCGTCGCCTATGCCGATGTGCCGGCGATCTTCGTCACGCTGGCGACCGGCTCCTTCGTCTTCGGCTATGTCCGCTCGCAACTGATCACGCAGGACGCGGTGCCGGTGCCGCAGGGCCATTGGGTGGAACTGCTCGGCGGCCTGCGCTTCCTCGACATCCCGATCGAGGTGTTCGTGTTCGCGGGGCTCGCCTTCCTGTTCTTCCTGTTCCTGCGCTACACCAAATGGGGCCGCTATATCTATTTCGCCGGCGACAATCCGGTGGCCGCCCGCAACATCGGCATTCCGGTGCGGCCGATGCTGGTGCTGCGCTATGTGCTCTCCGCCTTCGTGGCGCTGATCGCCGGCCTTTTGACGGCGGCCAGCCTGCATTCGATCAACACGCGGGTCGTCAACTCGACGCTGCTCTACGACATCGTGCTGGTGGCGGTTATCGGCGGCATCGGCCTGTCAGGCGGGCGAGGCGGGGTGCGCAACGTGCTGGTTGGCGCGGCACTGATCGGCATCCTGCTCAACGCCATGACCATCATCGACATTCCGCTGCTCTACCAGAACCTGATCAAGGCGGCGATCCTGCTCGGCGCCATCATCGTCGACGGCATCATCAATCCGCGCGACGAACAGACCGCGCAGCAGGGCGACATTTAGGGCAGATGGGCTAGCCCATCCTGCTCTGGGGTACCCGGTGCGATCGGGGCGATCGGCCGGCAATGAAACCGAACCAGAGGATGACATAATGAAACTGATCAGAACACTCCTGGCGGCGGCCACGGCCCTTGCCGCCACCGCCTTCGTGGCGCCGACTTTCGCCGCCGACGATCCGGGCCCGGCGGCTTACGCGCAGGCACTCAAGGGCAAGCGCGTCATGCTGGTGCCGCTGGCCATGGGCTTCGACCTGGCGCAGGGTTGGGCGCATTACCTGAAGAAGGAAGTCGAGGCCTGGGGCGGCACGTTCGAGACGCGCGATCCGAACTGGGTGGTCGACGCCGGCGCGCAGGCGATCACCGATGCGATCTCGTCCGACACCAGACCAGACGTGCTGATCATCCATGCGCCGGACCTCAACTCCTATTCCAAGTTGATGAAGAAGGCGCAGGCGGCTGGCACCTATGTGATCCTGGTCGACAATCCGGCCAACTTCCCGGCCGATGCTTTCGTCGGCAGCGACTGGGACCGGCTCGGCCAGCTCGAGGCGGAAGCCGCGATCAAGGGCTGCGGTGAGAACTCGTCCAAGAAGATCGGGCTGGTGCAGGGCGACCAGGCCAACTCTTCCAGCCTTTACCAATATGCCGGCATCATGAAGGTGCTGGACAAGCATCCCGACTTCAAGGTCGTGGCCAAGCCCGACTCCAACTGGGATGCGACGACCTCGCGCAACGTGACCACGACCATGCTGCAGCAGAACCCCGACATCTGCTCGATCATCGACTTCTGGGATGGTGACGCGACCGGCGCATCCGCCGCGATCCGCGACGCCAAGCTCGACGGCAAGGTCTTCCTGGTCACCACCGGCGGCGGCGAAAAGGCAGCCGATTGCGACAAGCTGGCCGACGGCACCTATGGCGCCGTGGTGATGACCGATCTCGCCCGCCAGTCGGGCGACATGAACGCCATCATCAAATTCCTGCTGCAGAGCGGCCAGCCGGCCGGCACCTCGCACACCTACATCTACACGCTGGAGAAGGCGACGACCAAGGCCGACCTCAAGCCCGACAGCTGCTGGGACCTGAAGGCGCTGCAAGCCGAAGCGGCGGCGAAATAAGCCGATCGTTTTCTAAAGGCCTCAACGAGGTGGCCGGATCGTCCGGCCGCCTCTTTCTCTCGTTTCTCTTGCCGCAGTGACCTGATGACCTTTCGCGAACGCCTCCAGTCCTGGCGCTACAATATCGTGCCCGACCATCTGGTCGGCGAGATCCTGACCAAGCGCTGGACCGACAACGCCATTCCTTTCCTGGCGCTGGTGGTGACATTGGCGACCTTCGGCTCGATCATTCCGGGCTTCTTCAAGCTCTCCTCGCTGCAGGAATCGACCCGCCAGCTCGGCGAGTTCTCGATGGTGGTCACCGGCATGACCGTGGTGATGCTGGGCGGCGGCATCGATCTCTCGGTCGGCTCGATCTTCGCTTTGTCCTGTTTTTCCGCCGTCTATGTCTTCTTCATCCTCGAACAGTCGATCTGGCTGGCGCTGGCCGCGTCGCTCGCCACGGGTCTCGTCTTCGGCGCCATCAACGGCTACCTCGTCGGCTATCTCAGGCTGCGCGCCTTCCTCACCACGCTGGTGACCTTCATCTTCGGGCGGGCGCTGTTCGACATCCTGGTCACCACCTATGCCGCCGACGTGCAGCTTTCGACCGCTACGTCCGACGTGCTCGATTTCATCGGCGACAGCACCTTCTGGGGGCTTTCCGTCTCGGTCTGGCTGGCGATCATCCTGGCCATCGTCACCCATATCGCGCTGACGCGCTCGCGGCCGGGCTGGCATGTGCTGGCGGTCGGCGGCTCCAGGCGCTCGGCGCACAATGCGGGCATCCGCGTGCGCCGCACCGTGTTCATGACCTATGTCTTTTCCGGTTTCTGCGCCTCGATCGGCGGCTTTCTCATCGCCTGCCGGCTGAGCGGAGCAGGGCCGGGCACAGGCCTCAATCTCGAAATCATGGCGCTGACGGCGGCGGTGGTCGGCGGCGTCAGTCTCGGCGGCGGGCGCGGCTCGGTGGTCAAGGGCCTGATGGGCGCCATCATCGTCTTGACCATGACCAATGGACTGATCCGGCTCGGCTACGGCACAGGCACCAACCAGATGGTGCTTGGCATCATGCTGGCGGTTGCGGTGACCATCGATATCCGCTGGCTGAAGAACCGCCACAAGGTGCTGAACGAGGTCTATGTCGCGCCGGTCTATCTCAAGATGGGCGAAACACAGTCCGCGGTGCCGGGCTCCGGCACGCCTTACGCACTCGACAACCGGTTGTCCGCCGCCGACCATATCGGGCTTGGCGAACTGGAGGGGCCGGAAGACGTCATCCTCGACCGCGACGACAATCTCTATTGCGGCACGCGCCATGGCGAGATCGTCCGCTTCTTCGCACCGGATTATGTCAGGTCGGAAGTCTTTGCCCACATTGGCGGCTTCCCGCTGGGCTTGGCCTTCGACAGAGCGGGCAATCTGATCAGTTGCGTCGGCGCCATGGGACTCTATTCGGTGTCGCCGGAACGGGAAGTAAAACGCCTGTCGGCCGAGACCTCGCGTTCCTGGACCTCGATCGTCGATGATGCGCGGCTGCGCGATCCCAATGATTGCGACATCGCGCCGGACGGGCGCATCTATTTCACGGATTCCACGAAGCGCTACGATGCCCATGATTGGGCGCTGGACTCGATCGAGAACCGCGCTACCGGCCGCCTGCTGGTCTACGATCCCCGGGATGGCTCGACAAAGACGCTGCTCGACGGCTACCGCTACACCAACGGCGTGTGCATGGCGCATGACGGCAAGTCGCTGTTCTTCGCCGAAAGCTGGGCCTGCCGCGTGCATCGCTACTGGCTGGAAGGACCGAAGGCGGGCGCCGCCGAATGCGTCATCCGCGACATGCCGGGCTATCCCGACAACATCAACCGCGCCTCCGACGGCAACTACTGGATGGCGTGGCTGGGCATGCGCACGCCGAGCTTCGACCTCTCGCTGCGCCACCCCGACATGCGCAAGCGCATGACGCGCCGGCTGCCGCAGGACGAATGGCTGTTCCCCAACATCAACACCGGCGGCGTGGTGAAATTCAACGAGAAGGGCGGCATCGTCGAGGCGATGGGCGACCTGACAGGCGGCGCGCATCCGATGGTCACCTCGATGCGCGAACACAAGGGATATCTGTTCGTCGGCGGCATCCTCAACAACCGCATCGGCCGCTACAAGATATCAGGCGCCGACCCGAACTGGACCAGCCCCGCTTCCTACTGGGGGGCGAAGCAGTGATTCTCGATCCTGTGCTTGACCTGTTTCGCGGCAAGGCGGTGACCATCCCGCCGCTCGACGGCGCCTTCCGGCCCAATACGCGGCTGGATGATGCGCCTGTATTCGCCGAACTGACCGAGCCGGACAATCTGCTGGTTGCCGATCGCCGCCTTCTGGCCTCCAGCGGCAACGCCATCCACGCGATTGCCGCCGGCACCGAGATCAAGGTTGTCGAAACCTTTCCTTCCCCAATCACCGCGCTGGCTCTGTCGCCGTCGGGTGAACTGACGGTGGGGTTGGAAACCGGCAAGCTGCTGATATCAGGCAAGGAGGTTGCGCTGCCGGCTGGTGTCAGCTGCATCACCGCGCTCGCCTATGCCGAGGACGGCACGCTATGGCTGGCCAACGGGTCGGCCGAGCACGCGCCGTCGCAATGGGCGGCCGATCTGATGAAGAAGGGCGCGTCCGGTTCGCTTTGGAAACGGGATGCGGCGGGCGGCGAGTTCCGCAGGCTGGCGGGCGACATCGCGTTCCCTTATGGGCTCCATCCCCTCGGCGGAGATGTGCTGGTGAGCGAGAGCTGGCGCCATCAGCTTGTCCGTTTCGATGGCACGACCGGCAATCGCTCGACCGTGCTGACGCATCTGCCCGGCTATCCCGCGCGGCTCGCGCCTGCCGCCGATGGCGGCGCATGGCTTACCCTGTTCGCGCCGCGCAACCGGCTGATCGAATTCGTGCTGCAGGAGACGTACTATCGGCAGGACATGATCGACCAGGTGCCGCCGGCCTACTGGATCGCGCCGGCGCTGGCGTCCAACCGCAGCTTCCTCGAACCGCTGCAATGCGGCGGCATCCGCACCATGGGCATCCACAAGCCGTGGTCGCCGAGCCGCTCCTACGGGCTGGTGGTCAGGCTCGATCAAAACATACAGCCGCAATTCAGCTTGCACAGCCGCGCCAACGGCACGCGCCATGGCATCTGCAGCGTGGCGGAATGGGATGGCAGGCTGTTGATCGCTTCGAAGGGCGGCGATTGCGTGCTGGCCGTCGACCTTGCCTCGGGAGGTTTCTGATGGAACCGATCGTTCGCCTGGAGAATGTCACCAAGAATTACCGCGGCGTGCCGGCGGTGAAGAACGTCACTTTCGAGCTGCGCAAGGGCGAAATCCATGCGCTGCTCGGCGAGAACGGTGCGGGAAAATCGACACTGACCAAGATCATCGCCGGCGTGGTCGACGCCACCTCCGGCAAGATGTTCCACAAGGGCCGGGAGATCGCCTACGCCTCGCCGCACGCCGCGCTCGAGGCGGGCATTGCCATGGTGTTCCAGGAGACCAGCCTGGTGCCGTCGATGACGGTGGCGCAGAACCTCTATCTCGGTACCGAAAAATTCCTCAACCGGCTGCGCGGCACGTATATTTCAGCACAGCAGTTCCTGCAGTCGCTGAATTTTCCGGTCGATCCCAACGCCATGGTGGCGACACTGGGTGCGGCCAAGCGGCAGATGGTCGAGATCGCGCGCGCGGTGCACCACAATGCCGAGATCATCATCTTCGACGAACCGACAGCGACGCTGACACCGGAGGAAAAGCGGC
This sequence comes from Mesorhizobium sp. BH1-1-4, assembly GCF_020165665.1. Classification (NCBI taxonomy): domain Bacteria; kingdom Pseudomonadati; phylum Pseudomonadota; class Alphaproteobacteria; order Hyphomicrobiales; family Phyllobacteriaceae; genus Mesorhizobium; species Mesorhizobium sp. BH1-1-4. Next base: position 71,016 of record NZ_JAIUIN010000005.1, read on the forward strand.
ACTTCTTCGCGCTGATCCGCCGGTTGAAGGCGAGCGGCGTGTCGATTGTCTTCATCAGCCACGCGCTGGAAGAGGCGCTCGCAATCGCCGACCGCATCACCATCCTGCGCGACGGCGAACTGGTCATCACCGACGACACTTCGGCCTTCGACCGCGACAGGATCGTCGCTGCCATGGTCGGGCGCACACTGTCGGGCCAGATCTATCGTCAGCGCGAAGAGGCCAGGCTGCGCAAGGCCGGCAAGAAAGTGCTGTCGGTGCAGGACATTTCGATGAGCAATGTCGTGCGCAACACTTCGTTCTCGATCTTCGAGGGCCAGATCACTGGCGTGTTCGGCCTGATCGGCTCCGGCCGCACCGAAACGTTCAAGATCGTGTCCGGCATCTACAAGCGTGATTTCCTGCGCGGTGGCGCGATCGAACTGAACGACAGGCCGGTGCGGTACCTCGTGCCGAGCGAAGCGGTTGCCGACGGCATCGTCTATGTCACCGAGGATCGCAAGAGCGAGGGCATCTTCGAAACGATGGGGATTGCCGAGAACCTGTTCGGCGGGCTGCTGGCGGCGGGCCGTGAAAAGGCCTGGGTGATCAACCAGCAGGAGATGCGGCAGCTTTCGGCGGAATGGACGAAAACACTCAACATCAAGGCGATCAACGACAATGCGCGCGTCGTCGAGCTGTCGGGCGGCAACCAGCAGAAGGTGGTGATCGGCAAGGGGCTGGTGCAGCAGCCGCGCATCGTCATCTTCGACGAGCCGACGCGCGGCGTCGATGTCGGCGCGATCGCCGAGATCCACCAGATCATCAACCGGCTGGCCGACGAAGGGTTGGCCGTGGTGGTGATCTCGTCCTATCTGCCGGAAATCATGAACCTGTCGGACCGCATTTTGGTTTGCCGGCAAGGGCGCATCGTCGAGGAGTTTTCACCGGCGGAGGCGACGGAGGAGAAGATCATGTATGCGGCGGTGCATTAGATTCGCTGAGGCTTGGCGGTACATGCACGTTGGCAATTGGCGAAAACGCCCGCCCCTTCGTCATCCTGGGGCTAGCAAGGAGCGAAGCGACGCGGCGCAGACCCCAGGATCCATGCCGGGACTCAGGTGTGCTGCTGCGGTGCAGGATTTGGCTCCGCTGCGCTCTACGTGAAAGTCACGGAATGGTAAGGGGCTCCGCGAATCTCCACGGTTCTGTTCCAACCCGCATCAAAAACTGATCAGAAATGCTGGTTAGCCGCCTTTGCTCCAAGCTTGATTCAACGACCTAATTCATCGATCGAAACGAAAGGAAACGCCATGGCCACCACAAGACTCCTCAGCGATCCCGAGGTCGAAAAAATCCCGGCGGTGAAGGCGGTGTTCGACGACATCAGGGCAACGCGCAAATCGGATTTCGTCAACAATTTCTGGCGTGGTCTGGCCAATGATCCGGCGGCGCTGAAGCGGATCTGGGAGCAGTTGAAGGTGGTGATGGTCGCCGACAGCGCGATCGATCCGCTGACCAAGGAGATGATCTACATCGCGGTGTCGACGGCCAATGGCTGCTCCTACTGTGTCCACTCGCACACGGCGGCCGCCCGTGCCAAGGGCATGACCGACGCGCAGCATGGCGAATTGGTGTCGATCATCGGCCTCGCCGGCCAGACCAACCATCTGGTGACGGCGATGCAGATCCCGGTCGACCCGCAATTCGAGGTGAAAAGCTAGAGCCATTTCCGGGAAGGCGCATTACGGCTTTCCATCCGAAATTGCGTAAAAACGAAGGATTGGAGCGGTTCGGAAATTCTATCAAACGCTGAACCGCACCGGCGGCCAGCCGGCCCATCGGCGCGGCGCGAACATTTGTCCCCAGCCTGTTAAGGAAGTGACATGTAACGGCACTAAGGAGACCCCACGCGAAGTTGCGCGCCGGTGGTTCTCCGGCAGCCGGCTCTCGCAGTGGAGCCGGCATGAAAATCGTCCAGATCACCGATACCCATTTCAGCCCGACCAAGCCGCATTTCAACGGCAATTGGCAGCCGCTCGCGGCCTGGATCGAGCAGAGCGGCGCTGACCTCGTCGTCCATACCGGCGATCTGAGCGTTGACGGCGCCGACAAGGACGACGACATCAGCTTCTGCATGGATCTGATGCGGGAAATCTCGGTCCCGATGCTGCTCGTGCCCGGCAATCACGATGTCGGCCATCTGCCCGGCTCGCTGCAGCCGGTCAATGCGGAACGTCTTGAGCGCTGGCGCCGGCTGGTCGGTCCCGATTATTGGATGGAGGACGCCGGAAACTGGCGATTCATAGGGCTCGACAGCCTGTTGATGGGCTTTGACGATGCCGAGGACGAAAGCCAGTTCGAATGGCTGCGCGCGGCGCTGGAAAGCCGTAGCGGCCGACGCATCGCCATTTTCGCCCATAAGCCCTTATTCATCGATGAGCCGGGCGAGGGCGACACCGGTTACTGGAGCATCCGCCCGGCACAGCGCCGGCGTCTCTACGACCTGATCGCGGACCACGATGTCGCGCTGTTCGCCAGCGGGCACCTGCACCGGGCATGGCAAGGCAAATACCGAAACACTTCGCTGGTCTGGGGTCCGTCGGCGGCCTTTGTCGTCGGCGACATGGAGCGCGACATGCCGGGCGAGCGGCTGCTTGGCGCAGTCGTGCATGAATTCGGCGACACCGTCACCAGCGAGATCGTCGCCATCCCCGGCATGACCGTGCACGTCCTCGATGACGTGGTCGAGGAGGTTTACCCGCACGAGGCGCACAAGGTCCGCAAGAAAGTCGCATCATGAGCGCGCTCTCGCTTCGCGACTTGAAGAAGTCCTTCGGTGGCAACGCCATTCTGAACGGTGTCAGCCTCGATGTCGAAGCGGGCGAGTTCATCGCCCTGGTCGGTCCCTCGGGCTGCGGCAAGAGCACCTTGCTGCGCATTCTCGCCGGGCTCGATCATGCCGACAGCGGCGAGATCTTCGTCGGCGGCAGGGACATGTCGGCGGTCGCGGCGGCAGACCGCAACATCGCCATGGTGTTCCAGTCCTATGCACTCTACCCGCATCTGACGGCCGGCCAGAACATCGCGGTTCCCTTGGCCATGAAGCGGTTGAGCCGGACGCAGCGCCTGCCGCTGGTCGGTTCGTTCCTGCCAGGACAGAAAGAGATCCGCGCCGGCATTTCGCGGGATGTGCGCGAGATGGCGACCGTGCTCAAGATCGACCATCTGCTCGACCGGAGGCCTGGTCAGATGTCGGGTGGGCAGCGGCAGCGCGTGGCCTTGGCCCGTGCCATGGTGCGCCATCCCTCGATCTTCCTGATGGACGAACCGCTGTCCAACCTCGATGCCAATCTGCGCGTCCATGCGCGCGGCGAGATCGTCGAACTGCACCGCCGCGCCGGCGTGCCGACGCTCTATGTGACGCATGACCAGGCCGAAGCGCTGTCGATGGCCGACCGCGTGGCTGTCATGATCGGCGGCAATCTGCTGCAACTCGCCGCGCCCGAGGCGATCTACAACGATCCCGCCCATATCGAGGTCGCCCGTTTCGTCGGCCAGCCGAGGATCAACGTCCTGCCAGCGGCCGCCGACGCCGGCCGTGTCGATTTCCAAGGCATCCGGCTTGCCCTGCTGGAGAAGGTGGCGAACGGCCCGATCAGCCTCGGCATCCGGCCTGAATTCGTCAAACTTTCGCCCAACGGGCGGGGCGGACTTGCCGGGCGGCTGGAGCGCCTCGAATTCCTCGGGTCGGAAGTCATTGCCCATTGCCGGCTCGACGCGTCCGGCGACACCGTCATCGCCAAGCTCGCACCGCATGAGGCGAGGGACCTGATTGCGGGAATGCCGGTGGGTATCCTTCTGTCCCCTGAACAGGCCATGGTCTTCGGGCCGGAGGGACGGCGGCTGCGTACGGCAAGTGCCGCGCCGGCACGGCAGGAGCCGGCCTATGTCTAGCATCGCGCTGGCGGGTAATGTCTCCAGCGTCGCGGCATTTCACAGGCGCAGCGAGGACCGTACCGCCTGGTTGCTGGCGGCTCCGGCGATCGTGCTGTTGCTGCTGTTCGTGCTGTTGCCGGTGGCTGCCGTCATCTTCCTCGGCTTCACCGATTTCGAACTCGGCTATGGCAAATTCCGCCTGGTCGGCTTCGAGAACTACGCCCATCTGATCACCGATCGAACCTTTCGCAAATCATTGTGGAACACATCGGTCTATACGGCGATCGTCGCACCGGTCTCGATCATCCTCGGTCTCGGCGTCGCCCTGCTGATCGAAGGCGAACCGCGTGCGCGCGGCTTCTTCCGCACCGTCTATTTCCTGCCGGTGGCGTCGCTGATCGTCGCCATGGCGACCGTCTGGCAATATCTCTTCCATCCGACGATCGGGCCGATCAACGAGTTGCTTGCGCTGGTCGGCATTCCCGGTCCGAACTGGCTCGGCGCCTCGAACACCGTGCTTTACAGTCTGTCGATCATCGGCGTCTGGCAGTCGGTCGGCTTCAACATGGTGCTGTTCCTGGCCGGCCTGACGGCGATCCCGCGCGAACTTTACGCCGCCGCTCATGTCGACGGCGCGAAATCGGCGCTCGACCGGTTCTTCCTGGTCACCTGGCCGATGCTCGGGCCAACGACGCTGTTCGTCGTCACCATCAGCATCACCAATGCGGTTAAGGTTTTCGAGACGGTGAAGATGCTGACCGATGGCGGCCCCAACAAGGCCTCCGAAGTGCTGCTGTTCACCATCTACCAGGAAGGCTTCGTCTATCTGCGCGTCGGCTATGCCTCGGCGATGACGGTCGTCTTCCTGGCGATCCTGGTCGTGCTGATGCTTCTCCAATACCGCGTGCTCGACCGGCGGGTGCATTACACATGACCAGCCTGCCTGCCGGCCGCATCATCCGCTTCGCGCTGCTTTCGCTTGGCGCGCTGATGATCCTCGCGCCCTACATCTTCATGATCTCGACGGCGGGCAAGACGCAGAGCGACATCTTCACCTCGTCGCTGTCGCTCATCCCCGAGCACTTCTACTTCGCCGAGAATTTCGCCAAGGCGTTTGCCAAGGTGCCGATGGCAACGCTGCTGTGGAATGGCGTCATCGTGTGCGGCCTGATCTTCTTCTTCCAGGTGCTGGTCGCCATCCCCTGCGCCTACGCCATGGCCAAGCTGAAATTCCGCGCCGCGCGATTGATGATGGTGCTGGTCATGCTCGGCCTGCTGGTGCCGATCCACGCCACCGCGCTGCCGCTCTATGTCGCCTTCGACCGCATGTCGCTCTTGAACAGCTATACCTCGCTGGTCGCGCCCTTCACCATTTCGGTGTTCGCAATCTTCATGTTCCTGCAGTTCTTCCGCGCCATGCCGGACGATCTCATCCACGCGGCGCGGCTCGACGGCATGTCCGAACTCGGCATCGTCGCCCGCGTCATCGTTCCCAACGCCTGGCCGGCGGTCACCGCCTTCGCGATCTTCTCGGTGGTCGCGCACTGGAACGATCTCTACTGGCCGCTGATCGTGGTCAGCAAGCAGGCCTACGCCACGCCGCCGCTCGGCCTGATGTATTTCCGCGCCGCCGAGGCCGGCGACGACTACGGCGCGCTGATGGCCGCCACGATGATCATCACCCTTCCACTCGTCGTCGCCTTCCTGTTCGCACAGAAGCGCTTCGTCGAGGGCATCACCATGACCGGCCTCAAAGGCTGAGCTTGCCAACAACTGACTGGGCCAACAACTGACTGGGCCAACAACTGACTGGCCAAAAAGGAGCACGAGCAATGAAGCATTTTTCCAGGATTTTCGCCGCGGCGGCGGTGTCGCTTGCGGCGGCCCTTCCGGCCTATGCCGAGACGACGCTGACAGTTCATTATCCGATGCCCGGCTTCTTCAAGAACGTGATGGACACGATCTCGAAGAAGTTCATGGAAGAAAATCCCGACATCAAGATCCAGTTCGCCAGCCCGTCGGCGACCTATGAGGAGGGCATCCAGACCATCCTTCGCCAGGCCGGCACCGACGAGATGCCCGACATCACCTTTATCGGCCTCAATCGCCTGCGCATGCTCAACGAGCGCGACGTTGCCGTCGATCTTGGCCCATTGGTCAAGAAGGAAGGCAACATGGCGGAGCTCGGCTTCTCCGACACCATCCTGAAGCTGGCGCAGGTCAACGGCAAGCAGGTCGGCCTTGCCTTCGCCACCTCGAACCCGATCATGTATTACAATGCCGACCTGGTGAAGGCCGCCGGCGGCGACCCGGACAATCCGCCCAAGACCTGGGATGAGGTGATCGCGCTCGGCGGCAAGATCAAGGCGCTCGGCAATGGCGTCGACGGCATCGACTTCCGCTGGCAGGGCGACGATTGGATGTTTTCGGCGCTGCTGTTCGGCGCCGGCGGCAAGATGCTGAACGAAGATGAAAGCAAGGTAGCCTTCAACGGGCCGGAAGGCGAGAAGGCGATGGAGATCCTGGAGCGGATGGTGAAGGAGGGCGGCATGCCGGTCTTCACCAAGCCGGCTGGCGAGCAGGCTTTCGCGGCCGGCAAGGTCGGCTTCGAATTCCAGACCACCGGCGCGCTGGTCAATACCATCAAGAATGTCGGCGACAAGTTCCCGCTGCGCACGGCCAAGATCCCGCTGATCGACCCGGTCAACGGCCATCTGCCGACCGGCGGCAACGCCGTGGTCATCCTGACCAAGGACGCCGCCAAGCAGGACGCCGCCTGGAAGTTCGCGAAGTTCGCCGCCGGTCCTTATGGCGCGTCTGTCGTTGTGCCCGGCACGGGCTATGTCCCCAACAATGAACTGGCGGCGAAGTCGCCGGAATATCTCGGCGATTTCTACAAGAAGAACCCGCTGTTCCAGGCCGGCCTCAGCCAGATGCCGCTGATGGTTCCGTGGTATGCTTTCCCCGGCACCAACGGTGTGAAGGTGACGCAGACCATCGTCGACAATCTGTCGCGGATCGTCGACCAGTCGGCAACGCCCAAGGAAGCGCTCGCCGACGCGGCAAGCGACGTCGAAGGCATGCTGCCGACGCAGTGAGGGGATGGCATGGTGCGGCCGCGCCAGTGCGGCGCGGCTGTACCCAAGGGCATGACCGACGTGAGTATGGCGAACTGGTGCCGATTATAGACTGGCATGACAAGGCAACCACTTGGTGAGGCTGATGCAGATCCTGGTCGATCCTGAATTCGAGATGAAAAGCTGATTTGGCGCCTACCGTCTTGTCTCCTGCACCAGGGCAAGTGTGTCCAAGCGGTTGACGATTTGATTGGCCCGCGTTTGCTCCAGGAGATCAAAACATGCTCTGGGCCATAGCTCGAGAGCTTTCTTGACGACAGCTTTCATGTCCCTCTCGATCCAGTCGGGGTCGAGCTTCAGGAATTCGGCAACACGCCGAAACCGTTTGAAGGTGACATTCGCGAATGCGTGTGTACCTGCAAACCGAAGTGCCAGATCGTCATTGGGTGCATAGAAAATGGTCGGAACAATATCGTAAGCCGGCGAAAGTCTTATCTCGCGATTGTCGGGAAACCAGAATGACCAGTTCTTGAGATGATCGTCTCCGTTTCCGATCAGGACGTCGGCAACGATCCGGCGAAATCCCTCCATAACGTCGGCCCGCCAGTCGGTGCTGAAGCGGCGGATAATGTTGAGGATGGTTTCGTAGGTGGCCATCGTATATTTACGCTCTCCAGTGGCCCCAACGATCTGGGCCGCATCTTCCATATGGATGCGCTGTTCTTCACCTGGCCGGTCGAAACGATCGGCAACGAAGGCCTGCTTGCCGCCTTCGAGAAAGGACGCCGGAATGGATTCGATGGCGCTGGTTGGGATGAGGCGACAATCCGCTGTGTTGACGCCAATCATCCGCGAAAGGGTCATGGCGGCAAATTCCGCCTCTGGCAAACCAGGATATCGAGGGGTAGGCACCTTCAATATACAGCGACTTTCTCCGGCCCTCGCCGGGACAGTGAGACGGTCGCCTATAGCCAGGGCGCCGAATTTCAGCTGCACGCCAGCGAGTGAGAATTTCACAACACCCTCTGGGCGCACGAGATCAATGCCTTGAGCATTTTCGAGACGAAGCGGCCCGGCCGAAGCGGATGGCCCAGTTTCCGGCGTGGCTAGAACCGCGCCTGGCAAATCCGCACCAAGTCGTGTCAGCAAATCGAATTGGTCATGATTTCCTGGTCCCATCTCAGTCATAACCAGGTCGCGTAGGGCCCCTTCGGGGAGCAGTCCGGAAAACCACGGGGGCAAATAGCCGTGAAGGCCTATCTTGTCGCCGCGCGCCGCAAGCCGTGCCCGTGTGGCTTCTTCGTCACCCGGCACCACCCAGGCGAGGCTGAGAATGGGTCGATCCGGATTTCTCAGATAGGCCTCGTCGACCACGAAGGTGGTGGCTCTGTCGCGGTCGCGCGTCAGGGTTCCCACGCGGATTCTTTTGCCGTGCCGATCCAAAAGATACACACCCAGAACCGCGGCTGACTCCACCATTACTTGTCCCCGTCATCGGACAGGTCGACGAACACGTCTTCGAAAGCGGTGGATTGGCCGGATGATGTCTCCCGCTCCACCCTCTTGGAGGAAATCAATTCGCGTGCGGCGGCAAGCTTGGAATTGGGTACAAGCAATGGCGTCAGGTCAAGAGCGTCACAGATATCGACCAGCAGGGAGAGCCTGTCTCGTCCGATGCGCTCTTTGGCAAGGTCGCGTTCCAGCTCGGAAATACGTGCACGGTCCCGCCCCAGTCGTTCGGCAAGAGCTGGCTGTGTTAATTGCCGACGCTGCCTGGCTTCCTTGATTTGAGCTCCAAGGGATTGAAAAATCGACTGAGGCATGCGCTTTTCCGCTTTTTAAAGAAGCGGGATTACGCATATTTTATCATCAGAAAGATGTCAAGCGGAATTCCGCTCTTGTATGGAAATAAGAGCGGAATTCCGCACTTCAGCGAAAGCCGTAAGCCCGGTTCAGGGCCGGTAGATCCGCTCAGCCGTGTTCCAGAAGATATCCGCCTCGGCGGCCGCGCCATGTCTGGTCACGGCATCGCGGTGCGCCTTGATCAGCTCGGCGTGGCTGGTCCATAGTTTCTCGATGGGAAAATTCGAGCCGAACATCAGGTGATCGGCGCCCAATATTTCGATTGCGTTGTCGACGATATAGGCGATCAGCGCCGGGTCGTTGCGGTGGACGAAGGTGCCGAGGCCAGAGAGCTTGGCATGGAAATTCGGTGCCGCTGACAGCATGCGCAGGCCGGCCTTCCAGGCCTCTGTGGTTTCCGGTTCCATGCCGGTCAGCATGCCGGCATGGGTGAGAATGAAATTGGTTTGCGGGTTTTCGCCGACCAGCGTCAGTCCGTCCTTCATCTGGGCGGGGAACAACTGCAGGTCGAATGATAGTCCGTAATCCTTCAGCCTCGCCACATTGGCGCGCACCTTCGGATCGATGACCTGATCGGCCGAGGCAGCGAAGCGGAAGGCTGGCGTCTCGTGCCAGTGCAGTTGCATGCGCACGCCGCGCAGCAGCCTGTATTTCATCAGCCGATCGATCTGCGGCCTGACATCGTCGACCGTCATGTCGGCATAGCCGACAATGGCGTGCGGCCAGCCGGTCTCGTCAGCCGTCTTCTGCAGGAAGGCGACTTCCTTCTCGAAATCCTCCTTGGCCCAATTGGTCTGGACATAGACGGCCTTCTCGACGCCAGAACCTTGCTGGTCGGCGAGAAACTCCTCGATCGGATAATCGCGGCGGATCGGCTCGTAGGGGCCGAAGATGCGCGGCACCATCGGCCCGACCAGCCAGGGCTGGTCCTGCTGGCGCCAGATGTGGAAATGCGCGTCGATGGCTTTCTGCATCAGGATACCCTTTTCCAGAGTGTCGCAGCCGCCGGGGCAGGGCGGGCAAGCGACAGGATGAAATCGGTGAGACCGGCAAGTGACGAACCGTCGACCAGATCGTCGAGCACTGGCAGGATGGCGCTGAGCGCGGCGGTTTCCGGCCGGAAGCGAGGGTCGCCGGCCAAAGGGGTCGCCAGCGACAGCCGGAAGGCGCGGGCGCTCAGCCGGCGGATGGCCGTTTCCAGTTCGGCATGGCCGCCGCGCTCCAGCGCGTCGGACAGGATGACGACGGCCGCGCCGCGCGCGAAGGACGAGAAGCGCGGCACCGAGAGGAAGGCGAGCAGTGTCGGCCCCATACGGGTGCCGCCGTCCCAGTCGTCGACCTGCGCGGCGGCGCGCGCCAGCGCCTGATCGCGGTCGCGGAGGCGCAACGCGGCCGTGATGCGGGTCAGCCGCGTGCCGAAGGTGAAGATTTCCGCCCGGTCAGCACCCTGCACGGCGGCATGCGCCAACTTGAGATAGTCCGCCGTGTGCAGCTTCATCGAGCCCGAGACGTCGATGAGGATCAGCAGCTTGCGCGGCACGGTCTGGCGGCGGCGCAGCAGCGGCGAGGGGACATCGCCATCGGCACTGACGATTTCGCGCAGCGATCGGCGCAGGTCGAGCTTGCCGCGCGAATGGGTACGCACCGTGCGGAAGGAGCGGCGCGCGGGCAGGGCAGCGGAAAGCTTGCGTTGAAAGGCGACCAGCCTGCCGTCGTCGCGCCGGAAGTCGCGGGTGCTTAGCTGCTCCAGCGCCGAGGACAGTTCGCCACCTTCTTGACTGTGCTCGGCGTCGATCCGCTCGTCGTCGGCGCCGCCATCATCCTTGATGCGGGTCTCCTCGTCGGCTTCGCCTTCGACCACGGCTGATGTGTTGCCATGGAAATAGCTTTGGAAATGAGCCTCGAACTCGTCGCGGCGATCCGGTGGCGGCGCCAGCGTGGCAAGGGCGGCCTCGCGGATATCGGCCATCGAGCGGGGGCCGAGCAGGGTCACGGCTTGCATGAAGTTGGAGACTTGTTCGGGGGCAATGGCGAAACCGTAGCGGCGCAGCAACCGGGCGAAGCCGAGGAAGGCAGCCGCGGCGCGGGGCAAGCTTGTTTCCCGCATCATTTCGTGGCGCCCCCCTCTGTCCTGCCGGACATCTCCCCCTCTAGGGGGGAGATTGGCAGCTTCGATGCTTCGCCTGGTTCCGCGATGTCGCGAATTAGCGAAAGCCGGGATGACAGCCGATCTCCCCCCTTGAGGGGGAGATGTCCGGCAGGACAGAGGGGGGCGCTGTCCCGCCAGCGTTGCCCAATGAGGTCCCGGCTCACCCCAGCGCCTCCTCGACAATCCGGCCAAGCTCCGGCGCGATGTAGGAAAGGTCTTCCTCGTCCTTGATCAGCACGCCGATGGCGCGGCGGAAGGCTTCCGGCCAGGGGCTGCCGCCTTTTTCGAGGATGGTCGCGGCATTGGCCCATTCGACCGCCTCGGCGATACCCGGCGGCTTGGCCAGCGGGCGGGCACGGATGGTCTGTACCGCCGCCGCCACGGCACGCGCGGTGTCTTCAGCCACATCGCCGGCGCGCAGCATGATGATCGCGGCCTCGCGCTCGGCGTCGGGATAGCCGATCCAGTGATAGACGCAGCGGCGGCGCAGCGCCTCGGCAAGTTCGCGGGTGCGGTTCGACGTCAGGATGACGATCGGCTGTGCCTCGGCGCGGATCGTGCCGCGCTCGGGAATGCTGATCTGGAAATCGGAGAGGAATTCGAGAAGCAGCGCTTCGAACTCATGGTCGGAACGGTCGATCTCGTCGACCAGCAGCACGCGCTGCCGCGGCGCCTTCAGCACCTGCAGCAGCGGCCGGGCAATCAGGAAACGGTCGTCATAGATGTCGATCTCTTGCTCGCCGGCATGGCGGATGGCGAGCAGCTGGCGCTGATAATTCCATTCGTAGAGCGCGTGCGCGGCGTCGATGCCTTCATAGCATTGCAGCCGCACCAGATCGCGGCCGAGCAGTTGGGCGATCGCCTTGGCCGCTTCCGTCTTGCCGACGCCCGGCGCGCCTTCGAGCAGCAGCGGCTTGCCCAGCCGGATGGCGAGAAAGATGGCGGTGGCGAGGCTGTCGTCGGCGAGATAGCGCGAGGCGGCAAGATGCTGAGCCACCGCCTCCGGTGACGTCGCGACAGCCTCGTTGACATCAGGCATTTCGGGCACTCAGTTCGCTTGCGCCTTCAGCGCGCGCAAAATGCGCTCGGGCGTGATCGGCAGCGTGTCGATGCGCACGCCGACGGCGTCGAAGACGGCGTTGGCGACAGCGGGGATCTGCGGGTTGGCGCACATTTCGCCCGGACCCTTGGCGCCATAAGGTCCGTCGGCGGACGGCCGCTCCAGGACGATGATTTCGGTTTCGGCGAGGTCGCCGGGGCCGGGCATCAGGTACTGGTTGAAGTCGGTGCCGCCATGGTCGCGGTTGGGATAGTAAGGCTCGGTCGTCTCGTAGAGAGCGTGGCTGATGCCCATCCAGGAGCCGCCGACGAGCTGTTGCTCGACCATTTTCGGGTTCAGCGCGCGGCCGATCTCGAAGACGTTCTTCACGGTGAGCACGGTCACTTCGCCGGTCTCGTCGTCGACCTCGACTTCCGCGACCGTGCAGGCATGCGCGTAGCAGGTCGACGGCTTCATCGCACCGGTTTCCTTCTCCGGATAGGAGCGCGGGATCAGGAACATGCCGCGCCCTGATATGGAGCGGCCGCGCTTGAAATGCGCCGACAGCGCGACGTCGAAAATCGAGATCGACTTTTGCGGCGCACCCTTGACCAGTATGTTGCCCTGGCCATCGGTTTCGAGGTCGGAAGCATTCACTTCCAGCTCTTCGGCCGCCACTTCCAGCATCACCTGACGCGCTTCCTTGGCGGCCTGGATGACGGCATTGCCGGCGCGGTGGGTGCCGCGCGAGGCGAAGGTGCCCATGCAGTGCGGGCCGGTATCGGTGTCGGCGGTGTCGACGACGACACGGTCGGTCGGCACGCCGATCGTCTCGGCGCAGATCTGCGCCATGATCTGCTTCATGCCCTGGCCGAGATCCACGCTGGACAGCGTCACCATGAAATTGCCGGTCGGGGTCGAATGCACCAGCGCCTGGGTCGGGTCGCCGCCGAGGTTCATGCCGGTGGGATAGTTGATCGCGGCAACGCCGCGTCCGCGCCTGATCGCCATCTCAGGTTCCCTTCACGTAGGAGGACATCGCCATGTATTTCTCAGCCACCGGCCAGTTGGCGGCGCGCGAGGCTTCCTGCATGCACTCGATCAGCGCTGCCCCCTCCGTCGGCTGGCGATGCGCCTTCATGTCGCCGTCGCGATAGGCGTTGATGAAGCGGAATTCGAGCGGGTCCATGCCGATCAGCCGCGCCAGCTTGTCCATCTGCACCTCCAGCGCGAAGTCGCCGATGGTGACGCCGAAGCCGCGCATGGCCGAGGATGGCGTGCGGTTGGTGTAGACGCAGTAGGTGTCGATCCAGACATTGGGGATGGTGTAGGGGCCGGGATAATGGCCCGCACCCTTCTGCGCGCCATAGGGCGAGTGGCGCGAATAGGCGCCGGCATCGGTATAGCCGGTGACCTTTCGGGCGACGATGCGTCCGTCCTTCATGACGCCGTCCTTGATGACGACCTTTTCGGCCGCGCGCGGCGACGAAATCTGCATCTCCTCCTCGCGGCTGTAGACAAAACAGACCGGTCGTCCGGTTAATTTCGCGCCGAGGATAGCGATCGGCTCGACGATGACGTCGACCTTGCCGCCGAAACCGCCGCCGACCGTGCCGCCGACGAAATGCAGCTTCGAGCCCGGCATCTGCAGGATGATCGAAGTGTTGTCCAAGGTGAAGAACATCGCCTGCGTGTTGGTGTGGCAGGTGAAGCGGTCATTGCCCTCTGGCACGACGATACAGCCGGTGGTCTCTGTCGGCGCGTGTTCGATGGGGGAAGATTGATAGCTTTGCTCCAGCACGTGATCGGCCTCGGCAAAGCCCGCCTCGACATCGCCGAAGCGCACCTTGCGGCACTCGCCGCTGTCATAGAGGTAATAATTCTGGCCGTGATATTCGTTGACGATCGGCGCGCCGGGCTTCAGCGCCTCCTCCATGTCGAAGACCGCCGGCAGCACTTCGTAGTCGACCTTGACCTTGGCGGCGGCTTCCTGGGCGGCCCGCTCGGTTTCGGCCAGCACAGCCACCACGGCCTCGCCCTTCCAGCGCACCTTGCCGTCGGCCAGCACCGTCTCATCCTCGGGTCCGACCTGGATCAGGATCAGGATGGTGTAGACATTGTGCGGCACGTCCTTGGCCGTCAGCACCTTGACCACGCCCGGATGCTTCTCGGCCTCCGATGTGTCGATCGAGCGGATGCGGGCATGGTGGTGCGGACTGCGCACCATCTTCAGGTGCAGCATGCCGGGGAAATTGCGGTCGGCGAAAAAGGCGGTCTTGCCGGTGACATGGCCAGGCGAATCCGAGCGTGGCCGGGCCTGGCCGATCTCGTGCAGATCGTCCTTGCGGACATCGGCGAAGTAGCTCTTGCGCAGTTCCATTGTTTTGGTCCTTCAGAGCATGATGCCGAAAAGTGTGAAGCGGTTTTCGGGCGACATCATGCTCTATCTCTTTGATTTAGAGCCGGATTCAGATTTCAGGTCTGTTCGACCAGAAATCATCCGGCTCTAGGCCGCGTTCTGCGAGTTGGCACGGGCGGCGGTGAGCACCGCCTGGATGATCGGCTCGTAACCGGTGCAACGGCAGATGTTGCCCGACAGCGCCTCGACGACCTCGTCGCGGCTGGGATTGGGCGTATGGTCGAGCAGCACCTTGGCCGCCATGATCATGCCCGGCGTGCAGAAGCCGCATTGCGTGGCGAATGCATCGAGAAAAGCGCGTTGCAGCGGGTGCAGCACGCCGCCTTCGGCAAGGCCCGATGTGGTGGTGATGGCGGCACCGTTGCAGGTCTCGGCCAATGTCAGGCAAGACAGCCTGAGTTCGCCGTCGACGATGACGGAGCAGGCGCCGCACGTTCCCTGGTGGCAGCCGCCCTTCGGCGAGGTGTCGCCGATCTTGTCGCGCAGGGCGTTGAGCAGCGTCGTGCCGCTGTCGATGAATTCGGCCTTTTCAGAGCCGTTGAGCGTGAATTGAACCGGGACCTTTGCCATTCTTCCTCCTTGCGCGCCTGCCCCGCGGGGCAAGCGCGCGCCCCCCGACGTGTTTTCAGGCCAACCCAAGCAGCAGCCGGCCAAGATGGACCGGCAGCACCTCGGCGCGATACCAGGCGCTGGCGATTGGATCGGTGATCGGCGCGGTGCCTTCACCCGCGGCGGCCAGCGCCGGTGCTATGCCATCCGGGTCGAGCATCCTGCCGATCAGCGCTTTTTCCGCTGCCTTGGCGCGCACCGGCCGATCGGCCATGCAGCCGAGCGCGATCCGCGCCGAGGACACGGTCCCGTCCCCGGCCTGTTCCAGAACGACGGCGATGCTCAGCACCGAGACGCCCTTGGGCTTGACCCGCGACACTTTGAGGAAGCGGAAGCTGTCGGCCCTCGGAAGCGTCAAGCTCACCGATGTGACGATGGCGCGACTGTCGCCCCGTCCGGCCAGGAAGGTCTCGATGGGGCGTTCACCGTCATCAGTGCCGACCGCTGCATCGAGCGCCAGCAGGGCGACGGCGAAATCGCCATAGGGCGCTGGCGCGAACAGATTGCCGCCGACGGTCGCCATGTTGCGGATCGCCGGCCCGCCGACGGCGCGCGCGGCCTTGGCCACCGAGCCGAGTTCCGGATGGCGGGCGAGCTCAGCCATGGTCACCGAGGCGCCGATGCGGACCTTGCCGCCGCCGACGTCGATGGCCGACAGGGCCGGGTCGGTCGACATGACAAGGCCGGAGACCGAGACGTCGCCTTCATTGGCCGCGCGGACCACGAGTGTACCGCCGCCGAGGTAGCGCGTGCCTGCGGCCTTCAGCGCGCCATTGGCGTCCTTTACCGTGGCAAAAGTCTGCAGTGCCAGCGCCATGGCCCGCTCCTTCAGCTCTGACCGGCGAAATGGTTTTTCAGGGCATTGAAGCCGCCTTGAAAAACATTGGTTCCCATGCCTTCGGCCAGCTTGTCCGCCTCCTCGGGGGCGGCGTCGAAGCTGGCGGTCCATTCGGCATAGGTGCGGTCGCCGTCGGTGACGCGCCGGAGTTGCAGCGTCGCCTTGTGATTGGTGAGCGGCTGCGGCGTTTCCAGGATGGAATAGCTGACGAGGAAATCGTCATCGGAAAAGTCGAGCAGTTGTTCGCGCAGCCGCGCGCCGCTGGCGAGCTGGAAGTTGCGCACGCAGCCGATCGTACTGGCGTCCTTGCCGTCCTCGATATGGCTTTCGACCATGCGTGGATGCCATCCCGGCAGGTCGTTGAAGTCGCGTATGCGCGCCCAGACCTTTTCGACCGGCGCGTCGATGACGCTGGAGATGGTGACTTTGGGCATATGATGTTCCCTTGCCAATGATCGTTGCGGCAAGGGTAGGGCCCCTGAGCGGGCGGCGCTTATCAATGCGTCTTGAGCGTGTATCAACCAGTCTGAAAAACAGGGGCCGCCGGCTCAGGCCATTGCCCGCGCGGCCTCGCGGTAGAGCGTCGGCGGCACGCCGACATGGTCGCGGAAGAAGCGCGAGAAATTGCCCTGCGTGGTGAAGCCGAGATTGCAGGCGACGGAGATCAACGGCTCCCGCGACCACTGCAACTGCCGCACCGCTTCCTCCATGCGCAGCGTGTTCCAGTAGACATTGGGCGTCAGATTGGTCTGTTCCTTGAACAAAGAGAAGAAATGCGGCCTGGACAGGCCGACGGCACGCGCCACATCGTCGAACGAGATGCGCTCGCAGACATTGGCTTTCATCAACTGGATCGCCTTGCGGACGCGGAAATCCTGCATGGTGTTGATGCGGCCGCGCGCCTCCTGCGGGGCCGAGGCGTCGGCGGCATCGAGCACGGAGTCGATAAAGCGCTCGATCTCGTAATTGGCGATGTCGTCGACGCTTTCATTGTCGGTGAGATGGTCGAGCAGGCTGGCCGCGGCCTGGTGCAGCCACGGCTCGAGCGCGATCGCCGCCTGCGAAAACAACGGCGCGCTGGATGGCAAGTCGCGGCGGCGGCGGGCCCAGTCCGGGTCGATGTAGAAGGCCAGGAACAGACCCGGCCGGCCGTCCTGGGACAGGACGTGGCTATGCGGCTGCAGCGAATTGATGCCGGCGGCGGTACCTGGGCCGAGCCGGACGGTCTCGCGGCCGATGGTCATCTCGCCGGCGGTGCCTTCGAGCCAGATGATCAGATGCGCCTCGACATGGGCATGGGTGACGAAGTCGCTCGCGACATTCAGGACAGAAACATGTCCGAACCGGCCCCAGTAGAGCCTGATCGCTTCCGTCATGGGTATATCCTCCCGCAAGCGACTGGCCTCCCTTCGCCTGCAGGGGGATTGTGCGGCCGGTTTTCGGCATCCGTCAAGGTGTAGGCCGTTGGCCGGTCCCCAGGGCTCTCGGCTTCAGCCGATTTTCAGACTGAGCGATAGGAACCAGAACGAATAGCGCTTCGGGCTCTCAGTCGCTGCGCCTGAAATTGCGGATGCGGTCGAACAATACCGCCAGCAGGATGGCGCCGCCGATGAAAGTCCCTTGCCAGAAGGCGTTGATGCCGAGCAGGCCGAGGCTGTTGCGGATCACCTCGATCAACGCCGCGCCGACAATGGCGCCGAAGGCGGTGCCGACACCGCCGGCGAGGTCGGCGCCGCCGATGACGGTGGCGGCGATCACCTGCAGTTCCATGCCGTTGCCGAGATTGGTGGTGACGGCGCCAAGCCAACCGGTCTGGATGATGCCGGCAATGCCGGCCGATAGCGCCGAGATCATGTAGACGGCGACCTTGATCTGCTTCACCGGGACGCCGGTCAGCGTCGCCGCGTGCTCATTGCCGCCAATGGCGAAGATGTGCCGGCCGAACTTGGTCCAGCGCAGGATGAAGCCGGTGATCAGCGCCAGGATGATCATGTAGAGCACCGGATTGGCGATGCCGAACACCCAGGCGCCGCCGCCGAGTGCGAGAAGCTTCTGGTGATCCGGTCCGAACTGGAAGACGACGGTGTTGTTGGAGGCGACCATGGCAAGGCTGCGCGCGATCGACAGCATGCCGAGCGTCACCACGAAGGGTGGAAAGCCGAGATAGGCGATAAATATGCCGTTGAAGGCGCCGATGGCGAGCGCGGTGGCGATCGAGGCCAGGATGCCGATTTCGATCGAGTAACCGGCATGCATGGTTACCGCCAGCACCATCGACGACAGGCACAGCACCGAGCCGACCGACAGGTCGATACCGCCGGTGATGATGACGAAAGTCATGCCGAGCGCGACGATGGCGACGAAGGTGACGTTGCGGGTGATGTTGTAGAGGTTCTTCGATGTTGCGAAGGCGTCGGTGGCGAACGACAGGAAGATGCAGGCGAGGATGACGGCGATCACCACCCAGAAGGTCTGGGTGGAGAACAGCCGCGACAGGAAAGTATGCTGCTTCTGCGCGATCGTCTGATCAAGGGTGACTGCCATTATCGACCTTTCCTGCCGGCGGCGAGGCACGCCAGCCTGGTGAAATCCGGATTAGCCGCGCTCACGAGACCTGCTCGATGGCGCCGGTGATGAGCCCGGTGACCTCCTCGGGCGAGCTCGAGGCGATTGCCTTGTCGGCGACCTTGCGTCCCCGCCGCATGACGATGACGCGGTCGGCGACGTCGAACACGTCGGGCATGCGGTGGCTGATCAGCACCACCGCTATGCCTTGGTCGCGCAGATGGCGGATCAGGTTGAGCACTTCGGCCACTTGCCTGACCGAGATCGCCGCCGTCGGTTCGTCCATCAGCACGATCTTGGCCTGCGACAGCATGGTGCGGGCGATCGCAACCGCCTGGCGCTGGCCGCCCGACATCTGCTTGACGAGATCGCGCGGGCGGGTCTCGGACTTCAGCTCGGCGAAGAGCTGGCCGGCCCGCTTGTACATGGCCGCATAATCGAGGATGCGGAATGGGCCGACGCCGCGCCGCAGCTCGCGGCCGAGATAGACATTGGCGGCGGCCGTCAGATTGTTGCAGAGCGCAAGATCCTGGTGGACGATCTCGATGCCGTGCTGGCGGGCTTCCGCCGGCTTGTTCAGGACCAATTCCTTGTCGTCCATGCGCATGGTGCCATGGCTCGGGTGGAAATTACCGGCGATCATCTTGACCAGCGTCGACTTGCCCGCGCCATTGTCGCCCATCAGCCCGACGACCTGGCCGGGTTCGATCGACAGCGACACGTCGTTGACAGCCTGGATGGCGCCAAAATGCTTCGAGATGTTGGTGAGTTCGAGAACCGCCACCAGCCATGCCTCCCCATGCCTTGCCGCATGCCTTTTCCAGGCCGCGGCTCCTCTATCGTGCTCCCCATTCCTCCCGGAGGCAACGATCTTCGGCATTTACGCGAATGCCCGCGCGGGCGTCAATTGTCGAAATGTGCTATTTGTCAGACGAATAAGAGCATGCGGTTCCGAAAAATCCGTTTTGTAGGACAAATAGCAATTGACGTTGGCGTCGCGCCGTTATTAGTTGATGGTCGGAGAAAGATTTCCGGCCCCAGGCCATTGCCGCGGAGGGACCGGTGGGAGGTTATCGGCCGTTACGGCACGTTGCCGGTCCGGCCGCATCTGAAAATGCTTACCGGCCTTGCCTGGCGGCACGAGCATTGGCTCTGCCATCTCGCATACGGGCGGTTTGTGTGTGTGGCGGGCACGCCGTGTCCGTCTGTTTTAAAGGGAGGATTGACATGAGGAAAACAGTATTGCTCGCCGCCGTCGCCGCCATGGCGCTGGGTGCCGGGCCGGCCTTGGCCAAGAAGCAGCTCGTCATCGTGGTGAAAGGTCTCGACAATCCGTTCTTCGAGGCCATCCACCAGGGCTGCGAGAAGTGGAACAAGGAAAACGCCAGCTCGGAATATGAATGCTTCTACACCGGTCCGGCGTCGACTTCCGACGAGGCCGGCGAGGCACAGATCGTCCAGGACATGCTGAGCAAGCCCGACACGGTGGCGATGGCGATTTCGCCGTCCAACGCGCCTTTGATCGCGCAGACGATCAAGAGCGCCAATCCGTCGATCCCGATCATGACCGTCGATGCCGACCTTGCCAAGGAAGACGCGGCCCTGCGCAAGACCTATCTCGGTACCGACAACTATCTGATGGGCAAGAAGATCGGCGAGTACATCAAGAAGGCCAAGCCGAATGGCGGCACGATCTGCACCATCGAGGGCAATCCGGCGGCCGACAACATCCTGCGCCGCGCGCAAGGCATGCGCGACGCGCTGACGGGCAAGGAAGGCCTCACGGCATTGGCCGGCGAGGGCGGCTGGACGGAAGTCGCCGGCTGTCCGGTGTTCACCAATGACGACGGCGCCAAGGGCGTGCAGGCGATGACCGACATCCTCGCCGCCAACCCCAAGCTCGATGCGTTCGGCATTATGGGTGGCTGGCCGCTGTTCGGCGCGCCGCAGCCCTACCGCGATCTGGTCGGACCGCTCAAGGACCGGCTGGCCAAGAACGACTTCGTCATCGGCGCCGCCGACACGATCGGCGACGAGGTGGCGATCGCCAGGGATGGCCTCGTCACCGCGCTGGTCGGCCAGCGGCCCTTCGAAATGGGCTACAAGGCGCCGACGGTGATGATCGACCTGATCGAAGGCAAGAAGGTCGACGATCCGGTGTTCACCGGCCTGGACGAATGCACCAAGGACACGGTCGATACCTGCATCCAGAAGTAATTTGCGATACCGGGGCGTCCTTTCCGGGCGCCCCGTCAACTCCCTCAGTGACAAGGACAGGCAGCATTGTCGGGGCAGAGGCTCCGGCTTGTCGGGCTCGTGCGTCTTGCCGTTCGGCATGGACAATGGCGGGCACGGACAATCCGGACGGCTTCCAGACAAGATCGCCGACGCCGGAACGAAGATGCCGGACGACAAGTCTAGAAAGCGATCCGCTGGGCTCGAAGCGCCGCCCAGCCCGCCCGCCGCTACTGTTCGCCGGCCTGAAATGGCGTGGAACCCCGGATCGAGCGTGCATGCCTCGCTGGCCGGTGAAATCGGCCTCCGGATCGTCCGTGGCGACTATCCGCCGGGTACCATCCTGCCCAATGAAGCCAAATGGTCGGAAACGTTCAACGTCAGCCGTTCGGCGGTGCGCGAGGCCATCAAGATGCTGATGGCCAAGAGCCTGCTTGCGTCGCGGCCCAAGATCGGCAGCTGGGTCGAGCCCAGGGAACGCTGGAACCTGCTCGACCGCGACGTGCTGGCCTGGTACGCGACCTCGCCCGACCGCGAAGTGTTCCTGCGCACCGTGCAGGAGTTCCGCCACATCATAGAACCGGAAGCGTCCGCCTTCGCCGCCATAAGGCGCAGCGGCGAGCAGATGGCGGAGATCAGCCAGGCCTGCCGCGAGATGGGAGAGGCGACGAACCTGCAGGAGCGCACGCGCGCCGACACACGCTTCCATCTCGCCATTCTCAGGGCCTCGGGCAACGACCTTCTGGTGCCGCTTGGTGTGCTGATCGAATCGGCGCTCGACCATCTCTTCGTCTTCGTTACGCGCGAGCACGGCGACCAGCGGCGCGCCCAGTCGCTGCACGAGGCGATCGAAAAGAACATCCGCCTGCAACGGCCGGCCGCCGCCAGGGCCGCGGTGCACAAATTGCTCGCCAATACCGACGAGGTCATTGAGCGGTCGCGGCGGTAAAGCCGTTCGAGCCCTCAGATCGTCTGCTTTTTGCCATCCTTCATCGGCATCAGATCGACGCCGTTCACCTTGGCGATATGCGTTGCCAGCATCGGCACGAACTGCTCGGCCGGACCGGTTGCGTGAGCGCCGGCGAAGGAGTTCTTGGTGGCGTTGCCGAGCGGGTTGGCAATGCCCGCCGCACCCGCCATCGATTCCAGATAGGTCAGGTCCTTGAAGGCATTGGCGATGGTGAATTTGTGGGCGTCGCGGTCACCTTCCAGCGTCCAGCGCATGAAGGTCTGGTAGAAGCCGCAATCCATGCGGCCGTTGCGGATGACGCTGTCGAAGCGCGGCGGCGAGATGCCGACCTTCTCGGCCAGCGCCAATGCCTCGGAATAGAGGGCGGCGTAGCCCAGCGAGATGAAATTGTTGAGCAGCTTCATGCGGTGGCCGTCGCCGGTGTCGCCGATATGGACGATGCGGCCGGCCCAGGTGTCGATCACCGGCTTGACCCTGGCGAAGACGGCGTCGGGCGCGCCGACCATGGCGTCGAGCGTGCCTTCCCAGGCCTCCTTCGGCGTGCGGCTGAGCGGCGCGTCGACATAGTCGACGCCGAGCGCCTTGAGTTCTGCCGCGAGCGCCACCGTCGAGACCGGATCCGAGGTCGAGCAGTCGACGACGACCGAACCCTTCCTCAAGCCCTCCTTGAGGCCGCCGGGGCCGCGAATGATGGCCTCCACCTCGCGCGAGCCGGTGACACAGATGAAGATGATATCCGATGCCGCCGCCACGTCGCGGGAAGTCGGTGCCTCGCGAGCGCCCCGGCCCAGAAGATCCTCCGCCGGTTTGCGGTTCTTGCGGCCGAGGAAGGTGAGGGAATAGCCCTTGTCGACGATGTTCTTGGCGATGCCGTGACCCATCAGGCCAAGGCCGACAAAGCCGATTGTCTCGCTGGTGGCGGAGGTGTTCATGCTGTCTGTCCTGTTTGCGATTATCGATAATGTCGCCGCTGTTTTAGCCATAGACGGTTGCGGAAAGCAATATTGTCTGACAATAGACGTAAATCCCAGGACTTTCGTGGAGACCACAATGACGAAGCGGATCATGTTCACCGGCGGCAGCGGCAAGGCTGGGCGGCACGTCGTGCAATATCTGGTGGAGCAGGGTTGCCAGGTGCTCAACATCGACACCAGGCCGCTCGACAATCCCAAGGTGCGCACTCTGATCACCGACATCACCGACAGCGGCCAGGTGTTCAACGCGCTGTCGAGCTATATGGGCCTGCACGAATTCGATCCGTCGCTGCGGCCGCAGCCGGTGGACGCCGTGGTGCATTTCGCCGCCATTCCACGCATCATGATCACGCCCGACAATGAGGTGTTCCGCATCAATGCGATGGGCACCTACAACGTCATCGAGGCCGCGGTGAAGCTCGGCATCCGCAAGGTGATCATCGCTTCAAGCGAGACGACCTACGGCCTGGTGTTCGCCAACGAGCCGCGCGATCCCGAATATTTCCCGTTGGACGAGGCGTATGACGTCGATCCGATGGACAGTTATGCGCTGTCCAAGGTCGTCAACGAGAAGACCGCGCGGGCATTCGCGCAGCGCAATGGCACCGATATCTATGCCTTGCGCATCGGCAACGTCATCGAGCCGCATGAGTATTCGCTGTTTCCGAAATGGTTCGCCGACCCGGGGTTTCGCAAACGGATCGCCTGGAGCTACATCGACGCGCGCGACCTTGGCCAGATCACGCTGCGCGCCGTCGAGAAGGACGGGCTGGGCTATCAGGTGTTCAACGCCACCAATGACGACACCTCGTCCGATCTGCCGACCGCTGAACTGTTGAAGCGGTTCTATCCAGGCGTGCCGGTCAAGGCCGATCTCGGTGAATACGAGACGCTGCTGTCGAACCGCAAGGCGCGCGACATGCTCGGTTTCCGGCCGGAGCACAGCTGGCGCAAATACGTCAAGACCGCCTGAGCGCGGTCGAATCGCGGCTGGGTTGTGCATAGCCCAGGGCTTTGCCGCCCAAGGTCCGCGCCGCGCTTGACAGCTTCCTTAAACCGGCCTCTCTGGAGTCCATGCGGGACGCGAAGCCGAACAAGGAAAAATCGCCTGGAAAGGCTGGGGCCGCCGAGCGCCAGGCCGGTGTTCGCCGGCCCGACGCGGCGCGCATTCCCGGCTCCAGCGTGCACACCTCGCTGGCCAGCGAGATTGGACTGAGGATCGTGCGCGGCGACTATCCGCCCGGCACCATCCTGCCCAATGAAGCCAAATGGTCGGAGACCTTCAGCGTCAGCCGATCGGCGGTGCGCGAGGCGATCAAGATGCTGATGGCCAAGAGCCTGTTGGCATCGCGCCCCAAGATCGGCAGCTGGGTCGAGCCGAAGGAGCGCTGGAACCTGCTCGATCGCGATGTGCTGGCCTGGTACGCGACGTCGCCCGACCGAGAGGTGTTCCTGAAGACGGTGCAGGAGTTCCGCCACATCATCGAGCCGGAAGCGACCGCCTTCGCCGCCATGCGGCGGACCGACGAGCAGATGGCGGAGATCAGCGAGGCCTGCCGGGAGATGGGCGAGGCGAAAAGCTTGCAGGAACGGACCCGCGCCGACACCCGCTTCCATCTCGCAATCCTGCGTGCTTCCGGCAATGACCTGCTGGTGCCGCTCGGCGTGCTGATCGAGTCCGCCTTCGATCACCTGTTTGCCTACACGACCCGCGAACTCGACGATTTGCAGCTCGCTCAGAAGATGCACGAGGCAATCGAAAAGAACATCCGCCTGCAGCGGCCGGACGCGGCGCGCAATGCCGTGCGCAAGCTCTTGGCCAATACCGACAACGTCATCCGTTCCCGATAGATTTCCGCGACACGGCCATTCGGCGCTGGTGTTCCCGCCCTGCGGGCTCGACGCAATTCGGGCCGTCACCGTCAAAAAATTCAAACGCGGGTGTCGGATCGGCCGTGTGGCACGCGTCCTTGGGATATCGAAGAGGAACCACGAAGGAGTATCGACATGCCCAGCACCGTTCGTCTGCATCGCGTTCTGACCACCAGCCCGGAGAAGGTCTACCGCGCGTTTCTCGAAGCCGACGCCCTTGCCAAATGGCTTCCGCCGAACGGCTTCACCTGCACGGTTCATCATTTCGAGGGCAAGGTCGGCGGCACGTTCAAGATGTCGTTCCGCAACTTCACCACGGGCGACAGCCACTCGTTCGGCGGCGAATATGTCGAGCTCGTTCCAGGAGAACTCCTGCGCTACACCGACAGGTTCGACGATCCCAATTTGCCCGGCGAGATCGAGGTGACCGTGACGTTGAAGAAAGTGTCGGTGGGCACCGAAGTGAACATCATCCAGGCCGGCATTCCGGACCTCATTCCCGCGGAAGCCTGCTATCTCGGCTGGCAGGAATCGTTGCGCAACCTGGCCAAGCTCGTCGAACCAGAAATCAAGCAATAGGGCGCCCTGTTCCCTCAGGAGCCATTGGCGGGCGAGGGCGGCTAATCCTCCTTTGGCCGCCCGAATGCTTCGCGCAGTTCGTCCTTGGCGTCCTCGAGGACCTTCTTGCGCGCCGCGGGCAGGTTCTTGCCGGCCCGGTTGATGTAGAAATTCAGCATCGACATGGCGGACTGGAACGGCTCGGCCTTGCGGCGGTGGCTGTGTTCCGCCGATCGCTTGAGCGAGGCGGCGATCTTCCTGGCGTCGTCGGATTCGAAGACGTGCTCCTCTAGATCCATCGCATCGCTGTGCTCGGTCACCTCGGCCGACCATTTCTGCTTGGTGGCGGTCATGGCTGGACTCCTTTGCGGTTGTTGATTGGAAACTCCGCATATTGGGGTCGGTTCCCGCATCCTTGTCGGCCTGGAGCCACGGAATTGCCCGCCGTGGCGCTGCTGTGCGCCGAGAATGCGTCGATAGTGGCCAAAACAGCAGCGGTTGAAGCCGCCGAAGGAAACGCCTTTGTCACGAACCGACTTGAGCCGGCCCGGCCCCGGTATCGACAGTTCCTACGCCTGGATGCGCCTGGCCATCTCGATGCTGCTGGCGACGATCGGCGCCGTCGGCATGTGGGCCGTCGTCGTGGTGCTGCCGGCGGTCCAGGCCGAGTTCGGCGTCGACCGCGCCGCCGCATCCATGCCCTACACCGCGACCATGGTGGGCTTTGCCGCCGGCAATGTGCTGGTCGGCCGCGCCATCGACCGCATGGGCTACTGGGTCCCGGCGCTGATCTCTTCGGTCGCGCTCTCCGCCGGCCTGCTGCTCGCCGCCCTTTCGACATCGATCCTGCAATTCACTCTTGCCCAGGGCGTGCTGATCGGTGTCGGCACATCGGTGATCTTCGGGCCGCTGATCGCCGACATCTCGCACTGGTTCAACCGCCGCCGCGGCGTCGCCGTCACGGCGGCGGCCGCGGGCAACTATCTTGCCGGCGCGATCTGGCCGACCATCATGCCAACGCTGATGAAGGCGGAAGGCTGGCGCTTCACCTATGCGGCCATCGGCGTCTTCTGCCTGGTCACCATGGTGCCGCTGGTGCTTTTGCTGCGGCGGGGCGCGCCAGCGGCGGCGGCCGCCGGCTCGCCCGGGAGCAGGTCCGTGCAGCCGATGCCGATGTCTCCGGCGGCAATGCAGGCGCTGCTGGTCGTTGCCGGCCTCGGCTGCTGCGTGGCGATGTCGATGCCGCAAGTGCATATCGTCGCCTATTGCATGGATCTGGGCTACGGCATGGCGCATGGCGCCGACATGCTGTCGATCATGATGGCGGCGGGCGTCGTCAGCCGGCTTGCGTCGGGCTTTGTCGCCGACCGCATCGGCGGTGTCAAAACCTTGCTTATCGGCTCCGTGCTGCAATGCCTGTCACTGCTGTTCTATATCCCGTTCGACGGGCTCGCCTCGCTCTATGTCGTGTCGCTGGTCTTCGGCCTGTCGCAGGGCGGCATCGTGCCTTGCTACGCGATCATCGTGCGCGAATACCTGCCCGCCAAGGAGGCCGGCCAGCGCATCGGCATCGTCATGATGGCGACGATTTTCGGCATGGCGATCGGCGGCTGGATGTCGGGCTGGATCTACGACCTGACGGGCTCGTATGCCGCCGCGTTCCTCAACGGCATCGCCTGGAACCTCTTGAACATACTGGCGATCGGGCTGTTTATGTGGAAGGCAAGGCAGAGCGCTGCCGTCGCTGCCTGAAGAAGGCCAGGCACTGCCTCGGTGGCTCGCCTTGACAACAGGCAGTCACTGCGCGACGCCAGGGGCCGATGGGTGCGGCAACAGGCCGGTGAGATGGCGACAGCTGGAAAGATCGCATTGCGGAAGCGCTTCGATGGCCATGCGCATGGACCAAGGCCTTGATCAAGCCGCGCTCGCGCCGGGGTGGCGGCCGCCCGACCCTGTCGGATGTGGCGCGCAAGGCCGGCGTCGGCGCCATCACCGTTTCACGCGCGCTGCGCGACCCGGGGCGCGTTTCAGAGGAACTGCGCCGTCAGATCCAGGCTGCCGTCGACGAGCTCGGCTATGTGCCGGACCCCAATGCGCGAGCGTTGGCCTCGGCGCGGGCGGAAGTGTTCGGCGTGCTGGTGCCGTCGCTGACCAACAACGTCTTCGCCGAGGTGGTGCGCGGCATCTATGACAGCCTGTCGGACAGCCCGTTCCGCATCCAGCTCGGCAACACGCACTATTCCGGACTTGAGGAAGAGCGCCTGCTGCAGCTGTTTGGCTCCCAGCGGCCGGCAGCGCTGATCGTTGCCGGCATCGACCAGACGCCCACCTCGCGAAAACTGTTGGAGAATGCCGGTTGCCCGGTGGTCCAGGTGATGGAGACCGGGCCCGAGCCCGTCGACATGATGGTCGGCTTCTCGCATCTCGACGGCGGCAGGACTGCCACCGAGCACTTGATCGAGGCGGGGTATCGCCGGATCGGTTTCATCGGTGCGCGCATGGACCCGCGCTCGCAACGGCGCCTCGCCGGCTACCGGGTGGCGATGGAGAAGGCCGGCCTTTCGGACCCGCGCCTGATCACCACCACGCCGGTGCTTTCCAGCGTGCCGCTTGGCCGCGAGCTGTTCCGCGATGCCCTGGCCAAGATGCCGACGCTGGACGGCGTGTTCTGCAACAATGACGACATCGCGCTCGGCGTGCTGTTCGAATGCCATCGCGCCTCGATCGACGTGCCGAAGACCATTGGCATTGTCGGCTTCAACGATCTCGACATGATGCAGGTGGCCTTTCCCTCGATCACCAGCATCCGCACTCATCGCTATGAAATCGGCAGGCGCGCGGTGGCCATGGCGCTGGCGGCGATCGCCGGTAATCGGCCGCGGGAGCGTGTCGTCGACCTCGGCTTCGAGCTCAAGCGCCGCGAGAGCACGGCACGTTGAACACGGTTTCGAGAACACCCGCGAATGGCGCTTTACACTGCGTCATGGTAGCGCTACCATTTTTCCTTGGGAGGCTTTGTCACCGAAATGGTGAACTTGTTTATTATACATAAGCAACAGCTCATGCTTGTTTATTATGTATAATATGATAGCTTTTCCCCGACCGAAGGAGCCTGCAAGGGGAGGGATTCAGGAAGGTCTTCGGCATCAGGCAGGCCTGACCGCGCAAGGGGGAAGGTGTCAGCCGGAAGCTCGAAATTGCATAAAACTGAACCGACAAATCGGAACTGCAATCGGGAGGATTATCGATGATCAAGTCACTTGTCGGTGGCATCGTTGCCGCCAGCGCCTTCGTCATGCTCAACTCGGCCGCCATGGCCGCCGGCCCGGAGATCGTCTCCGGTCCCGCCGCCCAGGCCGACTGCTTCGCGCCCTGGAGTGCGGACACCAAGTTCTTCAAATTCCCCAAGAAGGAAGGCCCGTACCGCATCGCCTTCGCCAATGGCTATATCGCCAACACCTGGCGCATCCAGATGGTGCAGACGGCCAAGGCCTATGCGTCGCAGCCCGACGTGAAGGCAAAGATCAAGGAATTCAAGGTCGTCTCGACCGGCGAGGACGTGCCGGCGCAGATCTCCGCGATCAACAACTTCATCGATTCAGGCTATGACGCCATCGTCACCGATGCGCAGAACCCGACCGCCTTCGGTCCGGTCATCAAGCGCGCCAAGGAAGCCGGGATCGTGCTGGTCGCCTTCGACAACATCCTCGATACCAAGGACGCCATCAACGTCAATGTCGACCAGAAGGGACTTGGCGAATTGTGGGCCAAATGGCTGGTCGAGAAGATCCCGAACGGCGGCAAGATCCTGGAAGTGCGCGGCGTCGCCGGCACCTCCGTCGACACCGATCGCCACAACGGCATCCATGAGGTGTTCGACGCCTCGGGCAAGAAGTGGGACGTGACCGAAGTCGCCGGCAAGTGGGATGACGGCGTGGCGCAGAAAGTGACCGCCGATGCGATCGCCACCAACGGTCCGTTCGACGGCATCACCGGCCAGGGCGGCGACACCGGCATCGTGCAGGCGATGATGGACGCCAAGCATCCGTTCGTGCCGTTCGGCGGCGAGACCGAAAACGGCTTCCGCAAGTTCTGCGCGGCGCATTCGGCCGATGGCCTGAAATGCACCTCCGCCGGCTCGGGCCCGGCCCAGGTCGCCGTCGCCATCAAGACGGCGATCGCGGCACTTGAAGGCGAGGTGGTGCCGCAGGAGGTGAAGCTGCCTCTGGCCGTCGCCACGGATCCGGATATGAAGGAAGGCACGGATTACTTCCCCAAGGAGTCCGACAATTTCTTCGTCGGCAACTCCTTCCCGACCTGCGGCATCAATTTCAGCGCCCAGGAAATCATGGGGCAGACCAAGGAAAACCAGTAGTCGCTTCTATCGTCTGGCGCCGTGGCCTGGTCCGCGGCGTCAGCCTGCAATCCCACAATCACCCTGGGAGGGTTGATGGACGGTGCGGCTCCACTCTTTCGCATGGAAGGCATTTCCAAGCGCTATGGCGGCGTGCGGGCGCTGGAAAAGGCCGAACTGACCGTCGAGGCCGGCAGCATCCATGCCATTCTCGGAGAAAACGGCGCCGGCAAGTCGACGCTGATCAAGGTCATGGCCGGTGTCGTGGCGCCCGACGAGGGCCACATGATGCTGGACGGGCGCGAGGTGACCTTCGCGTCGCCGGGCGGGGCGAACAAGGCCGGCATCGTCTGCATCTTCCAGGAACTGTCGCTGATCCCCGAACTCAGCGTCGCCGACAACATCGTCATTTCGGATCCGCCCAAACGCTTCGGCATGATCGACCGCAGGGCGCAGCGGCGCATCGCGGAGGACGCGCTGGCCCGCGCGGGTGCCGGCGACATCCATCCGCTGGCGCTGGTCAAGGACCTGCCGCTGTCGCGGCGGCAGATGGTCGAGATCGCCAAGGCCCTGGCGCGTAAGCCGCGCATCCTCATTCTCGACGAGGCGACATCGGCGCTGACGGCGGCGGACGTTTCGAAGATCTTCGGCGTGCTGAAGCGGCTGCGCTCGGAAGGGCTGGCGCTGCTCTACATCTCGCACCGCATGAACGAGATCGCCGAACTCGCCGATCAGTGCACCGTGTTCCGCAATGGCCGCAATGTCGCCAGCTACAAGGCCGGCTCGAAGAGCGACAACGAGGTGGTCGAACTGATGATCGGCCGCGAGTACAGCCATATCTTTCCGCCCAAGCCGCCGGCGGCAGCGGCCAGTGCCGCTCCCAGGCTCGAGGCGCGCAGGCTGTCCTGGGCCGACCGGCTGCACGACATCTCGCTGACCGTCAGGGCGGGCGAGGTGGTCGGCCTCGGCGGGCTCGATGGCCAGGGCCAGCGCGAATTGCTGCTTGCTTTCTTCGGCGTGCTGCGCGGCCTTTCCGGCGAGGTGCTGATCGACGGCAAGCCGGTGACGATCACCAGCCCTGCGGCCGCCCGCGAGGATGGCATCGGCATGGCGCTCATCCCGGAGGACCGCAAGACCGAAGGCCTGATGCTGCCGATGACGGTGCGCGAAAACCTGTCCTTTGCCGCGCTCGACCGGCTGTCGAAAGGCGGCATCATCGACCGTGCCGCCGAACAACGGCTGATCGACGACATGGTCGGCCTGCTGGCGATCAAGACGGCGGGTCTCGATATCCCGGTCGGCGCGCTGTCGGGCGGCAACCAGCAGAAGGTGGTGATCGCCAAATGGCTGATGCGCCAGCCGCGCATCATCCTGCTCAACGATCCGACGCGCGGCATCGATGTCGGCACCAAGCAGGAAATCTACCAGCTGATGCGCAAGCTGGCGGACGCCGGCGCGGCGATCCTGTTCTATTCGACGGATTATGACGAGCTGATCGGCTGCTGCGACCGCGTGCTGGTGCTCTATGACGGCGCGGTTAAGCGCGAACTGGTCGGCGCCGAGATCACCGAGCGGGCGCTGATATCGAGCGCGCTCAACATCCATGGCGATGAGAGCCCGGTGGGCCTGGGAGCAAGCCTGTGAAAGATTGGCGCTACTGGCTGGCCGAGCAGCGCGGAACGCTGCTGGCGCTCGGCATCTTCATCGTCATGTTCGTCATCTACACGTCGAACCATCCGGCGGGTTTCACCGCCAATGTCGTGCAGACGGCCGCGAACAAGGGCGTGCTGCTTGCCTTCGTCGCCATGGCGCAGACGCTGGTCGTGATAACCTCCGGCATCGACCTGTCGGTCGGCATGATCTTCCTGCTCACCAACTGCCTGGCCTCCTGGCTGGTGGTGGGCACGCCGATGCAGACCACGCTCGGCGTCATCACCGTGCTGGCGGCGGGCCTTCTGTGCGGCGCCATCAACGGCGCCATCGTCATCTATGGACGGCTGCAGCCGATCGTCGCCACCATTGCCACCGGGGCCGTCTATTACGGCATCGGGCTTCTGCTGCGGCCGTTTCCGGGCGGTTCGGTCAATGAGGATCTTGCCGATGCGCTGACCGGCCGCGTGTTCGGCTTTGTCCCGGCGAGCCTGGTGGTGCTGCTCGCCATCGTGCTGGTGATCTGGGTGCCATTCAGCCGCTCGGTCCTTGGCCGCGCGGCCTACGCGGCGGGCTCTTCGGAAACGGCGGCCTATATGTCCGGCGTGCCGATAAGGCGCGGCAAGTTCGCCGCCTACACGCTGGCCGGGCTGCTGGCGGCGATCGGCGGGCTGTTCCTCACCTTCTTCACCTATACGGGCGAGGCTGCCTATGCCAGCGGCAACTCCTACACGCTGTTCTCGATCGCGGCGGTCGTGCTGGGTGGTGTGTCGCTGTTCGGCGGCAAGGGCAGCGCCATCGGTGCGATCTTCGGCGCGCTCGCCTTCCGCACCATCGGCGATCTGTTGTTCGTGTTCGATTTCGACCCGCTCTGGCAGCCGCTGTTCCAGGGCGTTATCCTGCTGGTCGCCGTCAGCCTCGGCGCGTTCGCTTTGTTTCGGGTCCGCAACCGGCTGGAGTGGTTCCTGTGAGCGAGACGACGCCGATGGTTGGGAAGAGCGACAGCGGCATTGCCGGGCGCATGCCGAAATTCATCCGCCGCGCCGATCCGGCGGTGCTGACGGCCTTTGCCTGCATCGTGGTGCTGCTGTTGGTCGGCAGCCTCTATTCGCGCAGCTTCTTGTCGCCTGAATATCTCTTGCAGCAGCTCAAGGTGGCCTCGTTCCTCGGCGTCATCGCCACCGGCATGATGCTGGTCATCCTGCTCGGCCAGATCGACCTGTCGGTGCCGTGGTCGGTGGCGGCGGGCGCGATGATGGCCTGTGCGGCGGCCGCCTATGGTCCGGCGGGCGTGGCGCTGGCCATTCCGTTCGGCATTTTCTGCGGTGTGCTGATCGGCGTCGTCAACGGCATCGGCGTCGCCTATCTGCGCATCCCCTCGATGATCATCACGCTGGCCACCAACGCCGTCGCGCAAGGGCTGATGGTGGTCTACACCGGCGGCTTCTCGCCACAGGATTCGGCCACCGGCGCCATGCGCTATCTGGCCACCGGCTTCACCATTCCGGGCGTTCCCAACGCGGTCATCATCTGGGCGCTGATCGGGGCCGCGATGGTGTTCGTGCTGACCCGCAGCGGTTTTGGCCGCGCGGTCTATGGCATCGGCAACCGCGAGCGCGCCGCCTATCTCTCCGGCGTCGACACGCGGCGCGTGGTGATGATCGCCTTCGCCGTGTCCGGCGGTCTCTCCGCCTTCGGCGGCGTGCTGCTGGCCGGCTACGCCTCCAAGGCGGCGCAATCGATGGGCGACGCCTACCTGCTGCCGTCGATCGCAGCCGTCGTGCTCGGCGGCACCTCGATCCTGGGCGGGCGCGGCTCCTATCTCGGCACGGTTGCCGGCGTGATCCTGATCACGCTGCTGCAATCCATCCTGTCGGTCATGCAGATGCCGGAGGCGGGGCGGCAGATCATCTATGGCGTCGTCATCGTCGCCATGCTGCTGCTTTACGGCCGCGCGCCGGCGAGCCGCTGACCATGGACGAAAAGGCAGCGCGGGCGCCGGCTGGCGCTCCCGGCTCGGTGCCTCCGGCCATCGTGGTGATGGGCGTCGCCGGCTGCGGCAAGTCAGCCGTCGGTATCGCGCTGGCCGCCGCGCTGGGCGCCCTCTTCATCGAGGGCGACAGGCTGCATCCACCCGAAAACGTCGCCCGCATGGCACGTGGCGAGCCGCTCACCGACCAGTTGCGCGAAGGCTGGCTCGATGCGATCGGCAAGCAGATCGCGGCGTCGGCCGGCAAGGTGCAAGGCGTGGTCGCCGCCTGCTCGGCGCTGAAGCGCGGCTATCGCCAGCGCCTGCGCGGCTTTTGCCCTGACATCGTCTTCCTCTATCTGGAGATCGATCCGGCCACCGCGCGGCGGCGCGTCGGCAACCGCAAGGGCCATTTCATGCCGGCAAGCCTGGTCGACAGCCAGTTCGCCATCCTGGAGCCGCCGGAGGCCGATGAACGGGCGTTGACGCTCGACGCGACGCGGCCGGTCGACGAACTCGTCGCCGACGCAATGCGCTCGATGCGCTGGTCATGAGCCTTCTTCAGCACCGATGCCGATACTGTCCTGAGCTTCCGTCAACCGCTCATGGCGTGACCAGGACATCATCTGCTCGGGGCACTGTTTCAGCGCTTGCATCAGGCGGTCGCGTTTGAGCAGGGCGTAGCGCGCCTGCAGGGCTATGTTCTTGGCCCCGTTCTTGGCTCCGTCCCTGGTCGTGTCCACTGCCGTGACCGCTGGCACAAGTTCGGGGCTCAGGACGGCCCGGTATTGCCGGAACGGCACCATCTCGAAGGTCGACATGGCAAACAGGGCCGTCTTGCCTCGGGCGGCGAAGTTTGCCGGTGCCGAGGCAAGGTGCGTCCAGCCGCTTTCGCCAAGAGCGGTTTCGGTGAAGGTAGAGCCGGCGTGGATGGTGTTGGTCATCATCACGACGCCGTTCTGCTTCAGCATCTTCTGGATGCGGATGGTGACCTGATAGGCGTCGTCGCGGTCGAAGACGATCCGGCTTTTCAGGAAC
Organism: Mesorhizobium sp. BH1-1-4; assembly: GCF_020165665.1. Taxonomy (NCBI): domain Bacteria; kingdom Pseudomonadati; phylum Pseudomonadota; class Alphaproteobacteria; order Hyphomicrobiales; family Phyllobacteriaceae; genus Mesorhizobium; species Mesorhizobium sp. BH1-1-4. The sequence goes on from NZ_JAIUIN010000005.1 coordinate 105,113, forward strand.
CGGTTCTCGACATGGACCATTGGCGGGTTGAGGAAGCGCAGGCCGAAAGCCGTCTCGGACATGCCATGCGTGTCGACGCTGACCTGATGCGCCTCGATGCCGGCCTCGTATATGGCGCGCTTGCCGATCATCGTCTGGGCGGTGAACTGATCGCACCACAGGATCGCGCCATGGCCGCGCTGCAAGGCGGCCTGCAAACCGTCGAGCCCTTCCAACCGGATCGTCGGCGCCCAGCGGCGGGCGACCAGATGCGCGGCAAGCTGCATGCGGCGGCGATGGCGCGCCGCGAGCAATGCCTCGAACAGCTTGCGCGCATCGATGCCGTCGCCGAGCACCGCCCGCGTCGCGGCGGCATAGCCTGGAAATTCCTTGCGCATATGGCGCTTCAGACGAAACCTGGACGCCCAACCGCAGATCGGCGCCCACCAGCGCACCGGCAACGCCGCCGCGACCGCGAGATAGAAGAGGGCAACCAGGCTTTCGCGGAGATCCCTGGTGGAGAACCGGCGCAGCCTGCCGGGATTGACCACCTTGCGGCTGAAGAAGCGCACGTCCTCGGCATCTTCGGGGACAAAGACGTCAGCGATGATCTCGGTGCGAAAGCTGGCTGCCGATGGCTGCTTGCGGGCGGCTTTTCGGGATTTCGTAAATCTCGACAGCCTCATTCATCCGGCTCTAGATCTGGGACGTCAACTCGACCGGAAAATCGTCATTGTCGGCATCGCGCATGGCGGCGAGGCTGCGGTTGTCCAGCACTTCGGCGATCGCCTGGCGCACCTCGAGCATCATGTGACGGACCTGGCAGGTCGCTTCGTCGCAATCCTCGCAGCGCTGGTATTGCGTGCGGCTGGCGCAAGGTATCGGTGCCAGCGGACCGTCGAGCACCCGCACGACATGGCCGATCTTGATCTCCGAGGCGGGGCGGGCGAGGCGATAGCCACCTTCCTTGCCCTTGCGGCTCTGGACGAAGCCGGCGTTGCGCAATTCGCCGAGGATCGCATCGAGGAATTTCTTCGGGATATTATTGGCGACGGCGATGCCGTTGACGAAGGCCAATTGGCCAACCGGAAGATTGGAAAGATGCACGAGGGCCTTGAGGCCGTATTTGCCTTTTTTCGTCAGCATGCCCTGATCAACCCGTTTAAGCCCCAACCACTCCGCATCTGGCGGCTGTTTGTGTGCAAATGATGACGGTCTTGCGTTGGCACGCCGCCGTTTCGCGAAAAACAAGCCACCCGAAGGCATGGTAGGCACAAACGCGTTGATTCTTTGTAACGTTTTGCACGAGGGGCGCTGGATTTGCCGTATCGGCCTGCATAAACGAGGAAAGCCGGCCGGGGCCGGCTTTCCTGATCTTCCTATCGGGCCGCGGAGACTTCAGCGGCTGCCATAAGCCTGGTCTAGCAGGCCGCCGGCGGCGAAATGCTCTTTTTGGACTTTGTCCCAGCCACCGAAGACGTCTTCCACCGTCAGCAGGCGCACATCGGGAAAATCCGCCTTGTATTTGGCGGCGACAGCCGCGTCGCGTGCGCGCAGGCCGTTCTCGGCGGCGATGCCCTGGCCCTCGGCTGTATAGAGGAAGTCGAGATAGCTCCTGGCCAGATCGCGCGTGCCGTGCTCGTCGGCGACCTTGTCGACGATCGCCACCGGGAATTCCGCCAGAAGGCTGACCGAAGGCGTGACCTGCTCGAACTTGTCGTCGCCATATTCCTTGCGGATGCCGCGCGTCTCGGATTCGAAGGTGATCAGCACATCGCCGATCTCGCGCTGCACGAAGGTGGTGGTCGCGGCGCGGCCGCCGGTGTCGAAGATCGGCACGTTGTTGAACAGCTTGGTGATGAATTCCTTCACCTTGGCGTCGTCGCCCTTGAAGGCTTCCTTGGCGTAGGCGGTGGCCGCCAGGTAGGTGTAGCGCGCATTGCCCGAGGTTTTCGGGTTGGGGAAAATCACCTGCACGTCGTCGCGCACCAGATCGTTCCAGTCCTTGATGTGCTTGGGGTTGCCAGCGCGCACGAGGAAGGAGGGCAGCGAATAGAACGGCGACGCGCTGTCGGGAAAATCCTTCTGCCAGTCAGCGGAAACGAGACCCTTCTTGACCAGGAAATCGACGTCGGTGACCTGGTTGAAGGTGACGACATCGGCGCCGAGGCCTTCGGCGATGGCACGCGCCTGCGCCGAAGTGCCGGCATGCGACTGGTCGATGGTGACGCCGGGATGCCCCGATATGAAGGCCTTGTTGACCTGCACGAACAGTTCGCGGCCGACGTCATAGGAAGCGTTCAGCAGCTTGTCGGCCGACCAGGCTTGGGAGGATGCGAGGAGGAGACCGGCGGCGGCAACGCCCAGGAAAAATCGCTTCATGAAAAGGCTCCGGATGCAATGCTTTAGTGTTCCAGCATAACCATGGGACGGCATGCTGGGCGAGGCACGCGCCACGGTTGCGCGTGCGGTCGTGAGAAAAGACATCGTTGCAAGGGCCTTGTCATTAGAATTTTGTTCCAGTCGGCGTCTTGTTGTCTCCGCATGTTTCTCACTTGTGTTGCCGTGCCCCACGGCATATACATGCGGCATATACACAGAGAGGCAACCATGCCCCAGCGTCCCCAATCAACAACGCCTCCGAAAGAGGCAAAACTTTTCCGCAACAACCGCAGCCAGGCAGTGCGTATTCCCGTCGAGTTCGAACTTTCGGGCGACAGGGTCCTGATTAGCCGTGAAGGCGACCGCCTGATCATCGAGCCGGTCCGAAAACCCGGCCTCACCGCACTGCTCGCCCATTGGGCGAAAGAGCCACCGCTTGGCCCTGACGACGACTTTCCGGAGATCAACGATGTGCCCGTCGAATCCGAGGACATTTTTTGATGCGGTTCATGTTGGACACGAACATTATCAGCGACATGATCCGAAATCCGACCGGCAAGGCCGCCAAAGCAATGGCACGTGAAGGAGACGCCGCTGTGTGCACCAGCATCGTCGTCGCCGGGGAATTGCGGTATGGCTGTGCGAAGAAGGGATCGGCCAAGCTGCTCAAGATGGTCGAGGACCTGCTGGCAGAGATCCCTGTCTTGCCGCTCGATGTGCCGGTGGACATTGAGTACGGCGCCCTTCGGGCAGAGCTGGAGGCCGTTGGCCAGCCCATTGGGCACAATGATCTTTTTATCGCCGCTCACGCCTGTGTGCTGGGTACAACATTGGTGACCGCCAATACCGGGGAGTTCACCCGGATACGGAATCTGAAGGTCGAGAACTGGCTGAAATAGGGGATCAGAGGATCAGGCAGCCGGGAACAGCTTCCAGCGCCCCGGGCGGAACGCCACGCGGCTCTTTTGCGCTGCCGGATGATCGACCGGTAGCTCAATCTCGACGCGCTGGCGTTCGCCGCCGATTTCGAGCTCGACGCGCCTTGTGCCGGCGACGCGGCGGCTGGCGGCGACGGTGCCGGCGATGCAGCCGCTGCAGCCGTCGAGCAGTTCGACGTCATGCGGACGGAAGTACAGCGTCGCATCGCCCGGAGGCGCATGCGGAGCCTGCAATCCGATCGGACGGTCGGCCAGCCAGATCTCGCCATTCTCGATCTTGACCGGAAGGGCGCTCGATTCGCCGATGAAGCCGTAGACGAAAGGCGAGTTCGGCGTGTCGTAGATGTCGTCGGCGGTGCCGACCTGCTCGATGCGGCCCTGGCTCATCACCACGACGCGGTCCGCCAGTTCCAGCGCCTCTTCCTGATCGTGGGTGACGAAGACGGTGGTGTGGCCGGTGGCGTCATGTATTTCGCGCAGCCAGCGGCGCAGTTCGCGGCGCACCTGCGCGTCGAGTGCGCCGAACGGCTCGTCGAGCAGCAGCACCTTGGGTTCGATGGCCATGGCGCGGGCGAGCGCCACGCGCTGGCGCTGGCCGCCCGAAAGCTGCGCCGGATAGCGTTTCTCCAGACCCGACAATTGGACAAGGTCGAGAAGCTCCGAGGCGCGGCGGCGGATTTCCTGCGCCGGCGGCCGCGACGGTCCGTGCCGGACCTTGAGGCCGAAGCCGATATTGTCAGCCACCGTCATATGGCGGAACAGCGCGTAGTGCTGGAAGACGAAGCCGACATTGCGATCCTGGATCGATTTCTGCGAAGCGTCCTCGTCACCAAAGAAGATTTTTCCACGCGTCGGCCGCTCGAGCCCGGCGATCAGCCTGAGCAGGGTCGTCTTGCCGGAACCGGACGGCCCCAGCAGCGCGATCAGTTCGCCCGACTTGATGTCCAGCGAGACGTCGTGGAGCGCGGGAAACCGCTCGAATTCCTTGCGCACATTGGCAACGCGAACTTCCATACAAATCCCTCATTTGGTGATGCATGTCGTTGTCCCAAAACCGGAGCCCACTTTTGGGCGACATGCATTTAGTCAATGTCCGCGCGTCGCGGCGAGTTCGGCGCCGTAGCGCATCTCGAGCAGTGTTTTCAAGACCAGGGTGACGAGCGCCAGCCCGGCAAGCAACGAGGCGACGGCAAAAGCGCCGACGGCATTGTACTCGTTGTAGAGGATTTCGACATGCAGCGGCATGGTGTTGGTCAAGCCCCTGATATGGCCCGAAACCACCGAAACCGCGCCGAATTCACCCATGGCGCGCGCATTGCACAGAAGCACGCCGTAGAGCAGCCCCCATTTGACGCTGGGCAAGGTCACATACCAGAAGGTCTGCCAGCCATTGGCGCCGAGCGAAAGGGCGGCTTCCTCGTCGCCATTGCCCTGTTCCTGCATCAGCGGGATCAGTTCGCGGGCAACGAAGGGGAAGGTGACGAAGACGGTGGCAAGCACGATGCCCGGCACGGCGAACAGGATCTGGATGCCGTGTCCCTTCAGCCACTCGCCGAGCAGCCCCTGGGCGCCGAACAGCAGCACGTAGACCAGACCCGAAATGACGGGCGAGACCGAGAAGGGCAGGTCGATCAGCGTGGTCAGAAACGCCTTGCCCTTGAATTCGAACTTGGCGATCGCCCAGGCGGCGGAGATGCCGAAGACGACATTGAGAGGCACCGAGATCGCCGCGACAAGCAGAGTCAGGCGGATGGCCGAGCGTGCGTCCGGTTCGCCCAGTGCTTGCGTATAGGCGCCGACGCCTTTCGCCAGCGCCTCGTGGAAGACGATGATCAGCGGCAAGAGCAGGAAGATGCCGAGGAAAGCGAAAGCGATGACCATCAGCACGGCCTGTGCCGGCCGGCTTTCGGTCACCGCCGCCGAGCGGCTCTCGTGATACGGTTCGTAGGATTTGATCTCGGGGTCAGCCATAGCGCTTGCGGCTCCATGTCTGCACGAGGTTGACGACCAGCAGCATGACGAACGAGAGCGCCAGCATGATTGCCGCGATCGCGGTCGCCGCCGGGTAATTGTATTCCTCCAGGCGGATGACGATCAGAAGCGGCGCGATCTCGGATTTGTAGGGCAAATTGCCAGCGATGAAGATGACGGAGCCGTATTCGCCGACGCCGCGCGCGAAGGCGAGCGAGAAGCCGGTGATGATGGCCGGCGCCAGGCCGGGAAAGAGCACGCGGGTGATGATCTGGAAGCGGCTGGCGCCGAGCGTGGCGGCGGCTTCCTCAACTTCCTTGTCGATCTCCTCCATGATCGGCTGCACGGTGCGCACGACGAAGGGCAGGCCGATGAAAACCAGGGCGATGACGATGCCGAGCGGCGTATAGGCGACCTTGAGCCCGAGCGGCATCAGCAACTTGCCGATCCAGCCATTGGGCGCGTAGAGCGTGGTCAGCGCGATGCCGGCCACCGCCGTCGGCAGCGCGAAGGGCAGGTCGACCATGGCATCGACGATGCGACGGCCGGGGAAGCGGTAGCGTACCAGCACCCAGGCGACCAGCGTGCCGAAAACGACATTGACGACAGCCGCGATGAAGGCGGTTCCGAAGCTTATTTCCAGCGCGTTGAGCGTGCGGCGATCCGTGGCTATAGCCCAGAAATCGGCCCAGCCGAGGGCGGCCGAGCGCCAGATCAGCCCGGAAAGCGGGATGAGGATGATGAGGGTGAGGTAGGCAAGCGAGAAGCCGAGCGTCAATCCGAAACCCGGAATGACGCTCGGCTGCTTGAATCTCCACCCCGCCTGCGCGGGTACTGTGGTCATGTCGTCCTGATCTAGATCTTGCTCACTGGGCCGGCTTGTAGATCTGGTCGAATATACCACCGTCGCCGAAATGATAAGGCTGTGCCTTCTTCCAGCCGCCGAAAAGCGGATCGTCGATGGAGATCAGCTTGATATCGGGCGTCTTGGGAATATCAGCCGCGTCCACCAGTTCGGGCTTGGCCGGACGATAGTGGTTCTTGGCGATGATCGTTTGCGCTTCCTTGGAATAGAGCCAGCCGAGATAGGCTTCGGCCACCTTGCGCGTGCCCTTGGCATCGACATTGGCATCGACAATCGCCACCGGCGGCTCGGCGAGGATCGAGGTCGGCGGATAGACGATCTCGAAATTGTCGGCGCCGAATTCGTCGAGTGCCAGATAGGCATCATTTTCCCAGCCGATCAGCACGTCGCCGATGCCCTTTTGCGCGAAGGTCACGGTAGAGCCACGGGCACCGGTGTCGAGAACCGGGGCGTTGGCGTAGAGCTTGCCCACGAATTCCTTGTTCTTGGCTTCGTCGCCGCCATCATTGGCGTTGGCATAGGCCCAGGCGGCGAGGTAGTTCCAGCGTGCGCCGCCCGAAGTCTTTGGGTTGGGCGTGATCACCTGGACGCCGTCCTTGACCAGATCGCTCCAGTCGTGAATGCCCTTGGGATTGCCCTTGCGGACCAGGAAGATGATGGTCGAGGTGTAAGGCGCTGAATTGTTTTCGAACTTCTTGCGCCAGTCGGGATTGATCTTCTTCGATTTCGAGACGATGGCGTTGATGTCGCCTTCAAGCGCCAGCGTCACCACATCGGCGTCGAGACCATCGATCACGGCGCGGGCCTGGGCGCCCGATCCGCCATGCGACTGCTGGATGGTGACCGTCTCGCCGGTCTCCGCCTTCCAGTGCGCTGCGAAGGCCTCGTCATAGGCTTTATAGAGTTCGCGTGTCGGATCGTAGGACACGTTGAGAATGGTGGTGTCGGCGAACGCGAAACCAAGCGTGCCTGATAGAACCGATGTGACGACCAGCGCGCCGAGCAGTTTCTTGAAATGAGGTTTGGTCATTTCTGCCTCCGTTGAACCCGCGCCAAATCTACCGAATTGATAGAAATAAGATGCATCGAATGTTGCCTTTTTTGGCTTTCTGAAGAAAATCTTCGGCGATTTGTCGGGGCAATGGGAAATATTTTCCTTGCGACCGTTCCGCGCGGAATCGGCCCGCCATCCGGCCTATCTAGCGATGCGCGGTTGCGGGGCAAGATCGCTTTGGGCCGGTTACTCGGCGGTCACAGGGAAATCGAAGCGCTGCTTTTGAAATGGCTCGTGGGCCAGCGTAAAATGCCACCATTCGCGCGCGTAGTTCCTGAACCCTTGGGCACCCATCGCATCGACAAGGAGCTTGCGGTTTGCCGCCGCTTCCGCGCCGAGCGGGCGGTGCGCCGTCTGGCTCGTCGGGTCGAAACAATCGAAGCCGGTGCCGAAATCGAGCGTATCGGCATCGATGGCGCCACAGGCCGGCTTCGACCTGGGCGGACCATCGGTCCCTGCGATGGCGACATCGACGGTCGAGCCACGTGAATGGGCCGACTGCCGGGCGACGTAGCCTTGGGTGACCAGCTCGCCGCCCTTGACCTTCGGATACCATTGCGGATCCGGCGGTCCGCCCGCGACCGTCCAGTCGCCCATGTCGGCAACGGCGCGGGCAGGGCGGTAGCAGTCGAAGACGACCAGCGTCAGACCCTTGGCGGCGATCGCCGTCTGGACGCTGGAAAGCGCCTCGGCCGCCTGGCGGGTGAGAATGCAGACCGGCGCGTCGTAGCCGTTCACCTTGCGGTGCAGGAAATTGTCGGAGATGGCGTAGCGAATGTCTAGGCGGATAGAAGGGGCGATATCGGAGAGGCGGACGAAGCCGGCGGGAAGGGGATCGGCTGAGGCGGGAAGAGTTACGAAGAAAGTCGCTAAAACGGCGGCTATGCTGCGTAAGGTATGGCGTGGCACGCCCCCCTCTGCCCTGCCGGGCATCTCCCCCTCGAGGGGGGAGATTGGCAGCTTTTGCGTCGCGCGCCGCCGTTGGTCATTGGCGAAAGCGGCCGGGCCATCCGATCTCCCCCCTTGAGGGGGAGATGGCCGGCAGGCCAGAGGGGGGCGCCTCGCACCGGACATCAGGCAATTTATCCCTTATCCCCCGACCTCGAAAGGCCAGTCTCCTGAATCCGTTGATGCAGACTATTCAACGAACACTTTCACACTCGCCGCCCGTCCCGCGGCGTCGATGACGGTCAGCGTCGAGTAACCGGCGCCGTCGGGCTGCCAGGTCGCGGTGCGGCGGCGGTCGAGGCCGATGAGGGGTTTGCCGTTGGCCAGCCAGCGGAACGGCGCGCGGCCGCCTTGCAGCTTCAGCACCAGCGGCGAGGCGTCGGCCGAGTTGGTGGCGAGATCGACGCGGGCGCCGTCCGGCGGGAAGATGATGGTCGGCGCGGGTTCGGTCGGCGTCGCCTGCACCAGGCCATCCGCGCCGGCGCCGAAGCGGGCAAGCGTCACCGGCAACTCCTCGCGCCTGGGGGTGAAGGTGCCGGGCGGTTTGCCCGGCAGCGGCACGGTCGCCAGCCCCGAGCGGACGAAGCCCTCGAACAGGATCGGGGCGGCCGAGACATAGCCGGAGAGGCCCGGCACCGCGCCGGCATCGGGCCGGCCGACCCAGACGCCCAGCACGTAGCGGCCGTCGAAGCCCACCGACCAGGCGTCCCGGTAGCCGTAGGAGGTGCCGGTCTTGTAGGCGATGCCGCGTTGCAAGGCGCCTTCAGGCGGCTTTACCCCCGAGAGGATGTCGATGATCTGCCAGTTGGCCTGGTCGTTGAGAATGGTGGTGGTCGAACTCACGGCATTGGCCGGCTCGGTGCCGTCGCGCAGCGAATGCGTCTTGCCGCCATTGGCGAGCCCCGTATAGAGCTGGACGAGATCGCGCAGCGTGACGCCGACGCCGCCGAGGCCGATGGCCAGGCCCGGAGCCTGGTTGACCGGCAGGATCGGGTTGACGCCGGCCTGGCGGAAGCGCGCCGTCAGCCGCGCCGGGCCGACCGCGTCGAGCACGCGGATCGCCGGCACGTTGAGCGACAGTTGCAAAGCCTGGCGGATCGAGACATCGCCCTGATAGCCCATGTCGAAGTTCTTCGGCCGATAGCCGCTGAAATCGACCGGGCTGTCCTCGATCAGCGTTTCCTGCGCCACCAGCCCCTGCTCGAAGGCGAGGCCGTAGATGAACGGCTTCAGCGTCGAGCCGGGCGAACGCACGACCTTGGTCATGTCGATCCAGCCGGAACGGCTGGAATCGAAGAAATTGGCCGAACCGACTTCGCCCAGAATGTCGCCGGTGCGGGCGTCGGCCAGCACCATGGCGACGGACAGACGCGGCCCGAGCCGGGTGGCGGCGTCACGCGCGACCTGTTCCAGTCCTTGCTGGACGCTTTTGTGGATCGTCAGCTTGAGCGGCTGGCCGGGGACGGCCTTGGGCAGCATCGCGTAAGAGGCATGCGGGGCGAGCGCCGGCAAGGTGCGCCGCAGGCCCGACACATCGTCGAGTGCGGCGCGGGCCGCCTCGCGTTCGCCGATCAGGCCCGATGACACCATGCGGCTCAGCACACGGTCGCGCGCTGCATGAGCGATCTTGAGGTTGCGGTCGGGCCGGCGCTTTTCCGGCAGTTGGGGCAGGGCGACGAGCAGGGCGGCTTCCGAGACGGTGAGCCGTTTCGGCTCCTTGCCGAAATAGGCGAGCGAAGCGGCGCGCACGCCTTCCAGATTGCCGCCATAGGGCGCCAGCGTCAGATAGCGTTCGAGGATCTCGCGCTTCGAAAGCCGCCGCTCGATCTGGATGGCGCGCAGCATCTGCTTGATCTTGGAGCCGAGGCTGCGGCTTTCGCGCGGCTCGATCAGGCGGGCAAGCTGCATCGACAGGGTCGAGCCGCCGGAAACGATATGGCCGCTGGTGGCGAACTGGCCGGCGGCGCGCGCCAGCGCCAGCACGTCGACGCCCTCATGGTCCCAGAAGCGCTTGTCCTCATAGGTGACCAGCATGTCGACGAACTGCTTGTCGACCTGGTCGAGCCGGGTTTCGAGCCGCCAGTAGCCATCGGGCGTGGCGAAGGCGCGCAACAGCTGGCCGTCGCGGTCCTGGACTTCTGTGGAGACGGTGAGTTTTTCGGGAAGCGGCGGCGGGAAGGCGCGGTCGAGTTCCCAGAGGGCGGCGGTGGCGATTGCCGCGAACCCTGCCAGGGAGGCTGCCGTGATGGCTGAACGGCGAAGAAATTTCCTGGAGAGCATGGCGCTGCCCCTCATCCGCCTGCCGGCACGACGGCCCTTCGGGCGTTCACCGTTCGAAAAGCCAAGCAATTGGCTTTTCGTCCGCTGCGCGGACCACGGCTCACCTCCCCGTATAGTGACGGGGAGAAGGGAGCTGTCGCGGCGGTCGACGCTAGCCCCTTTCTCCCCGTCACTATACGGGGAGAAATGCCCGGCAGGGCAATGAGGGGCAGCGCAAGCCTCACGTTCATCTTCACCACCAGCGCCTTACGGTGCCTTGATCTCCATCATGCCGGTGGCGGTGCGGGCCGAATATTGCGGCCGGTACATGTCCTCCACCGTTGCCGCCGGATGGGCGTAGGTGCCCGGCGTCACGGCGCGCACGACATAGGCGAGCGTCAGATTGTGGTCGTGGTCGCCGTCGGCCGGGTTGAACGCCGCGACGAAACGGTCGTCGCGGAATTCCAGATGCGCGGCGTCGGTCTGTGCCAGCCAGGAGAAGTTCGTCAACTGGGCACTGGAAACCAGGCCCGGATTGTCGATCTCGAAGCCGGCCGGCAACAGGTCGGTGACCAGCAGGCGCGATGGCCAGCTGTTCTGCTCGGCGACCTTGAGCACGACGACAAAGCGTTCGTTCTGGGTTGCCTCCGTGACATTGGCTTCGGTGCCATCAAGCTTGTAGTAGGTACGGCTGATGGTGAAGCCGTCACCGCCGGCCGGCAGGGGTTGGATGGGCGAGGCCACGGTGGTGACGACGGCCTGCAGCGGGGTCTTGCCGGTGTTGGCGATTTCGAGCGGACTGTCGACCAGTTCGGAACCGTTGACCTGGTTGGAATAGCCGCCGGAATGCGGCGCGCCATTGACGGTCAGCGTGATGGAGTCGTTGCCCTCCTTCAACGCACGGGCCGCCAGCAGCATCCAGGAATCGTCCTGGGTGCTGGTCCAGCGGGCTTCGGCGCGTTTCCTGGTCACCAGCTTGATCAGCTCCGGCACGATGGTCGATACCGGCTTCGACTCCGCCGCCAGCGACAGCATGGCCGCGCCGTCACGCAGCGCCGAGCCGTAGTCGGAGCGGTACCAGTCGTAGTCGCTGCTCGATTTGGCGAGCTGCAGCGCGGTCTTGAACGTCGCCTCCGAACGCTGCGTGTCGCCATAGAGCGCCAGGCTCGCGGCCAGCTGGGCGACGGCCATCGGGCTCGAGAAGGCTTCGAGCTGCGTGTCGGCGTAATAGCGCAGGTCGCCGATCGAGGCCTTCTTGTTGCGGGCCAGCACGTAGAGCGCGTAGGCGATCTCGCTGCCGCGATCCTGTACGCTCTGGTCGTAGCCGAGCGAGTTCTGCAGGTTGTTGAGGGCCTGGTTCATCGCCAGGCTCGGGACGTCGTATTTCTGCTCCCGCGCCCGGGTCAGGAACTCGCTGACATAGGCGTCCAGCCACAGATCGCCGGAGCCCGGGCCCCACAGGCCGAAGCTGCCGCTCGAGGACTGGTAGCTCAGGACCTTGTAGATCGCATCCTGGACGCGGCCATGCAGGTCCGGGTCGCTTTCCATGCCGACGCCCGATGCCATCTCGTTGACGTAGAGAAGCGGCATGGCGCGGCTGGTGGTCTGCTCGGCGCAACCATAGGGGTAGCGGTCGAGCGTCATCAGCAGCGAAGGCACGTCGAAGGCCGCCGCCTGCGAAACGCCGACCGAGACCGAAGCGCCTTCGAGCAGGCTGGCAGCCAAGAGTTCCTTGTCGACGCGCAGCGCGCCGCCATTGCCCTTGAGATCGACCACAAGGCGCGTGGTGACCGGCAATTGGGCCGGGCGCACCGGCACATAGAGCGTCTGTTCGACCTTGGTGCCGTCGGCATGCGCCAGCTTGATGGTGAGCGAGGCATTGCCCGCCGTCCTGGTGATCAGCGGCACGGTCAAGGTCTGGCGCTTGCCCTGGGCGAGCGTCAGCTTCTGGGGCAGGGGCTTGTCACCCGTCGACAGGTCGCCGGTGGTTTCGATCGACAGCGCATAGTCGCCGGCCGGGCCGTCGGTGTCGGCCACGTCGAGCCGCATGACGGCGTTGTCGCCGGGCGCCAGGAAGCGCGGCAGGCCGGCGGTGATGACGACGGGATCGCGCACGATCACGTCCGCCTGGGCATGGCCGACCGCTTCCTTGGTCCAGGCGACGGCCATGACGCGCACGGTGCCGTTGAACTGCGGGATATCGAAGTCGATCCGCGCCTTGCCGTCGGCGTCGAGCTGGACGATGCCGGAGAAGAAGGCGACCAGCTTTTCGGTTGGCGGGCTGCCTTGCGTCTGCATGTTGGCGCCGTCACCGCCGGTCCTGAGCTTGCCGGTGGTGCCCAACGAGCCATCGATCAGGCGGCCGTAGATGTCGCGGATCTCCATCCCCAGCATGCGCTGGCCGAAGAACCAGTCCTCCGGATCCGGCGCCTTGTAGTTGGTCAGGTTGAGGATGCCGACATCGACGGCGGCAACCGTGACATAGGCATTGGTGCCCGGCTGTACGCCGGCCACGGAAACCGGGATCGACAGCTGCTGGCGCGGCACGGTCTTTTCCGGCGGCGTCAGCGTAACGGCGAGTTTCTTGGCGCCCGGATCGACCGTCAGCCACTTCACGCCGATGGCGCGGGCCGGCATGCGGCTTTCCTGCGCGTCGCCCGGCCGGAACAGGGTTGCCGTGACATAGGCGCCGGCCCCCCAATCGTCGCCGACGGGGATGTCGACGGTGCTGCCGCCGGCCGGTATGGTCGCCGTGATGGTCTTCAACAGCTTGTCGGAGCCGATATTGATCAGAAGTTCGCCGGCAAAATGCGGCGAGATTTTCAGCTTGGCCACTTCGCCGGCGGCATAATTGTCCTTGTCGAGGGCAATCTCCAGGCCGTCAGGTGTCTCGGTGGTGGTCGAGGCGACATACCAGCCGGCGTCGAACTCATAGCTGGTCGCCGGCCCTTCGGGATCGGATGTCTCGACCTCGAGCCGGTACTGGCCCCAGTCGACGGGAACGGAGACGGTGGCGTCGCCATCGGCGCCGAGGTCGATCTGGCCGTTGGCGATCGACTTGGTCAGGGAGACCGGCTCGTAGTTCCAGGAGTTGTTGGAGCGGTACCACTGATAATTGCGTTCGACCTTGACCAGCGACCACTGCGCGCCTTTCAGCGCCTCGCGCTTGCCGTCGGGATCGACGGCGATCAGGCTGAACTTGGCGGTGCCGCCCTGCGGCACTTCACCATCGGCGAAATCCGGACGGATGCCGATCATATGGCCTTGCGGGCGGATGCCGATGTTGAGCGAGCGCTCGATCGCGCGGCCGCCGGTTTCGCGCATGCGCACCGTCACCTTGCCGTCGACCAGCTTGGTGGTCGAGGGCAACTGGTCGACGGTAACAGGGAAGGTCGCCTTGCCGTCATCGCCGACCACCGGCAGATCGGTGAGCGGCGTGACCGTCGGCTCGGCCGACTGCTCGTCGGCGAGGCCGAAGGAAAAGTTGGGGAAGCGGTCCCAGTCGCGCGACGTCGACAGCGTCAGTTCGCCTTCCAGCGCCAGGCCCGCCGCCGGCGCGCCATAGAGGAAACGGCCGTCAATGTTGATGTTGGCGGTCTCGCCGCGCGCAATCTCCTGCTTGTCGGCGTTCATGTCGAATTCGATGCGATCCGGCACGAAATCCTCGACCAGGAACATCTGGCTGGCGACCGCCGGCTGCTTGGGGTCGGTATGGATCGACACCGACCAGGTGCCGCGCATGGCGTTGGGTTCGAGCGGCAGGTCGACGGCGTGGCCGCCGGCCGAGACGCCGTCGCTGACGATGCGGCGGTCCTCGACGCCATCGGGGCGCGAGAAGATGAAGGTGAGCGGCAGGTTCTCGACCGCCTTGGCCGCGCCGTCGCGGGCAAGTGCGGCGACATGGACGTCCTCGCCGGCGCGGTAGATGCCGCGCTCGGTCCAGGCATAGACGTCGAGCGCGCCGGGGGCGGCACGCCCGGTGACGCCACGGTCGGACAGGTCGAAGCCGGCCTTGGCCATGTCGAGGAAGACGAAGTCATTGTCGCCCTGCTTGGCCATCAGCACGGCCGGCACCATGCCGCCGTCGCCGCGCGTCAGGCCGGGATTGAAGACGGCGTGGCCGTTCGCGTCCGACGTCGCGGTGCCGAGAACCTCGTTGTTCCTGGCAACCAGCGTCAGTTCGGCGCCGGCTATCGGCTTGGCGGAGCCCAGCGAACGGGCGAAGACATTGAGCCCATCCTGGCCGGTATAGGTCGACAGGCCGATGTCGGAGACGACGAACCACTGCGTGGCCAGCGAACCGTAGTCGTCGCTCTTGTCGTTGACGGGCTGCGCGGTCAGCACATAGACGCCGGGCTTGCGCTGCGGCAGCGCCTCGTCGACCGGGAAGGAGGTGGTGACTTCCTTGTTGAGGTCGCTGACGATGTCGAGTTGGCCCTTCCAGACCGGCTCGCCCATCTGCTCGGAAATGTTGGAAATGTCATAGCCGTCGAGCTGGTGCAGGAACTGGTAGCCCGACAGAAGCTGCGCCAGCGAACGGTCGCCGATGCGGTAGAGCTTCATCTCGGCGGCATTCATGTTGACGGTGACGATCGGAATGCCGCGACGCGCGCCGGCCGGCAGCACGAAGCTGTCGCCGGTGAAGCGGGCGGAGGGGGCGCGATCCTGCACGTAGATCGACAGCACCACGGGGGCGGCGGTGACTTCGCCGATCGCGGCCGGCAGGCCGGCGCGGAAGGTGACGTCATAATGCTGGCCGTGTTCGAGCCCTTCGACGCAGATCTGCTTGTCCTTGGCCTCGACGCCCTTCGGCGGGGCGTTGTCGACGGTGACGAACTGCGCGTAGTCGACGCCGGTCTTGACCAGCTCCTCGGAGAATTGCGCGCAGATGCGCGGCGCGCTGGTGTCGGCATCGACGGAGTGATCGATGACGCGGAAGCCCTTGCGGGCCTTCAGATCGGCATATTCGGCCTGGACCGCGGGCGAGGTTTCCAGCGCAAGACTGGCCTCATAGGCCTGCAGCGCCGGCCGGTAGAGATCGCGTTTGTCGAGACCATTGCCAAGCAACGCCAGCACTTCGGCGCGCGTCCTGGTGGTGCGCAGCAGCTTGTAGGCGTTGAAGGCGGCCGACGTGCCGTTTGCCGGCAAAGTCGAGGCCTCGGAGGTGTTGGCGGCCGGCTGCACGGCCAGCGTTTCGCGCGCCAGCCTGAGCCAGAGCTGGCCGTCGTCAGGCATCACCGAGACCGCGGACTCGTATTTCTGCATGGCGGAGCGATGGTCGCCGGTCAGCACGGCCTGTTCGGCGGCATTCGTCAGCGCGGCCATGCCCTCGGTCGGCTTGTCGAAGGCGGGGCCGAGCAGCTTGTTGCGGTATTGCTGGGCCTGGTCGGCCATCCAGTTGGGGAAGAAGGCGAGTTCCGGCGGCGCGCCGATATCGGGATCGCCGTCGATGTTCACGACCTTGCCGGCGACCGCGCCGTTGAAGGATTTCAACTGGTTATAGTCGGATTTGAGAAAGCACCATTTTGCCTTGGTGTTGTAGGTGAAGGCGCGGCAAGCCGGATCGCCGAGACATGTCGTCTTGCACTGGTCGAGCGTGACGTTCTGGTCGGACCGGAGATCGAAGCCGAAATAATCGGAATTGTCCGTCGTTGCGATTCGCCGGGCCTCGGCCGCTTGCGCGACGCCGTTCCAGGCTAAGGCGTTGGCCCAAGCAAGGAAAAGAAGGACGAGAATCGACAGACCACGAGCCGCGCGCATTGCCATTACACCCTCCAGACAATTGCAGACGTCCGGGCATGATCAAGCTTCAGTCGGGCTTGTCAACGCGCGAACGCGGCAGGTTGCCGCCTGCCAACGGTTTATTTTCCGGCCAAGGACCGGTATGCGGACAGTAACCTCCATAGGACAGGGGATCACGCATTCTTGCGGAAACGCAGAAGGTGTGAATTCCAAGCCCGCCCTATTTCAGACAATTGGATTGTGGCCCCTTTACGAGCGCTTCAGAACTTCATTCCAATTTTAGTTTTGTAACCTAGGTTGTCTTAATGCCGGCGCATGAAAAGCAGATGTCAGGAAGGAGAGCGCCAGGGCGCGCCCTTCCGCGCGCCCTGCTTTTGGCCATGATGTGCTCGACGGCGCTGCTTTGCCAATCGAGGCACGCGGCCGCGTTCGAGCTTTTCGGCATCAAGCTTTGGGGGTCGTCCAGCGACGAGGACGCCGACATCGTCGATCCGCTGCGCTACGCGGTGACCATCTCCGCGCCCGATGCCGACAAGGACCTCGTCAAGAAGCTCGAAAACGCCTCGGCGCTGAAAGGCGACGAGGACCGGCCGGTCTCGGGTTCGCTCGGGCTGATGGCCAAGGCGCGCGGCGACCGTGAACAGCTGGTCGCCGCACTTTACGCCGATGCCCGGTATGAAGGCGTCGTCACCATCACCATCGAAGGCAAGCCGCTCGACGAGTTGCCGCCGGACGCCGAGTTCAAAGGGCGACAGCCTATCCCGGTGGCAATCACTGTCGCCGCCGGTCCCAAATTCACCCTTGGCAATATCAGGCTCGAGGGCGACGCGGCGGGGCTGATGAGCGCCGATTACGGCCTGATATCAGGCGGCGACGCCGGGTCGGGCGCCGTGCTCAAGGCCGAGGCGCTGATCGTGCGGACGCTGAAGGAGCAGGGCAGGCCGCTGGCCAAGGTCACCGACCGGCAGATCGTCGCCGATCATGCCACCTCGACGCTCGACGTGACGCTGACGGTCGCCGCCGGACCGGTCGCCGGCTATGGCGCCACCACGGTGGAAGGCACGGAAAAGGTCGACCGCGACTTCACCGAATACATGACCGGGCTGAAGCGCGGCCGGCAGTACTCGCCGCAGGAGATCAGCGACGCGCGCGACCGGCTGCTGGCGCTCGAGGTGTTCAACAGCGTGACGTTCAAGGAAGCCGACAAGCTCGATGCCGACGGCAACATCCCGATCGGCGTGCAGGTCAGCGAGCGCAAGCCGCGCTATTTCGGGCTGGGCGGCACGTTCTCGAACACGGAGGGGCTTGGCCTGGAGGGCTACTGGGGCCATCGCAACCTGTTTGGCCACGCCGAAAAGCTGCGCATCGACGGCGCCATAAGCGGCATCGGCAGCAACGATCTGTCCGAGTTGAACTACAATGCCGGCATCATGTTCGAGAAACCCGGCGTGATCGGACCAGCATCGAAGTTCTTCGCCAGCGTGAAGACGGTGCTGGAGCATCCGGACGCGTACGACCATTTCTCGGTCAAGGGCAGCACCGGGCTCTCCTATGAACTCGACAAGAAGCAGACCGTATCGGCCGAGGTGGCGCTAGACTACTCACGCATCCATGACGCCTTCGGCAAGCACAAATACCTGATCGCCAGCATTCCGCTGCAATATGTCTACGACAACCGGGACAACAGGCTGAACCCGACCAGCGGCTTTAGAGTGCTTGCCTATGCGGAGCCCAGCTACGACATATTGAGTGGTGCCGCTTTCCTCAAACTGAAGGGCGAGGGATCGGCCTATCAGTCGCTGGACACGGCCTCGAAGTTCGTGCTTGCCGAGCGTGTCGCCGTCGGCTCGATCGTCGGTACCGGGCTGCAGAACGTGCCGGCCGACCGGCGCTTCTATTCAGGCGGCGGCGGCTCGGTGCGCGGCTATGCCTATCAAGGCATCGGCCCCAAGGACTTCACCGGCCAGCCGATCGGCGGCCTGTCCTTCTTCGAGACCTCTGTCGAGATGCGCATCGCCGTCACCGACACGATCGGCATCGTGCCCTTCGTCGATGCCGGCACGGTGTCGACCAAGTCGGTTCCAAACTTCTCCGACGTGAAGGTCGGCGCCGGTGTCGGCCTGCGCTATGTCACGCCGTTCGGTCCGCTGCGCATCGACGCGGCCGTGCCGCTCAACCGCGACCCCGGCGACCCGCATTTCGGCATCTATGCCGGCATCGGACAGGCGTTTTGAATGAAGACGGTCCGGCGCATCCTTCGCATTGTCCTCTATACGCTGCTGATCGTGGTCGCGGGCGCCATTGGCGCGCTCATCGTGCTGACCAAGACCGAGCGCGGGCGCGACAATCTCGCCGGCATCATTTCGCGGCTCGCCTCCAGCGACGATCGCAAGGTCACCGTCAGCGGTATCGACGGCATCTGGTCGGGCAATCTCAGCGTCGATCATGTCGTGCTCGAGGACCGCGAGGGCGCCTGGCTGGTGGCGCGCAAGGTGGCTGTCGACTGGTCGCCGACGGCGCTGCTGTCGAAAAGCTTCAGTGCTAACAATATCGCCGCCGAGCGCATCGAACTGGCCCGCCTGCCGGTGGCCGGTTCGCAGCCGCCGGCGCAGGGCGGCACGACGACGCTGCCGGTCTCCATCGACATCAAGCAGATCGACCTGCCGGAAATCGCGCTCGGCGAGCAGCTGGCCGGCAGCGGCATTGCCGAGCTCGCGGCCAAGGGAATGCTCAAGGCCGATGCCGCGCCACTGGCGGTCGAGACGGCGCTCAACGTCACCCGCCACGACGGCAAGCAGGGCAATGTCGACGCCAAGATCCATTTCGCGCCCGCCGACAACAAGCTGGACCTCGACCTCAAGGCGTCGGAGCCGGCCGGCGGCATCATTGCCAATTTGCTCAAGCTGCCGGATGCGCCGCCGGTCGATATCGTGGTTTCGGGCAGCGGGCCGCTCGCCAACTGGAGCGGTGTCGGCACCTTCCTCGTCGACCATCAGATCGTCACCCAACTCACCGGCCGCCACCAGCTCACCGACAAGGGCAATCATGTCGAGGCCAAGGGCGACGGCGATTTCGCGCGCTTCCTGCCGGAAAACCTGAAGCCATTGTTTGCCGGCAAGACCAGCTTCGATGTCGCCGGCACCGCCACGTCGGCTGGCGGTATCAGCATCGACAGGGCCAGCATCGAGAGCGATGCGGTGCACGGGGCCGCCTCCGGCATCGCCGATCCCGCCGGTGCCAGCGATCTGTCGGTCGAACTCGCCGCCAAGGGCCCGCCCGTGGTGATCAGCGTCGGCAGCAAGGCGCAGCCTATCACGCTCGCGATCAAGAACGCCACCGCACGCGCCTTCGGCGACGGCAAGGCGCCGATCGTCGATATCGGCGTTTCCTTCGTTTCGATCGTCGCCGGCGGCACGCGGCTGGACGATCTGGCGGCGCAAATCCATTCCGACGGCTTCGATATCCAGAATCGCTCCGGCCCGGTCACGGTCAAGCTCGACGCGGGCGGTCTGAAAAGCGACGTCGCGACGTTGGCGCCGCTAATCACCGGCAAGGTCCATGTCGATCTGGCCGGGTCAGTCAGCAAGGACGCCATCGCCATCGATCAGGGCACGCTGCGTTCCGATGCGCTCAATGCGTCGCTGACGGCGACGGTGGCGCTCGCTGACATGTCGATGCAGCTCAAGATGAATGCCGACGCCGTGGCGACCGCATTCCCGCAGCAGATCGCCTCGGTGCTCGGCGGACGGGTCAAATTCTCGGCCACGGCATCGCGCGATCCGCAGGGGTCTTTCGCCGCGAACTCGATCGAACTCACTTCGGGATCGCTCAGCGCCAGCGGTACGGCCAGCATGCAAGGCACGGACATCCAGGCCGACATCAAGGGCAAGTTGGGCGACGTTTCGGTGTTGTCGCCGACGGTCGGCGTACCGGTTGCCGGCGGGGTCGATTTCGCGCTGTCGGCGACCGGCGCGATCACCGCGCCGGATTTCACCGTTACCGCCGACAGCGACAGCCTGACCGCCTCGGGCCGCACGGTGAAGGCCATCAAGCTGACCGCGAGCGGAAAGGCCGACATAACGAGCCCTTCCGCCAACGTTTCGCTGACCGGCGCCGTGAACGACCAGCCGCTCGATATCAAGGCGGCCCTGGTGACCAGCGAGGGCAAGCGTTCGATCAACGGCTTCCTGGTCTCGCTGGGCGACAACAAGGTTTCGGGCGACCTGGCACTGGATGACAAGTTCATGCCCCTGGGCACACTGACGCTCGCCGCGCCTGCCATCGACCAGTTGGCCGCGCTCGCCGGCCAGGCGGTGACCGGCGACATCAACGGCACCATCCTGTTTGCCAAGGAGGGCGACGCGCCTTCCATTGCCATCGATGCCAAGAGCAGGTCAGTGGCGCGTGGCGAGGTGACGGCCAAGGCGATCGCCATCAATGCGCTGATCGCCAATTATCTCGAGGCGCCGGCGATCTCCGGCACCATCAAGGCCGACGCGGTCACTTCGGGGAGCACCGAAATCGGCGGTATCGGCGTCGATCTCAAGCGCGACGGCGACTGGACCAATTTCAGCGGCGGCGCCACGATCGCGGGCATTCCGGCGACCGCCGCCGGCCGGGTGAAGATCGCCCAGGGCACCACCAGCGTCGAGATTGCGTCGGGCGAGGCCACCGTTCGCGGCATCAAGGCGGCGATTGCCGAACCGTCGGCTCTGACCATCGCCAACGGCACGGCCAACATCGACAAGCTGGCGCTCGATATTGGCGGCGGCCGAGTGGCGCTGTCGGGCAGTGCCGGCGAGACGCTCGATCTCGCGGCGCGGGTCTCAGCTTTGCCCGCCACGCTTGCCAATGCGTTCTTGCCCGGCCTGGAGGCCGCGGGAACGCTTGACGGTATCGCTGAAGTAAGCGGAGCGCCGGCCGCTCCCGACATCCGGTTCAACGCGAAACTGGCCGGCGCCGAGACCAGCCAGACCCGACAGGCAGGGCTTGGACCACTCGCCGTCGAAGCGGCCGGCAGCTATACGATGGCCGGTGGCGTCGCCCTCGATCATGCCACCCTCACCGGCGACAAGGTTTCCGGCCAGGCCGCCGGCACCATCAACCCGAACGGGGCCAGCGATTTCGCGATTGATCTGACCTCATCGGGTCCCAGTCTGCCGCTGACGCTCGGAAGCGCGGAGAGCCCGGTCAAGATCGAGGTCCGATCGGTGTCGGCCAAAATCGCCGGCGAAAGCACGCATGCCCGGCTGGATTTTTCCGCGATCCTGCCCTCGGTCGTCACCAGCCCCGCGAAGGTGGACGGGCTTACCCTGACTCTGCACTCGGACGCGTTCGATCTCGGGAATCGCGCCGGGCCGGTTTCCGGAACGGTATCGGTGGACAAGGTTGGGCTCGACAATCCCACGATCGCGCCGCTCATCGCCGGCAAGGTCACGGCCGCGCTCAACGCGCGGCTCAGCGCCGACGCCGTCGCTATCGACAGCGGTTCGCTGAAAAGCGATGCGCTGAGCAGCCAGGTCGCCGGCCAGGTATCGCTGCGTGACGGCGCCATCGATCTCAAACTGAATGCGGATGCGCCGTCCTCGGCCTTGCCGGCCGCGGCGCGCGGCATGCTTGGTGAACGCGCGCAGATAAGCGCCGCGCTGAAACGCGACCCCAAAGGTGCCATAAGTGTCGATGGGCTGAAGCTGGTGTCGGGCGGACTGACCGCACAGGGGCAGGCGAGCCTTGCCTACAACAAGGTGGCCGCCGACATTACCGGCGTTCTTGCCGATATCTCGCCGCTGTCGAAGGATGCCAAGGGCGCGATTGCCTTCGCGCTGAACGCTCAGGGGCCGGCCATCGCGCCGGATCTGTCGCTGACGGTCAACAGCGATCGGCTTGTCGTGGCTGAGCGCGAGATTACCGGGCTGAAGCTCACCGCCACCGGCAAGGCGGACGCCGCCAATCCGGCGGCCAATGTGCAGCTCACCGGCAATGTCGCCGGCCAGGCGCTGCAGGGGAGCGCCGTGCTGGCAACGGCGGACGGCAAGAGCGCCATCAATGGGCTGCTCCTGTCGCTGGGCAAGAACAGGATCTCCGGCGACCTGGCGCTGGACGACAAATTCGTGCCCGAAGGCACCATCTCGCTCGACCTGCCCGACATCGGGCCGCTCGCCGCCCTGGCGCTGGAAAAGGCCGAGGGCGACGTGCGCGGCACCATTGCCTTCTCGAAGAACGGCGGCGCACCCCAAGTCATCGTCAAGGCGACGACCGGCTCGATCGTGCGCGGCGACCTTCAGGCCAAGGCCGTCTCGGTCGATGCGCTGATCGCCAACTATCTCGTGGCGCCGGTGATCTCCGGGAAAGTCCGCGCCGATACCGTCACGTCGGGCGGCACCGTGATCAGCGGCATCGACGTCGACCTCAAGCGCGATGGCGACTGGACCGGCTTTTCCGGTGGCGCCACGGTCAAGGGCATTCCGGCCAGGGCGGCCGGACGGGTGAAGGTGGCCGGCGGAACGACGACCATCGAGCTCGCTTCGGGGCAGGCGACCGTCCAGGGCATCAAGGCGGCTATCGCCCAGGCCTCGACCGTCAGCATCGCCAATGGCACGACGACGCTGGACAGGCTGGTGCTCAACCTTGGCGGCGGCACCGCGACGGTAACCGGCAAGGTCGGCCAGGCGCTCGACATCAATGCGGTGCTGGCGCGCGTGCCGATGTCGCTCGCCAACAGTTTCTCGCCCGGGCTCGATGCGGCGGGTTCCATCTCCGGCACGGTCAAGGTGACCGGGGCACCGGCGATCCCCACCGTTGCCTTCAACATCGACGCGGCCGGGGTGCAGACGTCGCAGACCCGCAGCGCCGGTGTCGGCGCGGTGAGCGTTGCCTCGTCGGGCAGCTTTGCCGGCAACAAGCTGACCTTCGACGCCAATGTCAGCGACGGGGCCGGGCTTGGCCTCAAGGGCGGCGGCACTGTGACGACGGCTGGCACGCCGGCGCTGGCGCTCGACTTCAACGGTGCCGTGCCATTCGGCCTCCTCAGCGAGAAGCTTGCCGCGCAGGGCCTGTCGCTGACCGGCAACGCCAACGTCAATGTCCAGGTGCGCGGTCCAGCGACGTCTCCGGTGATCGGCGGCAGCGTCAGAACCTCCGGCGCGCGTCTGGTCGACGCACGCTCGGGCCTTGCCGTCAACGATATCGCGGCCGACGTCTCGATCGGCAACGGCGTCGCCAGGATCAACCGGTTGACCGGAACGCTGTCGACGCGCGGCAGCCTGTCGGCCAGCGGTACGGTCGGCATCAATCCGGCGCAAGGGTTCCCGGCCGACCTGTCGATCAAGCTCACCGACGGCCGCTACACGGATGGACGCGTCGTGACCGCCAACCTCGGCGGCGACCTGACGATCAAGGGGCCGCTGACTTCGGCGCCGGTGGTTGCCGGCACAGTCAACCTGGCCAAGACCGTCATCACGGTTCCGGACAAATTGCCCGGCTCGCTCGCGGCGCTCGACGTCAAGCACAAGAATGCGCCCGGCCCGGTCAAGGCGCAGGACAAGGCGCTGCGCCCGGCGACGACCAGCGGCAAGAGCGGTGGCAGCGGCCTTGCGCTCGACGTCACGGTCAATGCGCCGAACCAGATCTTCATCCAAGGCAGGGGTGTCGACGCCGAACTCGGCGGCTCGCTCAAACTGACCGGCCCGGCCTCTTCGCCGCAGGCGGTCGGCACCTTCACCTTGCAGCGCGGCCGGCTGTCGATCCTCGGCAAGCGGCTGACCTTCACCGAAGGCACGGTGGGGTTCTCCGGTTCGCTGGTGCCTTACCTCAACCTGACGGCGACAACGACGACAACCGGCGCCACCGTCACGATCGTGGTGTCTGGCGAGGCGACCAATCCCAAATTCACCTTCAGTTCGGTGCCGGCACTGCCTGAGGACGAGGTGCTGGCGCAGCTGATCTTCGGGCGGTCGATGTCGAACCTGTCGCCGTTGCAGATCGCGCAGCTGGCCGAGGCCGCCGGACAATTGGCTGGCGTCGGCGGTTCGACGTCACTGCTGGAGAATCTGCGCAGCGCAATCGGTGTCGACGATCTCGACGTCACCACAGACGACCAGGGCGGCACGGCGGTCTCGGCTGGCAAGTATCTCAACGACCGCACCTATGTGACCATCCAGAAGGGCGACAAGCCGGGTTCCGGCAAGGCGACCATCGACCTCAATGTCGGGCGCGGCGTCAAATTGCGCGGCGAGGCGACCGACGCCGGCGAAGCCAAGGGCGGCATCTTCTACGAGAAGGAATATTGAGGCCTGGCCCCTCGTGCTGGCCGCAACTGGCGCTGTCGTAACCAGGGCAAATGTCTCAGTTTAATAGCCCGAACAGATTTTGGCGAAATCTGGGCGCACTAGCAATTTTGCGCCAAGACTGTCGCTATCACGCGAACTGCCCTCCTTCCAAAGTTGCACATTCGCTAACATGTTCCCAATCCATGTCGTCTTTGACATCATGGCCTGGATGCGGAATGTTAATCGGCGGAAAGCCAACAATGGGAGTTAGTCATGACAATCTACAAGAGCAACGGCGACAGCGTTCCGGATCATATCCTGGCCATGGCCGAAGAAGCCAAGTCGGGTAAGGTCGATCGCCGCGAATTCCTGGCGCTGGCCAGCATCTTCGGCGCCTCGACGGCCATGGCCTACGGTCTTCTCGGGCTCGCCGCTCCGACCCCGGCCAAGGCCGAGGACGTACAGGGCAAGAAGGGCGGCGTGCTCAAGGTCGCCATGTCCGTCAAGGATCCCAAGGATCCGCGCACCGCCGACTGGTCGGAAATCTCCAACGCCGAGCGCCAGGCGCTCGAGCCGCTGGTGAAATACACCAAGGAGTACACATTCGCGCCCTATCTGCTGGCAAGCTGGGATATCAACGACGACGCCACCGAGTACACGCTGCATGTGCGGCCAGGCGTCGAATGGAACAATGGCGACAAGTTCACCGCCGATGATGTGATCTACAATTTCACGCGCTGGGCCGACAAGAACGCAGAAGGCAATTCCATGCCGGGCCGCCTTGGCAGCCTCGTCGACGAAAAGACCAAGAAGCTGAGCGAAGGATCGATCGTCAAGGTCGACGACATGACTGTCAAGCTGAAGCTCACCAAGCCCGACATCGCACTCATCGCCAACCTGTGCGACTATCCCGGCCTCGTCGTCCACAAGACCTTCGACGAGAAGGGCGCCAACTTCAAGAACTGCCCGATCGGCACCGGCCCATTCGAGCTCGTCTCCTACGATGTCGGCCAGAAGGTGGTCTACAAGCGCCGCACGACCGGCAAATGGTGGCAGGGCGAGGCCTTCCTCGACGGCGTCGAGTTCATCGACTACGGCACCGATCCGGCCGCGACGGTTTCGGCCTTCGAATCCGGCGAAGTGCACACCAATCACGAGACGACCGCCGATTACGTCAAGATCATCGCGGATGTTGGCGCGCCGCCTTCGGAAGTCGTGACCGCGGCCACCGTGGTCTCGCGCTTCAACGTCAATGCCAAGCCCTATGGCGACCAGAAGGTGCGTCAGGCGATGTGCCTGGCCGTCGACAATTCCGTGGTGCTGCAGCTTGGCTACGGCAATGCCGGAACGCCGGCCGAAAATCACCATGTCGCGCCGATCCATCCGGAATATGTCGAACTGCCGAAGATCCCCCGCGACGTGGCCAAGGCCAAGCAGATGCTGACGGAAGCCGGCGTGATCGATTTCGAACACGAGCTGATCAGCAATGACGAGGACTACCACAAGAACACCACCGACGCGATCGCGGCCCAGCTGCGCGAGGCCGGCATCAAGGTGAAGCGCACCGTGCTGCCGAGCTCGACCTTCTGGAACGACTGGACGAAATACCCGTTCTCGGAAACCAACTGGAACATGCGTCCGCTTGGCATCCAGGTCATCGCCATCGCCTATCGCTCGGGCGAAGCCTGGAACGAGACGGCTTACGCCAATCCGGACTTCGACAAGAAAGTCAACGAGGCGCTCGGGATCGCCGATGCGGAAAAGCGCAAGGTGGTGATGAAGGATGTCGAGCAGATGCTGCAGGATTCCGGCATCATCATCCAGCCTTACTGGCGCAAGCTCTACATCAACATCAAGCCCGAGGTGAAGAACCACTCGATGCACCCCACCTACGAGCACGACTTCGGCAAGGTCTGGCTCGATCAGGCGTGATCCACGGCTTGTTGGATATGAGGGGCGCTTGCCCCTCATATCCGCAGGATCGTCGCCGTTGCACTGGATGCAGCGGCGGCGTGACGTCACATGATTTTCGTCACAGGGTTGACCATATCTGACCCCAACCCGGCCGGCAGGGGGCACCATGTTCTCATTCATCATCAGACGTATCGGCACGATACTGCTCACGATGCTGTGCCTGACGCTGGTCGTCTTCTTTCTCGTCAATCTCGAACCCAATTTGAAGAAGCTGGCGATCAGCCAGACCGAAATGCACACATCGGCCGAGCAGCTCGAAAGCTGGCTGGTCAATCACGGCTATCGGCAGAACTTCTTCGTCCGCTACGGCCAGTGGCTCGGCATCGTGCCCAAGCAGCCGATCACGGATCCGGCAACCGGCAAGACGACGCAGCGTTTCTCCTTCTGCAACGACCCGGCGGTGCCGACATTCTCCGGCGTGATCGAGGGCGATTTCGGCTGCTCGACCAAGTTCAAGACCACGGTCGCGGCCAAGCTGTTCCCGGCGCTCGGCGCCACCGGCATCCTGATGTTCTGGGTGCTGGTGGTGATGGTGCCGGTCTCGCTGCTGATCGGCATCCTTGCCGGCATGCGCGAGGGCTCGCGCACCGACCGTGTGCTGTCGGTCGCCTCGATCGCCTCGACGGCGACGCCTGAATATGTGTCGGGCGTCATCTTCACCGTCGTCTTCGCCTCCTGGCTCGGCTGGCTGAACGGGTCGGCCGCCTCCGCCAGCCAGGGCATCACCTTCTACAATTTCACGCTGCCGGTGATCACGCTGGCGATCTACGGCATCGGCTATATCGCGCGCATGACACGCGCCTCGATGGTCGAGGTGATGACGCAGCAATATATCCGCACCGCGCGCCTGAAGGGGCTTTCCTTCAAGAGCGTGGTGGTCAAGCACGCGCTGCGCAATGCGTTGATCGCGCCCTTCACCGTCATCATGCTGCAATTCCCCTGGCTGCTCACCGGCGTCGTCATCGTCGAGGTGATGTTCCGCTACCAGGGCTTCGGCTACACTCTGGTCGAGGCCGCCGGCAACAACGACATCGACCTTCTGCTCGGCTGTTCGCTGGTCTCGGTGTTCATCGTCTTGATCACGCAGCTCATTTCCGACGTCGGCTACGCATTCCTCAATCCGCGCATCCGCGTTCAGTAGGGAGAAGGCGCATGCAAGCTCAATATATCGGCGCCTCCGCCATCGTTCTCGATGTGCTCTGGCGCTTCTGGCCGGTCTGGGTCGCGCTTCTCATCGTCATGGGCGCGAGCTTCCTCTACAAGAAGAAGCTGGCGCTCTACGGCCAGTTGTTCGACAGCGGCGTCGGCATAGCGGGCGTCTTCATCTGCCTGTTCTGGCTGTTCACGGCGATCTTCGCCTCGACCATCTCGCCTTTCGATCCGCTCGGCCAGATCCCGATCATGAAGGATACGCTGCCCGGCGCCATCGAGCCGCAATCGGGGCTCGTCTATTTGTTCGGCGGCGACAAGCTCGCCCGCGACGTCTTCTCGCGCATGGTCTATGGCAGCCAAATCGTGCTGATCATCGCCCCGGCCGCAACCGGTTTCGCGCTGATGGTCGGCATCACGCTCGGCCTGCCGGCCGGCTATTACGGCGGCAAGATCGATTCCATCCTGTCGTTCCTGGCCAACCTCGTGCTGGCCTTCCCGGTGATCCTCTTGTTCTACCTCCTGGTGACGCCGGGCATCATGGACACGCCGATCCCCTATGGTCTGGCCGGCGTCTTCTTCCTGTTTCCAATCATCTTCTTCAGCGTGCTGTTCTGGACCCGCTATAAGAACCGGCCCGACCGGATTTATATCCTGCTCGGCCTGACGCTCATCATCGGCGGCTGGATCTATGTCGGCCTTGTCTTCGACAGGGATCCGCTGAAGATCGTCCACATCGATCCCAACCAGCTCAACATCTTCGTGGCTGTCGTGTTCGCCTCCAGCCCCGGCGTGTTCCGTATCGTGCGCGGCCTGGTGATGGACATCAAGACGCGCGACTATGTGGCGGCGGCGCAGACGCGCGGTGAATCGCCCTGGTACATCATGTTGTGGGAAATCCTGCCCAATGCGCGCGGGCCGCTGATCGTCGATGCCTGCCTGCGCATCGGTTACACCACCATCCTGCTCGGCACGCTGGGCTATTTCGGTCTGGGCCTTGCGCCCGAGAGCCCGGACTGGGGTACGGCGATCAAGGATGCCAGCCGCTTGCTGCGTTCGTTTATCCATCCGGCGCTGCCGCCGACGATCGCGCTGATGTCGTTCGTGCTGGGGCTTAATCTCTTGGCCGATTCGCTGCGCGAGCAATCGATGAAAGACTGATTGACGGGCCTTGACCCGCGTCTGGTACAATTTGGATTGGAGCGACCCATGAACGAGGCAGTTCGAAATCCCGCGGAACCGATCATCGAGATCGAGAACCTGTCGATCTCCTTCTTCACCCGCAAGGGCGAGATTCCGGCGGTCATGGATTTTTCCTGCACGGTCATGCCCGGCGAGGCGATGGGCATTGTCGGTGAATCCGGCTGCGGCAAGTCGACCGTGTCGCTCGGCATCATGCGCGACCTCTCCAACATCGGAAAAATCGTCGGCGGCAAGATCAAGTTCCAGGGCAAGGACATGGGCGAACTCTCCGACGAGGAGTTGCGCGCCATCCGCGGCAACAAGATCGCCATGATCTACCAGGAGCCGATGGCGAGCCTGAATCCGGCGATGAAGATCGGCCAGCAGCTGATGGAAGTGCCGCTGATCCACGACAAGGTGTCGAAGGAAGAGGCCTATTCCAGGGCGCTCGAAATGGTGCGCTCGGTCAAGCTGCCCGACCCCGAGCGGATGATGCGCTCCTATCCGCACCAGCTTTCCGGTGGCCAGCAACAGCGCATCGTCATTGCCATGGCGCTGCTGTCGAAGCCGGCGCTGCTTCTGCTCGACGAGCCGACCACCGCGCTCGACGTGACGGTCGAGGCGGGCATCGTCGATCTGGTCAAGGGTCTCGGCGAGAAGTTCGGCACCTCGATGATCTTCGTGTCGCACAATCTGGGCCTCATTCTCGAGACTTGCGACCGCATCACGGTGATGTATTCGGGCGAGGCGGTCGAGACCGGCAAGATCAAGGATGTCTTCGACCGGATGCGCCATCCCTATACGCAAGGGTTGTTCCGTTCGATCCCGCTGCCTGGCGCCGACAAGAACTCGCGGCCGCTGATTGCCATTCCCGGCCAGTTGCCGCTGCCGCATGAGCGGCCGAAGGGCTGCAATTTCGGCCCGCGCTGCCACCATTTCGTCGAAGGCGTCTGCAACGCCGCCGAAATCCCGATGATCGAGGTCGCCGGCCACGAAGGCCATTTCTCGCGCTGCGTACGCTTCAACGAGATCGACTGGGAAGCGCTGCCGCCCGGCGCCAAGAAGGTCAACGAAAAGGTCGTGCCCGGCGCGCCGGTGCTCAAGATCGAGGATCTCAGGAAATACTACAAGGTCGGCGGCAGCGAGGTGTTCGGCTCCAGCGAAGGCCGCGTCGTCAAGGCCAACGAGACCATCTCGTTCATGGCGCGCGAATCCGAGACGGTCGCCATCGTCGGCGAATCCGGCTGCGGAAAGTCGACGCTGGCCAAGGTGCTGCTCGGGCTGGAGACGGCCAGTTCCGGCACCGTGACGCTGGGCAACAAGGAAATTCAGTCGACCGGCATCGAGAGCCGCGGCGTCGACACCGTGTCGTCGATCCAGATGGTGTTCCAGAACCCGTTCGACACGCTCAACCCCAGCCATTCGGTCGGGTCGCAGATCATCCGCACGCTGGAAAAATTCAATGTCGGCAAGACCGTCGCCGACCGGCGCAAGCGCATGCTGGAACTGCTCGACCTGGTGAAGCTGCCGCGCGCCTTCGAGACGCGCAAGCCGCGCCAGCTTTCCGGCGGCCAGAAGCAGCGCATCGGCGTGGCGCGCGCCTTTGCCGGCGACGCCAAGGTTGTCGTGGCCGACGAGCCGGTCTCGGCGCTCGACGTGTCGGTGCAGGCGGCGGTGACCGAGCTGCTGATGGACATCCAGCGCAAGAACAAGACGACGATGCTGTTCATCAGCCACGATCTGTCGGTCGTGCGCTACATCGCTGACCGGGTCGTCGTCATGTATCTCGGCTACATCGTCGAGCAAGGTACGACCGACCAGATCTTCGCGCCGCCCTATCATCCCTACACCGAGGCGCTGCTATCGGCGATCCCGATTGCCGACACCAGCGTGGTCAAGAAACACATCGTGCTCGAGGGCGACATTCCTTCGGCGATGAACCCGCCGTCAGGCTGCCCGTTCCAGACGCGCTGCGGCTACAAGAAGCTGGTGCCCGACAACCTCTGCGAAACCAAGGTGCCGCCGGTCAAGAACCTCGGCGACGGCCATATGAGCCTGTGCTGGCTTTCCGACGACGTGCTCAAGACCATGGAGCCGGTGATCAAGTTCGACAAGGAACACGCCGCCCATGAAGGCGTGCCGGATGATGCGGCGCATGGCGAAGGTCCAGGCTTTGCCGGTTCGCCGCCGGCGCGCCCGAGCGGCAAGAATGCCAATGCGGAAGCCGATGCAACCGGAAAGGCTGCCGAGGACGCGGACGCCGTCTTGCGGGCCCGTCGTCACGAAGTCCGCGACGAGGTTTCCGAGACCGGTGTTTCAAAGCCGAAAGATACGACAAGGCGGCACTAACCCAGGCAGGGTATCAGTTGCCGCACTGCCTTAGCTGCGCGTCATAGTCTCTGGCCATCTTGTCGGTGGCCCGCGCATAACCCTGCACGCCGGCGTCGCCACGGTTGCCACGGCCATAGGCGCTCCAGCCGAGATAATAGGCGAGGTAGAGATTATAGGTGTCGTTGCGCGCGACGCCGTAGCTGTCTGACGTCTTGGAATGGTACCAGCCGACGAAGTCGACCGCGTCGGCGAATTTCGTGCGCCGCGCCGCCCAGTTGCCGGTCTCGCGCTGATATTGCGACCAGGTGCCGTCCAGCGCCTGCGAAAAGCCTGTGGCCGAGGAGACGTGCTTCCACGGAATGAAGCCGAGTAGCTTGGTGCGCGGCGGGCGGGCATTGCTCTTGAAGCCGGATTCCTTGCGCACGGTGGCCATCAGCACCGGCACCGGCACGCCGTATTTCCGCGACGCGCGCTCGGCCGCCGACTGCCAATTGTCGAACCAGCCGTCATTCTGGTCGAAGACGGCGCAGACATTGTTGATGTGGCTGGGCGCGGTGGCGCAAGCCGAAAGCGCCAACAGCGCGCAAACCGCTACAATTTTACTAAAACTCGACCTACGCATGGGAGGAGCAATAGGCCGAAATCATAAAGGGAATCTTGCCAAGTCCGTTAATGGCCGTCAGGCGTCATCGGCTCATGGCGGCGACGTATCGGCAATGCGACGTAATGCGTCGTTATTTCTAAATGGATTCTCCAGAAATGCCGCCTTGGCTAAAATCACGCCCGTGGATGGCGTATTTCTGACAGCTTGCCTGGTTTGCCCGAGCTTTGATGCCGGAATGACCGAACCAAGACGCAAGCGCGGCGCGGAGCGCACGAGCAACCGGGGTCCATCGCCCATCGCGCAACTGCCGCCCAGGCGCGTGACGAACCCCTATCCGCCGATGGCGTTGCTGTCGGCCGATCAGATCGAGGCGATCCATCAGGCGTCGATGCACATATTGGAAAATTTCGGCATCGAGGTGATGAGCCCGAGGGCGCTATCGCTGTTCGAGCAGGCTGGAGCCACGGTCGACCATGCGACGGCGAATGTGCGCATCGATCGCGGCATGGTCGACGAGGCGCAGAGGACGACGCGGGCCACCTACACGCTGACCCCGCGCAATCCTGCCAACACAATCCATCTCGGTGGCGACACCATCAATTTCACCCTCGTTGCCGGGCCGCCGAACGTGCACGACATGGAGCGCGGGCGCCGCGCCGGCAATCTGCGCGACTATGCCGATCTCACCCGGCTGGCGCAGCACTTCAACTGCGTCCACATGCTCGGCAACCAGGTCTGCGCGCCGGTCGAATTGCCGGCCAACTCGCGCCATCTCGACACCTACTTCACCAATCTCACGCTGACCGACAAGAGTTTCCATGTCTCGGCGATCGGCCGAGGCAGGGCGCTGGACGGCATCGAGATGATGGCGATTTCGCGCGGACTGACGCTGGACCAGATGCGCGACGATCCCGGCATCGCCACCATCATCTCGGTCAACTCGCCGCGCCGCTTCGACGAGATGATGGCCGAGGGGCTGATGACGATGGCAGAATTCGGCCAGTCGGTGGCTGTAACGCCGTTCACGCTGATGGGAGCGATGAGCCCGGTGACGTTGGCCGGCGCCTTGGCGCAGCAGAATGCCGAGGCGCTGTTCGGCGTCGTGCTGACGCAACTCGTGCGCCCCGGCGCACCGGTGATGTACGGCGCCTTCACCTCCAATGTCGACATGAAGTCGGGCGCGCCGGCCTTCGGCACGCCCGAAAACACCAAGGCCAACATAGCCTCCGGACAATTGGCCCGCCGCTACGGCCTGCCTTACCGGACGACGCCGGGCTCGGCTTCAAACGCCGCCGATGCACAAGGCGCTTATGAAACGCTGATGGCGCTGTGGGGCGCCGTGCTCGGCCATGGCAATCTGGTCTATCATGCCGCGGGCTGGCAGGAGGGCGGGCTGACGGCGTCGTTCGAGAAATTCATCATCGACGTCGAGATGATCCAGCACATGATGGAGTTTTTGCGCCCGATCGTGGTCGACGAGGCTGAATTGGCCGTCGAGGCGCTGGGCGCGGTTCCGACCGGCGGCCATTTCTTCGGCGAGCCGCACACGCTGGAGCGCTATGCGACCGCCTTCTACCAGCCAATGCTGTCCAACTGGCAGAATTTCGAAGCCTGGCAGGAGGCCGGTAGCCTCGACGCGACCGCGCGCGCGACGCGGCTGTGGAAAAAGGCGCTTGAAGAGTATGTCGAGCCGACGATGGATATCGCGGTGCGCGACGAGCTCGAGGCCTATGTGGCGAAGCGCAAGGAAGCGATCGGGTCGGGCGAGCCGTGATTTTGTCAACATCGGCGCGAGGCACCCCCCTCTGCCCTGCCGGGCATCTCCCCCGCAAGGGGGGAGATCAGCAGCTTCGACGAAGGCGCTTTTTTTACAACGTCGGCGATTGGCGAAAGCGGTCGCGGCATCTGATCTCCCCCCTTGCGGGGGAGATGGCCGGCAGGCCAGAGGGGGGTGCTTGGCGCTGCCTTTCCGATTCGCTTTATCCCCATAACTCACTGATATCAGAGAAAAACTCATGAAATCGCATGCAAAGGTCGTGGTCATTGGCGGTGGCGTCGTCGGATGTTCCGTGCTGTTCCATCTCGCCCGCCACGGCTGGACGGATGTGGTGCTCCTGGAGCGCGACGAGCTGACATCGGGCTCGACCTGGCACGCGGCCGGCGGCATGCACACGATCAATGGCGACCCCAACGTCGCCAAGCTGCAGAAATACACCATCAACCTCTACAAGGAGATCGAGGAGCTGTCGGGACAGGCGACCGGCGTCCACCTGACCGGCGGCGTCTTGCTTGCGGCCACCGAGGCGCGGCTCGACTGGCTGCGCGGGGTCGTCGCCAAGGGGCGCTATCTCGGCATCGAGCTGGAGGAAATCTCGCCGAAAGAGGCGGCCGAACTGATGCCGCTGCTCGACCCCAGCCAGTTCGTCGGCGCCGTCCGCAACAAGGAGGACGGCCATCTCGATCCCTCGGGCGTCACGCACGCCTATGCCAAGGCCGCGCGGAAGCTTGGGGCTGATATAGAACGTTTCACCAAGGTCGAGGACATTGTTCGTCGTCCCGACGGGATGTGGCGCGTCATCACCAACAAGGGCGAGGTGGTGGCCGAGCATGTCGTCAATGCCGGCGGCCTGTGGGCGCGCGAGGTCGGCCGCATGGTCGGGCTCGAACTGCCGGTGCTGGCGATGGAGCACATGTACCTGATCACCGAGGACATGCCAGAGGTCGCCGCCTGGAACGAGAAAACCGGCACCGAGATCATCCATGCGGTCGATTTCGACGGCGAGCTCTATCTGCGCCAGGAGCGCGGCGGCATGCTGATGGGCACCTACGAGAAGGCCAACAAGCCGTGGTCCGAATACTCCACGCCGTGGAATTTCGGCCATGAATTGCTGGAACCGGATATCGACCGCATCGCGCCGTCGCTCGAGGTCGGCTTCCGGCATTTCCCGGCTTTCCAGAACACCGGCATCAAGCAGATCATCAACGGACCCTTCACCTTCGCGCCCGACGGCAACCCGCTGGTCGGGCCGGTGCGCGGCCTGCCGGGTTTTTGGGTCGCCTGCGGTGTCATGGCCGGTTTTTCGCAGGGCGGCGGCGTCGGCTTGGCGCTGTCCAACTGGATGATCGAGGGCGATCCCGGCGCCGACATCTGGGCGATGGACGTGGCCCGCTACGGCGACTGGGCTGGCATGGCCTACACCAACGCCAAGGTGCGCGAAAACTATTCCAGGCGCTTTTCAATCCGCTTTCCCAATGAGGAACTGCCCGCCGGGCGGCCGCTGAAGACGACGCCGGTCTACGACCTGTTGTCGGCCAAGGGCGCGCAGTGGGGCGTTGCCTTTGGGCTGGAGGTGCCGCTCTGGTACGCGCCGGAAGGCGTCAAGGACGAGTTCTCGTGGCGGCGCTCGAGCGACTTCACCCATGTCGCCGCCGAAGTCGGGGCTGTGCGGTCGGGCGTCGGCCTGTCGGAGATATCGAGCTTCGCCAAATACAAGGTGACGGGCGAGGGCGCGGCGGCCTGGCTCGACCGGTTGCTCGCCTGCAAGCTGCCGAAGCCCGGTCGCATGACGCTGGCGCCGATGCTTAAGGAAGATGGCAGGCTGATCGGCGATTT
The DNA here is from genome assembly GCF_020165665.1 of Mesorhizobium sp. BH1-1-4. NCBI lineage: Bacteria > Pseudomonadati > Pseudomonadota > Alphaproteobacteria > Hyphomicrobiales > Phyllobacteriaceae > Mesorhizobium > Mesorhizobium sp. BH1-1-4. Next base: position 140,371 of record NZ_JAIUIN010000005.1, read on the forward strand.
CACGCTGGCCAATCTGGGTCCCCAGGATCGGGAAGAAGCGGGCTGGTTCCTGGCCGGCTCCGGCATCGCCGAGCAATATCACATGCGCTGGTTCGAGCAGCATCTGCCCGATGACGGCTCGGTCCATGTCGAGGCGCTGGGGCAAAAGCTCACCGGCCTGTCGATCGCCGGCCCCAGGACGAGGGACGTGCTGGCGAAAGCCACGCGCTTCGACGTATCGAACGCGGCGTTTCCCTTCATGGCCATCGGTCGGATGGATATCGGCATGGCGCCGTGCCTGGTCGGCCGGGTCAGCTACACCGGCGATCTCGGCTACGAAATCTGGGTGGCGCCGGAATATCAGCGCGCCGCCTATCAGGCGCTGATGGCGGCGGGAGAGGAGTTCGGCATCGGCCTGTTCGGTTCGCGCGCGCTCAACGCGCTCAGGCTCGAGAAGAATTACGGCTCATGGGGGCGCGAATACCGGCCGATCTACGGGCCGCTGGAAGCCGGGCTCGACCGCTTCGTCGCCTATGGCAAGGATGCCGACTTCATCGGCAAGGCGGCGGCGCTGGCCGAGCGCAAGCAGGGCGGCAAGCTCAGGCTGCGCGCCTTCATCGTCGAAGCCGACGATGCGGACGTCATCGGCGACGAGCCGATCTGGTTCGGCGGCGCGGTGCGCGGTTGGGTGACGTCGGGCGGCTATGCCCATCATTCGAAAAAGTCGGTCGCCGTCGGCTATGTGCCGAAGGAGATCGCCGAGGAGAGCGACGGTTTCGAGATCGAGTTGCTGGGCAAGCGGCATGCGGCGCGCATGCAGGCGGCGCCGCTGTTCGATGCGAATTTCGAACGGATGCGGGGGTGAGGGTTCACCCCCGCACGGGGCATCAGGCCTTGCCGCGATTGTCCAGCGCGAAGGCGCCGGCGCCGGCAAAGACCAGATAGAGGAAGATGAAGCAGAACGAGATTGCCGCATCGCCGCTGTTGTTGATGGGGAAGAAGTTGCGCGGGTAGTGCGCCATGAAATAGGCGATCGCCATTTCACCGGCCAGAAGGAACGCGACCGGGCGGGTGAACAAGCCTAGTGCCAGGAGAACGCCGCCGGCGAATTCGAGGATGCCGGCGGCTAGCGGCAGTCCGCTCAATGCGGCGGCAGCGTGGTCGCTGGCGGGGAAATTGAACAGTTTCTGCGTGCCGTGCTCGATGAACTGCAGCGCGGTCATGATGCGCAGCACGCCAAGCGCCTGCGGCTGGTATTTGGAGAGGCCATCGAAAAGCTTCATCTAAAACTCCATTTCAGCGTCCCGGCCGGCCATAGTTTATCACCCGGCAATGGACCATTCACTTCCCATGGCCCGCCATCAACAATTGGTGATTGGAAATGTGCCTCGGCCTGACCTTTCATATCTGCGCGCCAAGGTTGCATTATTCGTAATTTGGTTGTATTGAGTTGTGAACATCCAGACATGTGGGTCGCTTTGCCATGAAAAACGTTGCCGTCACCCTATTCGCAATCCTGACAAGTACCAGCTTCGCCATGGCCGAGGACGCCGGCTGCGAGGCCTTCAAATGGCCGGTAACGCGCGAACAGGCGCTGTTCGCAGCGGCACCGTCGGCCCCGTCCGGAGCCGCCCTGGCGGTAGGTGCCGCCGCGGATCTGGCGCTGGTGCCGAACGACAAGGCCGGCTTCGTGGTGCCGCCCGAACGCGCGCCGGCGGAGGGCACGTTCGGCGCCGTCGCCAGTGTCGCGGTGCCGCCTGACGGCGCCATCCAAATCAGCCTGTCGGGCGAGGCGTGGATCGATGTCATCCAGGACGGCAAGGCCGTGAAATCGTCCGGCTATAGCGGCGTCAAGACCTGCCCCGGCATCCGCAAGAGCGTACGCTTCAAGCTTGCGTCGGGTGAGGCCACCGTCCAGTTCAGCGGTGCCAAGAAAGAGAGCCTCAAGGTCGCGGGGCTGGCGCCGGAGTGAGCCGACGCCAGCACCGATGATATCCGCGGCTGGCGGGGGCGCTCACCGCGCCGGCGCCATCAAGGCGAAATGCGCGCCTTGCGGATCCTGGCATTGCACGACCCAGCTGCCGCCGGGGACCTCCATGGGTCCCATCAGGATCTTGCCGCCATTGTCGGTGACGCGTTTTGCGGCCGCGTCGATGCCGGTGACATTGAAATAGAACTGCCAGACCGGCACCGGAATCTGCTCGGGCTTGTTCATGATGCCACCGCCGGATTCGGGGCCGGCGGTAAAGGTCTGGTAGATGCCCATCGGGCCCATGTCGAATTCGCCGGCATTGGCCCAGCCGAACTGGCCGGAATAGAAATCGAAGGCGGCCTTCCAGTCCGATGTGTAGAGCTCATGCCAGCCGATATGGCCCGGCGTGCTCGCCGGCACCACGGGCTGATCGGGGCCGTTCGGCTGCAGGAACATGAAGGTCGCGCCCTGCGGATCGGCGACGACGGCGAAGCGGCCGACGCCGGGGATGTCGTCGGGGCGGCGGTGAATGGCCCCGCCTGCCTTTTCCAGCGCCGCCGTGGCGGCGTCGACATCCCTGGCGTGGATATAGCCCAGCCAGGCGGGCGGCATGCCCATCTTGGCCGCATCCTGCGGCATCGTCATCAGGCCGCCGACGCCACGCTCGCCGACATTCATGACGATATAGCGCGGCATGCCGGGAGCCTTGTCGAAAGGCTCGGCCCTCCAGCCGACCACGGCGGTGTAGAAAGCCTCGGCGGCGTCGAGGTCCGATGTCAGCAGTTCGTACCAGAAGAAGGGCATGGGGGATTTTGGCATTGTCGGTCTCCTCACCTTTGTGCACCGATCGTCGTTCGATCCATCCCAGGACGGTCTTCACGACGGAAATCCGACACCCGCCGGGATAATAATGGTCAACCCTCGCCAAGCGTTCCCGGGCTTGCGTATCCCGCGGTTTTCGATTTGTCTGCGGTAAGAGGGCTGTCGATCCATGCGCCTTATGTCGCTTACGCCAGAGCTTGTCGCACTGTGCCATCGGGAAGAGGCCGACCCCGGTCCGGATCCGAGCTGGACAGAGTTGAACGACGAGGATTTCCAGGCGCTTGCCGCGCGGCTTTCCGATGAAGCGGACGCGGGGCCGCTCTGGGTGTTCGCCTACGGATCGCTGATCTGGAAGCCGGAGTTCGAATCGGTCGAACAACAGGTCGCAACCGCTTTCGGCTGGCATCGATCCTTCTGTCTGGACATGGTGCGTTGGCGCGGCAGCGCCGAGCAGCCGGGACTGATGATGGCGCTGGAACGGGGCGGGCGCTGCAATGGCGTGATCTACCGCCTGCCGGAGGGCGAGAAACCAGCCCAGATCGAAAGGCTGCTGCGGCGTGAAATCTCCGACCACGAAAGCGTCAGCTCGGTCCGATGGTTGCCGGTGCACACGGCGCAAGGCGCGTCGCGGGCGCTTGGCTTCTGGGTGGGTGTGAAAGGGCGGGGAACGTCACTCAGCCAGCCGCTGGACAAGGTGGCACGCGTGCTGGCCAGGGCGTGCGGGCATATCGGATCCGGCGCCGAGTATCTCTACAACACCGTCAGCCACCTCGAAGCGTTCGGCATCCACGACCGCAATCTGTGGCGGCTGCAGGAATTGGTCGCGCACGAGGTTCGGGCGATCCATGGCCGCCCACTCGATGCCGACCATTCGCATGCGTTGCACGCACCACCGCAGCTCTCATAACATGACTATAAATATCATGTTTTTATCCAGCGTTATCAGTGGCTTGTGCCGAAAATTGACCAATTGATAAAAAAATAAAACGTGCTAGCCTTCCCCAAAACTAAAACATGGGGAACTGAGAATGCCAGAGGGCCAGTTCAAAGAAGGTATTGTCGGCGGCCGGCTTGCGGCTGACCAATACGCGGACAATTTCTCCGACCTGCATCCGCCGCTCGATCATCACGAGGCGCTGGTCGAATCCGACCGCTGCTATTTCTGCTACGACGCCCCCTGCATGAATGCGTGCCCGACCTCGATCGACATTCCGCTGTTCATCCGCCAGATCTCGACCGGCAATCCAATCGGCTCGGCCAAGACCATCTTCGACCAGAACATTCTCGGCGGCATGTGCGCCCGCGTCTGCCCCACCGAGACACTGTGCGAGGAGGTCTGCGTGCGCGAGGTGGCGGAAGGCAAGCCGGTGCAGATCGGCCGTTTGCAGCGCTACGCCACCGATGTCGCGATGAGCGAGAACAAGCAGTTTTATCCGCGCGCCGAGCCGACCGGAAAGACCGTCGCCGTGGTCGGCGCCGGTCCGGCCGGTCTTGCCGCGGCACACCGGCTCGCCCGCCATGGCCATGACGTCACCATACTGGAGGCGCGGCCGAAGGCCGGCGGCCTCAATGAATATGGCATCGCAGCCTACAAGAGCGTCGACAATTTCGCCCAGGCCGAAGTCGACTACGTCACCGCGATCGGTGGTATCGACATCCAGAACGGCAAGGCACTCGGTCGCGACTACCAGCTCTCCGACCTGATCCGCAATTATGACGCGGTGTTCCTCGGCATGGGGCTTGGCGGCGTCAACGCGCTGCGCTCCGATGGCGAGGATGCGGCCGGCGTCACCAATGCGGTCGAGTTCATCGCCGAACTGCGTCAGGCGAGCGATCTCTCCGGGCTGCCGGTCGGACGCCGCGTCGTCGTTATCGGTGGCGGCATGACGGCGATCGACGCCGCCGTGCAATCGAAGCTGCTCGGCGCCGAGGAGGTGACGATCTGCTACCGGCGCGGCCAGGAGCACATGAACGCCTCCGGGTTCGAGCAGGATCTGGCCGCCGCCAACGGCGTCACCATTCGCCACTGGCTGCAGCCGAAGCGGGTGATCGCCGAGGGCGGCAAGGTCAGCGGCATCGAACTCGAATACACCGCGCTCAATGGCGACAGGCTCGCCGGTACCGGCGAGACGCTGACGCTGGTCGCCGACCAGGTGTTCAAGGCGATCGGCCAGAGTTTTGTCCCGGCCGCGCTGAACGGCAGCGGGACATCGATCGACCTCGAAGCCGGCCGCATCAAGGTCGATGCGGAAGGGCGCACCTCGCTGGCCAAGGTCTGGGCCGGCGGCGACTGCATCTTCGGTGGCGACGACCTGACCGTCTCGGCCGTGGCGCAAGGGCGGGATGCTGCCGAGAGCATCCATAGGAGTCTGACCCAGGGGTAAGGACATGGCCACGGTGGAACCGGGCATCGCCCGTCACTACGAGGTTTCAGGCCTGGAAGAGCGGATCCTTGCAGCGCTTGCCGATGCGGGCGTCGATGTCGCCCATTTGCGCGCCGGCGATCTCGAAGCGATCGACGAATTCCATATTGGCGGCGTGGCCGCCACCAGGGAGCTCATTGACCAGATCGGGCTGAAGCCCGGTGCCCGGCTGCTGGATATCGGATCTGGAATAGGGGGGCCGGCCCGCTTTGTCGCCAACAGCGCCGGCGTCGACGTCACCGGCATCGACCTGACGCAGAGCTATGTCGATATCGCGGCCAGCCTGTCGAAGCGAGTGGGATTGGCCGACAAGACGCGCTTCGTGCAAGGCAGCGCGCTGGACATGCCGTTCGCCAAGGCCAGCTTCGACGCTGCAATGATCCTGCATGTCGGCATGAACCTGCCCGACAAGCCGAAGCTGATGAGCGAGGCCGCCCGTGTGCTGAAGCCGGGCTCGGTCTTCGCCGTCTACGATGTGATGCGGCTCAAGGACGGCGCGCTGACCTACCCGCTGCCATGGGCGTCCAACGAGACCATGTCCTTCGTCGCCACGCCCGACGACTATCGTTCGGCTGCCGCCGCCGCGGGCTTCTCGGTGACGGCGGAACGGCCGCGCGGCGCCTTCGCCGTCGAGTTCTTTGCCGCGATGCGCGCCCGGCTGGCCACGGCGCAAGCTGAAGGCAAGAAACCGTCACCTGGTCTGGGCCTCGTCATGGGCGAGGACGCTCGCACCAAGATGGCCAACGTCACCGCCGCGCTTGAAGGCGGCATTCTCGCGCCCGTCGAATTGATCCTTCGTCTCGGTTGAAAGGGACCTGTCATGGCTGACATCAGAAATAATTTCGTCGGCATCAAATCGCCAAATCCGTTCTGGCTGGCCTCGGCGCCGCCGACCGACAAGGCCTACAACGTCGTGCGTGCCTTCAAGGCGGGGTGGGGCGGGGTGGTGTGGAAGACGCTCGGCGAGGAAGGTCCGCCGGTGGTCAATGTCAACGGTCCGCGTTACGGCGCGATCTGGGGGGCTGACCGGCGCCTGCTCGGCCTCAACAACATCGAACTGATCACCGACCGTGATTTGCAGACCAATCTGCGCGAGATGAAGCAGGTCAAGATGGACTGGCCCGACCGGGCGCTGATCGCCTCGATCATGGTTCCCTGCGAGGAGGAGAGCTGGAAGGCCATCCTGCCGCTGGTCGAGGAGACTGGGGCCGACGGCATCGAGCTCAATTTCGGCTGCCCGCACGGCATGTCGGAGCGCGGCATGGGCGCGGCCGTCGGCCAGGTGCCGGAATATATCGAAATGGTGGTGCGCTGGTGCAAGCAGTATACGCGCATGCCCGTCATCACCAAGCTGACGCCCAACATCACCGACATCCGCAAGCCCGCGCGGGCCGCGCACGCAGGTGGAACAGATGCCGTATCGCTGATCAACACCATCAATTCGATCACCGGCGTCGACCTCGACAGTTTCGCGCCGATGCCGACCATCGACGGCAAGGGCTCGCATGGCGGCTATTGCGGCCCGGCGGTGAAGCCGATCGCCATGAACATGGTGGCCGAGATCGCCCGCGACCCCGAAACGCGCGGCCTGCCGATCTCGGGTATTGGCGGCATCACCACCTGGCGCGACGCGGCCGAATTCCTGGCGCTCGGCGCCGGCAATGTGCAGGTCTGCACGGCGGCGATGACCTATGGCTTCAAGATCGTGCAGGAGATGATCGCGGGGCTGGAAAACTGGATGGACGAGAAGGGCCACCGCTCGCTCGACGACGTCATCGGACGCGCCACGCCCAACGTCACCGACTGGCAGTATCTCAACCTCAACTATGTCGCCAAGGCACATATCGACCAGGACGCCTGCATCAAATGCGGCCGCTGCCACATCGCCTGCGAGGACACTTCGCACCAGGCGATCACCAATGTCGTCAACGGCATCAGGCATTTCGAGGTGATCGAGGCCGAGTGCGTCGGCTGCAATCTGTGCGTCAATGTCTGCCCGGTCGACAATTGCATCACCATGGAGCCGCTGGCGGCCGGCGTGATGGATCAGCGCACAGGCAAGCCGGTGTCGCCGGTCTACGCCAACTGGACGACTCACCCGAACAACCCGATGGCCAAGGTGGCTGCGGAGTAGGGGCTTTCGTCCACGGGGAGAGCGCCGAGGGCGTGGCAGCTTTCCCTTCTCCCCGTCACTATACGGGGAGAAGGTGCCGGCAGGCGGATGAGGGGCAGCGCGACCTTTGAGATAATCCGCGCACCGCTCGCAGCCGTACCCCCCGGCGTCGCTGACGATCTGGCGCAATCCGCCCTGTGTGTTGGCACCGGGCGATTTTCCATAATCTCAGGAATTGGATCGCAAAGTTGGCGCTGCCCCTCATTGCCCTGCCGGGCATTTCTCCCCGTATAGTGACGGGGAGAAAGACGCTGTTCTCGCCCGTTTCCTATTGCAGATAAATATTATCCACGATAAAACATATCCATGAACGGAGATCATCACCATGAAGCTGGGTGAGGGCGTTGAGGCGGCCATCCATTGCGCGGCGACGCTGGCGAGCGTGGAGGGCAACAGCACCATGCCGGGCGCGGCCCTGGCGGAATCCTTCGGCCTGTCGCCGAGCTATCTCTTGAAGCATCTCAACATGCTGACGGCAGCGCGCATCCTGGAATCTGTGCCGGGGCCGGCGGGCGGCTACCGGCTGGCGCGGGCGGCCGAGCGCATTACCCTGCTCGACATCGTGTTGGCAATCGAGGGGCGCGAGCCAGCGTTTCGCTGCGGCGAGATCCGCCGCAACGGTCCGGTCAAGATCGATGCCTCGGCCTATGTCAAACCCTGCGGCATCAATGCCGCGATGCTGAGGGCGGAGCGCGCCTATCGGGCAGCACTCGCCGAAGTGAAGCTGTCCGAGATCGTGGCGGAGTACGCGGCGGAAGGCGACCCCCGCTCGCTCGCCGCGAGCTGCGCCTTTGTCGAGCGCCACCAGCGGCGGCAGAAATCCGGTTCGACCGACCAAACCTAACCCTCCCGACGATGTGAAAGGACAAGACGATGAAACAGAGAATGCAATTCTTCGCCAAGGCGCCCGAAATCATGAAGGCCGTCTCGGCGCTCAACAAGGCGGTCGATGAATGCGGTCTGGAGGCGGGCTTGCTGCACCTGATCAAGCTCAGGGCCTCGCAGATCAATGGCTGTTCCTTCTGCGTCGAGATGCACAGCCGCGAGGCGAGGCGCGACGGCGAAACCGAGCAGCGGCTCTATCTGGTTTCGGCCTGGAAAGAATCGCCGCTGTTTTCCGAGCGTGAACGCGCCGCGCTGGCCTGGACCGAGGCGGTCACGCTGGTCGCCGACAACGGCGTGTCGGACGAGCTCTATGCGCGCACGCTTGAGCACTTTTCGGAAGAGGAACTGGTCAAGCTGTCCGTCGCGGTTGGCATGATCAACACCTGGAACCGGCTCTGCATCCCGTTCCACGCCATCCACCCGATGCCGGCGGCCAAGGCGGCCTGACCATTCCGGCATATCCGGGAGCGCCATCGCGGAGGTGGCGCTCCCACTTTTTCAAGCCATGTGTTGTCAGGGGGCGCGTTTGACGCCTGCCGATTTGCCCTCGACCTTGCTGTTTCTCGGCCGCCTGTTGCTCCGTTCACGCCGCGAACCGCAGGCCGCCGTCGCAGGTCAGCACCTGGCCGGTCATGAAGCCGTTGGAGACGAGGAAAGCAATCGCGGAGGCGACGTCCTCGGCGCGGCCGATCCTGCCGACCGGCGTCTTGCCGGTGTATTCGGCGAACACCGCCCGCCGCTGCTCCTCGGGCAGAAAATCCCACCACGGCGTGTCGATGACGCCGGGCGCCACGACGTTGACGCGCAGCGGCTTCAGCTCGACGGCCAAGATCGGCGTCACGGTCAGCAGCATGCCGTTGACGGCACCGATACCGGCGACACCGGGCATGGTGACCTGAGCCGACACCGCCGAGATGAAGGTGACCGACCCGGATTTGTTGAGCGTCGGCAAGGCGGCCTGCAGGCAGGACAGTTGCGGCCGCACTTTTTCGTCGACGCCGCCAGCGATGTCGGCAAGGTCGAGGGTCTCGAACGGTCCGAGGCCCTTGCCGCCGCTCGCCGCCAGAACGAGGTGGTCGAGCGGGCCGAGGCGCTCGAAGAACTGGCGCACCTCCTCCGGTCTTGAAGCGTCGAAGGCGGCCTTGTCGGCGGCGCCGCCAAGGCTTTTCCAGGCGCCGACGAGTTTGTCCTGGTTGCGCCCGGTGATGGTCACCTTCATGCCCGGGCCGAGCAGTTTCCTCGCCGTCGCCAGGCCGATGCCGGACGAGCCGCCGATGATCACCGTGTGTTCGATCTTGCTGGTCATCAATGCTGTTCCTTGGTTTGAGCCAGCCCGACGAGGTCGAGGCTCAGGCTTCGTAATTTCTGTCTGGCCCCGGCGTCGTAGGCCTGGGCGTCGGCGCGGGATTCGCGCAGGCCGTCGAAATAGAGGCCGCTGCGGCCTTCCAGCTCTTTCGAGGTGGCGAGGTTGACGATGGCTTCGGCGCCGGTCTCGACAGAACTCCAGGGCGTCACACCGGCCTGGCGGACCATGGTCGTGTTCATGTAGCTCGCCGGATGCAGCGCGTTGACGGTGACGCCGCTGCCTTGCAACTGCCCGGACAGATCGACGGTGAACAGGATCTGCGCCAGCTTGCTCTGGCAGTAGGCGCGCACGCCACTATAGCCGTGGGTCAGCATGACGTCACCGAAATCGATCGCCTGCTGGCCAGCGGACGCGACATTGACGATGCGCGCCGGGGCGCTGGCCCTGAGCAGCGGCAGCAGCTCCGAGGTCAGCAGGAAGCCGGCGAGATAGTTGACGGCAAAGCGCAGTTCGTGGCCGTCGGCGCTTGTCTGCCGCTTGTCGCCAGCCGTACCGACGCCGGCATTGTTGATGAGGATGTCGAGGCTGCTCGTCCTGGCGCGCACGGCCTCGGCGAGGCGTCGCACCTCGGCCAGCGACGCGAGATCGGCCGCGAGAAACTCGGCCTTGCCGCCGTCGGCTTCGATGGCGGCGATAACGGCCTTGCCGCGCGTGGCGTCGCGGCCATGCACCAGCACCCGTGCGCCGGCGGCACCCAGCCTTTGTGCCACGACCCGGCCGACGCCGTCGGTTGAGCCGGTGATGAGGATGGTCTTGTCTTTCAATTCCATGTTCAGAGCCTCCTGTTGCTGCTCTGAACGCAAGATGGAGTGTCTGGCCGGTCTCAAACAGTTCAAACTTTATCCTGGTATCAATACTGCTATAATAGCCGCATGAACGCTTCCATCTCTGCTGCCCCCGCCCAATCAGCCGACGAGAGCCGTCGGCGTGAACTCGGCGCCTTCCTGCGCTCGCGCCGGGAAAGGCTGACGCCATCGGCCACCGGCATCGCGACAGGTCCGCGACGGCGAACGCCCGGCCTGCGGCGCGAGGAGGTGGCGATGATCGCCGGTGTCGGCACCACCTGGTACACCTGGCTGGAACAGGGCAGGGATGTCAGGCCCTCGGTGGAAGTGCTTTCGGCGCTCTGCGAGGCGTTGCGGCTCGACGCCGTCGAGAAGCGGCATTTGTTCATCCTCGCCGGCCGCCAGCAGCCCGAGCGCCGTGTGGCAGCGCCCGAGAAGGTGGACGCCACGCTGTTGCATATGCTGCAAAGCCTCGTCCTACAGCCTGCCTATGTCGTCGGCCGGCGTTGGGATGTTCTTGCCTGGAATGACGCGGCCGTGGCGGTGTTCGGCGACTATGGCCTGCTGGACGGCGATGCCAGAAACATCGTCCACATGGTGTTCACCAGCCCGCACCATCGCCGCCTGCTGGTCGACTGGGAAGAACTCGCTCGCGTGGTGCTCGCTTCGTTTCGTGCCGAAAGCGCCAAATATGTCGGCGATCCGGATTTCGAACGGCTGATCGCCCTGATGATGAACTCAAGTCCCGAGTTCCGCGACTGGTGGCCGCGGCGCGACGTGGCGCGCAGGCTGACCGGCATCAAGCACGTCCGGCATCCCAAGGCAGGCTTGATGGCCTTCGAGCATATGAGCCTGTCGATCGACGACGGCTCGGACATGCGGTTGATCGTCTACACGCCGCTCGCTGAGCAGAACTCGATCGCCAAGCTGCGGACCTTGCTCGACGCGCTGCCGGCGGAGCGGCGCAGTGCCTGACGACGGTGCGGTCCGCGGCGAAGCCCCCCGGGCTCCGCCATAGGATGACGAAAGGACGAGACGCTAGCCCTTCGGCTTCAGCCCATCGAGGAACAATTGCTCCAGGAACCTTGCGGCGTCCTCGAAGCGGCCGTCGCCGCCACGGTTCGGACCCAGCACGGCGCGGACCTGGACGTCGAAATCGGCATAGTGCTGGGTGGTCGCCCAGATCGAGAAGATCAGGTGCCACGGATCGGTCCTGGCGATCTTGCCGGCGCGCATCCAGCCCTTGATGACGGCGGCCTTCTCGTCGACCAGCGTCTTCAGTTCGCCCGCCAGCAGCGGCATGATGCGCGGCGCGCCCTGCAGGATCTCATTGGCGAACAGCCGGCTCTCGCGCGGGAAATCGCGGGCCATTTCCAGCTTGCGCCTGATGTAGCTCCTGAGCTCGGTCATCGGATCGCCGATATCGTCGAGTTCCCTGAGCGGCGCCAGCCAGGTTTCGAGCAGCCGTTCCATCAAGGTCTCGTGAATGTCTTCCTTGCGGCGGAAATAGTAGAGCAGGTTCGGCTTCGACATGCCGGCCGCCTCGGCGATCTGGTCGATGGTCGAGCCGCGGAAGCCGTTGGTGGAGAATACTTCGAGCGCGGCCTCCAGGATCAGTTCGCGCTTTTCCTGCTGGATGCGGGTGCGGCGAGGGGCTTCCGTGCCGGTGCTCACCGTTGCGGACCCCCGCCGTTGACGGTCATCTGGACCAATTCTCTGGACCAGTTTTTCCCCGAGCTGTGGAACGCACTTCAGGTGCCGCATTTCCGCTAGTAATCCTTGACCGCCGACAGGGCGGTGCTAACGTTTGTCCAATCGGTCAAAAATTTGCGTAGCATGAAAACGCGGCAAAGACCAAGCGTTGGGCGCACCGAAACAGATTACAAGGGGAAGTCCTGGTCATGTCCAACCGGCTGAAAGTCACGCCGAACGATCTCAGCGCATTCTGGATGCCGTTCACGGCAAACCGGCAGTTCAAGCAGGCGCCGCGCATGTTCGTGTCCGCCAAGGACATGCACTACACCACCAGCGATGGCCGCAAGGTGCTGGACGGCACCGCCGGCCTGTGGTGCGTCAATGCCGGCCACTGCCGCCCGAAGATCACCGAGGCGATCCAGCACCAGGCCGCCGAACTCGACTACGCGCCCGCCTTCCAGATGGGCCACCCGATCGTCTTCGAGCTGGCCAACCGTCTGGTCGATCTCGCGCCCAAGGGCATGGACCATGTGTTCTTCACCAATTCCGGTTCGGAATCGGTCGAGACGGCACTGAAGATGGCTATCGCCTATCACCGCGTGAAGGGCGAGGGCTCGCGCACCCGCCTGATCGGCCGCGAGCGTGGCTATCACGGCGTCAATTTCGGCGGCATCTCGGTCGGCGGCATCGTCACCAACCGCAAGATGTTCGGCACGCTGCTCGGCGGCGTCGACCATATGCCGCACACGCATCTGCCGGAAAAGAACGCCTTCTCCAGGGGCGTGCCGGAATATGGCGCGGAGCTCGCCAACGAGTTGGAGCGCATCGTCGCCCTGCATGACGCCTCGACCATCGCCGCCGTGATCGTCGAGCCGGTCGCCGGCTCGACCGGCGTCATCCTGCCGCCGAAGGGCTATCTCGAGAAGCTGCGCGAGATCTGCACCAAGCACGGCATCCTGCTGATCTTCGACGAGGTCATCACCGGCTTCGGCCGTCTCGGCGCGCCGTTCGCGGCCGATTATTTCGGCGTCACACCCGACATCATGACCACCGCCAAGGGCGTCTCCAACGGCGTCATCCCGATGGGCGCGGTGTTCGTGAAGAAGGAAATCCATGACGCGTTCATGACCGGCCCCGAGCACATGATCGAGTTCTTCCACGGCTACACCTATTCGGGCAATCCGATCGCCTGCGCAGCGGCCCTGGGCACGCTCGACACCTACAAGGAAGAGGGCCTGCTGACCCGTGGCGAGGAGCTGGCGCCCTATTGGGAAGACGCGCTGCATTCGCTGAAGGGCGAGCCGCATGTCATCGACATCAGGAACATCGGCCTGATCGGCGCGATCGAACTGGCGCCGATCGCCGGCAGCCCGACCAAGCGTGCCTTCTCCGCCTTCGTCAAGGCGTTCGAGCGCGGCGCGCTGATCCGCACCACCGGCGATATCATCGCGCTGTCGCCGCCGCTGATCATCACCAAGGGCCAGATCAACGAACTGATCGACCATGTGCGTGAAGTGCTGCGGTCGATCGACTGAGACCCCAATGCGGTCTCCCTCCAACGAAGAGGAGGGGACCGTGAAGCAACTGGTCGGCGCGATACCGCGCCGGCCCTGACCTTTGCCGCAACGGGGCGATCAGTCAGACCGACCGCGCGCCGATCCCGGTCAGGATTACCCGCTTGATATTGTCCTTGGCTTCCCGCCATTGCCGGTCGGACAGCGGCTTGCCGCCATTGAGCGTCTCGATCTGGTGGCCGAAATCGGCGTAGTGCTGGGTCGCAGCCCAGAGCATGTAGAGCAGATGGCGCGGGTCCACCGGGTCCATCTTGCCTTCCTCGATCCAACGCCGGATGATCTCGACGCGGCCATCGGTCCATTCGCGCAGTGTCGATTCCATATAGTCCTGGAGCACCGGCGCCCCGTGCATCACTTCGGAAGCCCAGACCTTCGAGCCGTCCGGATGGCGGCGCGATATTTCCATTTTGGCGTCGATATAGGCGCTGATGCCGTCTATGGGCCCGCGCGCCGCGTCGAAGCAATTGGCCGCCTGCAGCCAGATTTCGAAGATGTTCTGGACTACGGACCGGTAGAGCTCCTCCTTGGTGGCGAAATAATAGTGGAGATTGGCCTTTGGCAGATCCGCCAGATCGGCGATCAATTGCATCGTGGCGCCGCCGAACCCGGCCTCCGCGAACACCTTCTCGGCGGCGACGAGAATGGTTTTTTCATTCTCCCTCCGGATGTCCTGGCGCCGCGTGGGGCGGGTGGGTTCGGCCATGTTTTCCCCAAGATTCTAGTTGACCGCTTGGTCAGGTTGTGTAGTCTGAAAGCTGACCATACGGTCAGGCTGCAAATCACTCAAGGGGCGACAAGACTCCTGGTGTAGATGGGAACTTGAGATGGCCGCACCCGGCGAAAATCTGCGAATCAATTCAGACCGCTTGTGGGATTCGCTGATGGAGATGGCGAAGATCGGCCCCGGCATTGCCGGCGGCAACAATCGCCAGACTGTGACCGACGAGGACGGCGAGGGCCGGCATCTTTTCAAACGCTGGTGCGATGCGGCCGGGCTCGAAATGGGCGTCGACGAAATGGGCACCATGTTTGCCCGCCGCGAAGGCACCGACCCCAGCCTGCCGCCGGTCTATGTCGGCAGCCATCTCGATACGCAGCCGACCGGCGGCAAGTATGATGGCGTTCTCGGCGTTCTCGGCGGCCTGGAGATCGTGCGCTCGCTCAACGATCTCGGCATCAAGACCAAACATCCGATCGTCGTCACCAACTGGACGAATGAGGAAGGCTCGCGCTTCGCGCCGGCGATGATGGCGTCCGGCGTGTTCGCCGGCGTGCTCGACCAGGCCGACGTCTACGGGCACACGGACAAGAACGGCAAGAAATTCGGCGAGGAACTGGAGCGCATCGGCTGGAAGGGCACCGAGAAGGTCGGCGACCGCAAGATCCACGCCTTCTTCGAACTGCATATC
The DNA here is from genome assembly GCF_020165665.1 of Mesorhizobium sp. BH1-1-4. NCBI lineage: Bacteria > Pseudomonadati > Pseudomonadota > Alphaproteobacteria > Hyphomicrobiales > Phyllobacteriaceae > Mesorhizobium > Mesorhizobium sp. BH1-1-4. The sequence continues at coordinate 155,454 of NZ_JAIUIN010000005.1, forward strand.
GAGCAGGGCCCGATCCTCGAGGACGAAGACATAGACATCGGCGTCGTCACCCATGGCCAGGGCCTGAAATGGTTGCAGGTGACGCTGACCGGCAGGGAGGCGCATACCGGCTCGACGCCGATGCCCAAGCGCCGCAACGCCGGCCTCGGCATGGCGCGCGTGATCGAACTGGTGCACGAGATCGCCATGGACTACCAGCCCGACGCTGTCGGCGCGGTCGGCCACATGGAAGTCTATCCGAACTCGCGCAACATCATCGCCGGGCGCACCGTCTTCACCATCGACATCCGCTCGCCGGAGAAGGAAGTGCTCGACGCCATGGATGGCCGCATCCGCGAAGGCATCGACACGATCTGCGACGCGCTCGACATCCAGTACAAGATCGAGCAGGTAGGCGCTTTCGATCCGGTCACCTTCGACAAGGGCTGCGTCAAGGCGATCCGCGATGCCGCCGAACGGCTCGGTTACACGCACCGCAACATCGTCTCGGGCGCCGGCCACGACGCCTGCTGGATCAACCGCGTCGCGCCGACCGCCATGGTGATGTGCCCATGCGTCGATGGATTGAGCCACAACGAAGCGGAAGAGATCACCAAGGAATGGGCTTCGGCCGGCGCCGACGTTCTGTTCCACGCGGTGGTGGAGACGGCCGTCATCGTGGAGTGAACTTAGAAATCTACCTTCCAAACGCCGCTCACCAAGAAGCGCGAAGAGAACAGGGAACAGGCAAATGATCAAAGTCATCAAGAACGGCACCGTCGTCACCGCCGACCGCACGTGGAAGGCCGATGTGCTGTTCAGCCACGGCAAGATCGTCGCCATCGGCCCGGACCTGCATGGCGACCATGAGTACGACGCCACCGGCTGCTATGTGATGCCGGGCGGCATCGATCCGCATACCCATCTCGAAATGCCGTTCATGGGTACCTATTCGGCCGATGATTTTGAATCCGGCACGCGGGCTGCCCTTGCCGGCGGCACCACCATGGTGGTCGATTTCTGCTTGCCGGCGCCGCAGCAATCGCTGCTCGAAGCCCTGCAGATGTGGGACAACAAGACTTCCAAGGCGGCCTGCGACTACTCCTTCCACATGGCGATCACCTGGTGGGGCAAGCAGGTGTTCGACGAGATGGCCACGGTGGTCGACAAGGGCATCACCTCGTTCAAGCACTTCATGGCCTATAAGGGCGCGCTGATGGTCGACGACGACGAGATGTACGCGTCGTTCCAGCGCTGCGCCGATCTTGGCGCGCTGCCGCTGGTGCATGCCGAGAATGGCGACGTGGTTGCAGCACTCTCGCAGAAGCTGCTCGCCGCGGGCAACAACGGCCCCGAGGGCCATGCCTATTCGCGCCCACCGGAAGTGGAGGGCGAGGCGACCAACCGCGCCATCATGATCGCCGACATGGCCGGCGTGCCGCTCTACGTCGTGCACGTCTCCTGCGAGCAGAGCCACGAAGCGATCCGCCGGGCGCGCCAAAAAGGCATGCGCGTGTTCGGCGAGCCGCTGATCCAGCATCTGACGCTCGATGAGAGCGAGTATTTCGACAAGGACTGGGATCATGCGGCGCGCCGCGTGATGAGCCCGCCCTTCCGCAACAAGCTGCACCAGGATTCGCTGTGGGCCGGCCTGCAGGCGGGCTCGCTGCAGGTGGTGGCGACCGACCATTGCGCCTTCACGACGGAGCAGAAGCGTTTCGGCGTCGGCAACTTCACCAAGATCCCCAACGGCACCGGCGGCCTCGAGGATCGGCTGCCGGTGCTGTGGACCAGGGGCGTCAACACCGGCCGGCTGACGATGAACGAGTTCGTCGCGGTGACCTCGACCAACATCGCCAAGATCCTCAACATGTATCCGAGGAAGGGCGCGATCGTGGAAGGTGCGGATGCCGACATCATCGTCTGGGATCCGAAGCGGAAGAAGACGATCTCTTCGAAGAAGCAGCAGTCCGTCATCGACTACAACGTGTTCGAAGGCGTCGAGGTGACCGGCCTGCCGCGCTTCGTCTTCTCGCGCGGCGAACTGTCGATCGAGGAAGCCGAGGTGAAGGCCAAGCCCGGCCACGGTGAGTTCGTCGGACGCGAGCCGAACGCGGCGGTCAACCGGGCGCTGTCGACATGGAAGGAAATCACCGCCCCGCGCAAGGTCGAGCGGACTGGCATTCCCGCGACGGGGGTTTGACCATGCGGGCCGTTTTTCTCGCTCTGGCTGCGGCGGCGGTGATGACCGCCGGGCAGGCGTCGGCATCGGCGATCGACCTCAGCAAGCCTTATGGCGACAAATATGGCTGCATCAACAAGAACGGCCAGGAAGTCGCCGCCGACCAGATGCTGCTTTTGACCGACAAGGAACTGATCACGGCGGCCAGCGCCTGCACCTTCACCGAGACCAAGGCGCAAGCCAATGGCTCGCTGACCATCAAGGCCGAGTGCGAAGCCGAAGGCGAGGACGGCAAGTCGCCGGCCACCTTCACCATCAAACGCAGCGCCAGGAACGCCAAGAAACTGTCTGTCGTCGACGAGGACGGCAATGTGATGGGTGAAGTCTCCCGGTGCAAATGATGGCGACAATCCCCGCGCCGGTGTCAGGCGACCAGCGCATCCAGTTCCGGCAGCAGGACGACGCTTTCCTGTTCGTTGGGATCGGTGCGGGCAATGACGGCCGAAGAGGGGGCGTTGCTGAGATTGGCCGGCAGATGCGGCACGCCAGCCGGGATGTAGAAGAGGTCGCCGGCCTTGACGACGATGTGGTGTTCGAGCCGGTCGCCATACCAGGTATGGACTTCGCCGGAGAGCACGTAGATCGCCGTCTCGTGGTTCTCGTGCAGATGCGCCTTGGCGCGGGCGCCGGGCGGCATGGTCAGCACGTGCATGCAGATGCCGGATGAGCCGACCGTTTCGGTCGCGATGCCGGCCAGATAGGTCAACCCCTGCTTGCCTTCATAGGTGCTGCCAGGGCGGATAAGATGACAAGTGGGTTTGGGCGACATCGGGGAAACTCCGGGCGTCGAAATAGAACAAAGCCAATGGGACAGGGCGAGTGGAAAACAACATCGCGATAAAAGCAACCGGATTCCAGCCCGCGCCCCGGTGGCGGCGGAAGGCGGGCAGCAACCGATGACGGGACCGTCGCCAGCCGTCGTTTCGGCAAGCAAGCTTGGCCTCACCTTCCAGACCAATGACGGGCCGGTGCAGGCGCTGTCCCATGTAGACCTGACCATCGGCAAGGGGGAGTTCGTCTCCTTCATCGGGCCGTCCGGCTGCGGCAAGACCACGCTGCTGCGCGTCATCGCCGATCTGGAGAAGCCGACCTCGGGAACGATCTCGGTCAATGGCATGACGCCGGAACAGGCGCGCGAGAAACGCGCCTATGGCTATGTCTTCCAGGCCGCAGCCCTGTTTCCCTGGCGCACCATTGAGCGCAATGTCGGGCTGCCGTTGGAAATCATGGGCCTGTCGAGGGCCGAGCAAGCGGAGCGCATCAAGCGCACGCTCGACCTCGTCAACCTCAGCGGTTTCGAGAAGAAATATCCCTGGCAGCTTTCCGGCGGCATGCAGCAGCGCGCCTCGATCGCCCGGGCGCTCGCCTTCGACGCCGACCTGCTGTTGATGGACGAGCCATTCGGCGCACTGGACGAGATCGTGCGCGACCACCTCAACGAACAGTTGCTGCAATTGTGGGGGCGCACCAACAAGACCATCTGCTTCGTCACTCATTCCATTCCGGAGGCGGTCTATCTGTCGACGCGCATCGTCGTCATGTCGCCGCGTCCGGGCCGGGTCAGCGACATCATCGAATCGACACTGCCGAAGGAGCGCCCGCTCGACATCCGAGAGACGCCGGAGTTTTTGGCGATCGCGGCCAGGGTGCGCGATGGATTGAGGGCAGGGCATAGCTATGATGATTGAGGGGGGGCAGGACGAAGTTCCTCCTCTCCCCTCCGGGGAGAGGGTGGCCGCGAAGCGACCGGGTGAGGGGGCGTCGCCGACGCATCCAACCAAGAGGAAGGCCGGGGCAACCGCTCGTGCCCGAGAGCTGCGGTTTGACGAGACAAAGGCCGAATATCGGCTTTGGGGCGAGTTACGGGGCCGTCACCTCAACGGCTACAAGTTCGTAAGGCAAGTGCCACTTGGGCCGTTCTTCGCCGATTTTCTCTGCCGCGAGAAGAGCTTTTTCGTTGAAATCGATGGCAGCCAACATGCCGAGTCCCTGACCGATGAAAGCAGAACAACTTGGCTGAATCGCAACGGCTACTCTGTTCTTCGGTTCTGGAACCAAGAGGTTCTCGCCGAGCGGCGTGCGGTCTTGGATACGATTCTGGCTGTGCTTGAGGGGCAGATACACTCACCCTCACCCGGCCTTCGCTTCGCTCCGGCCACCCTCTCCCCAACGGGGAGAGGAGAAGGGGAGCGCTGAATGGACACCTTCCGTGACAAGCTCATCCCAGTCACCTCGATCCTGGCCGGCGTGATCGTGCTCTGGTACGTGTTCGCCGTCATCCTCAACACGCCGTTCCAGCGCGATCTCGACCGGCGGGCCAATGAAACCTCCACATTCAGCGAATTGATCGGCAAGACGCTGTCGCAGCCGAAGCCGACGCTGCCGGCACCGCACCAGGTGGCGGTGAATTTCTTCGAGAACACGTTTCTGCGGCCCATCAATTCGAACCGCAGCCTTGTCTACAACGCCTGGGTGACGCTGTCCTCGACGCTGCTCGGCTTTGCCTTCGGCACCGCGCTCGGCATCGTCATTGCCGTCGGTATCGTGCATGTGGCGACGCTCGACCGCAGCCTGATGCCATGGATCATCGCTTCGCAGACCATTCCAATCCTGGCGGTGGCGCCGATGATCATCGTCGTGCTGGCGGCGATCGGCATCACGGGGCTGATCCCGAAGGCGATGATCTCGACCTATCTGTCGTTCTTCCCGGTGACGGTCGGCATGGTGAAGGGCCTGCGCTCGCCCGAGATCATGCATCTCGACCTGATGCACACCTACAATGCCAGCCGCACGCAAACCTTCTGGAAATTGCGCGTGCCGGCCTCGGTGCCGTTCCTGTTCACCTCGATGAAGGTGGCGGTGGCGGCAAGCCTGGTCGGCGCCATCGTCGGCGAGCTGCCGACAGGCGCGGTCGCTGGTATCGGCGCCAAGCTTCTGGCCGGCGCTTATTACAGCCAGTCGATCGACATCTGGTCGGCGCTGGTCGCGGGTTCGATCGTGGCGGCGCTGCTGGTCATGGTGGTCGGCATTGCCGGGCGCCTCGTCGACCGCGCTATGGGCGGGAGGCCGGCATGAATTGGCTGAAACCGTCCTGGCAAGCGGTGATTGCCATTGTGCTGTGCCTGATCGCGGTCGCGCTTGGCGCCATGTCGAAGCCGGAAGCGGCAGCACTTGCCGACCCGACGGCAAGCATCGACTATCCCTATCTGGGGACGAAGGGCTTGATGCTCGGCCTTGCCGTGGTCGCGGCGCTGATCTCGATGGTCAGGATTCCATCGGTCGCGGAGGCCGTGGTTCTGTTCATCGGCGCCCATCTCGTCGCCTGGCTGCTGATATCGGGCATCACAGGGTTCGAGGGCACCGCACTGGCGCCGTATTTCCTTCTGCTCACGGCTGCCTGGCTGCTTGGCTGGCGTTGCGTTGCGGTGCTTTCGGGATTGCGGCCGCCGGCAAGCTGGGCGCGGACCACTCTGCGGCTGATCATCCCCGCTATCTTCGGCGCCTGGATCCTGATCATCTGGGAAGCGGTGACGCGGGGCGCCGGCATTCCTTTCATCCTGCTGCCGCCGCCGAGCGCGATCGGCGCGCGCATCGCCAGTTCGCTGCCGGTGCTCGGCGCCGATGTCCGGCAAACCATCTTCAAGGCGGTGCTTTTCGGATATGTCGTGGGCAGCGGCGCCGGCTTCATCACCGCGATCCTCGCCGACCGCGTGCCGTTCCTGCGGCGCGGGCTCTTGCCGATCGGCAACATGGTCTCGGCGCTGCCGATCATTGGCGTGGCCCCAATCATGGTCATGTGGTTCGGCTTCGACTGGCAGTCGAAGGCGGCGGTGGTCATCATCATGACCTTCTTCCCGATGCTGGTGAACACGGTCGCCGGGCTTGCCGCTTCCGGCCATATGGAGCGCGACCTGATGCGCACCTACGCGTCGGGTTACTGGCCGACGCTGATCAAGCTGCGGTTGCCGGCCGCCGCCCCCTTCATCTTCAACGCGCTGAAGATCAATTCGACGCTGGCGCTGATCGGCGCCATCGTCGCCGAGTTCTTCGGCACGCCGGTCGTGGGCATGGGATTCCGCATTTCGACCGAGGTCGGGCGGATGAACATCGACATGGTCTGGGCCGAAATCGCAGTTGCAGCACTTGCGGGTTCGGTCTTTTATGGCGTGGTCGCCCTTGTCGAAAGGGCCGTCACGTTTTGGCATCCCTCTGTCCGTGGTGGATAGGGGCGGTGGGTTTAGGGCACTAACTTCAGAGGGTAAAAAAATGAAAAGACTTATTATTCCAGTTCTGGCCGGCGCGATGTCGCTGGCCGCGTTCCAGGCAATGGCCGCCGACAAGGTGACCTTGCAACTGAAATGGGTCACGCAGGCCCAGTTTGCCGGCTACTATGTCGCCAAGGCAAAGGGTTTCTATGACGCCGAAGGTCTCGACGTCGATATCAAGCCGGGCGGACCCGATATCGCGCCCGAGCAGGTGATCGCCGGCGGCGGCGCCGACGTCATCGTCGACTGGATGGGCGGCGCGCTCGCCGCGCGCGAAAAGGGCGTGCCGCTGGTCAACATCGCCCAGCCGTTCAAGAAGGCCGGCATGGAGCTGGTCTGCCCGAAGGACGGCCCGATCAAGACCGAAGCCGACTTCAAGGGCCATACGCTGGGCGTCTGGTTCTTCGGCAATGAATATCCGTTCTACGCCTGGATGAACAAGCTTGGCCTCAAGACCGAAGGCGGCCCGGACGGCGTCACGGTTCTGAAGCAGAGTTTCGACGTGCAGCCGCTGATCCAGAAGCAGGCCGACTGCATCTCGGTCATGACCTATAACGAGTACTGGCAGCTGATCGACGCCGGCTACAAGCCGGAACAGCTCACCGTCTTCAATTACTCGGCGATGGGCAACGACCTGCTCGAGGACGGCCTCTATGCCTCGGAAGACAAACTCAAGGACCCGGCCTTCGAGGACAAGATGGTGCGGTTCGTGCGCGCTTCGATGAAGGGCTGGAAATACGCCATCGACAACAATGACGAGGCAGCCGGCATCGTCATGGACGGCGGCGGCCAGGACGAGAACCACCAGAAGCGCATGATGAGCGAAGTCGCCAAGCTGATCGACAATGCCGACGGCAAGCTCGACCCGGCGACCTACGAGCGTACCGCCAAGGCGCTGCTCGACCAGAAGATCATCACCAAGGAGCCGACCGGCGCCTATACGACCGCGATCACCGACAAGGCGGTCAAGTAAGGCACCGGACAGGCGCGACCATAGCGCCTGAGATTTGGGCTGACATCAAAGGGGCGGGCGACCGCCCCTTTTTCATACGCTCCGATCACAAAACCGTGTGCGGGGATACATTGCTCCCTCCAACCGTTGCATTGGAGCATACGCGCGTCGGGGAGCCGCGACGGATGCTTCATCCAATCGGAGGTTCTTCATGCGCGCTCACTCTTTCCTGCCGGCGCTGTCGGCGCTCGCTATTTCCACCGCTTTCCTCTTCGCATCGCCAGCCATGGCCGAGGTGGTGAAATACAAGGCGACCCTCGATGGCGGCCAGCAGAGTCCAGCCGTCACCACCAAAGGCAAGGGGACGGCCACGCTCACCTTCGACACCACCAAGAAGAAGCTCAGCTGGAACGTGAAATATTCCGGCCTCAGTGGCCCCGCGGTGGCCGCTCATATCCACGGCCCGGCGGCGACCGGCGAGAACGCGCCTCCGGTGATCCCGTTCAAAGGCAAGCTGAAGAGCCCGATAAAGGGATCGGCGACGTTGACCGATGCGCAGGCCGCCGATCTGGAAGCCGGCAAATATTATGTCAACGTGCACACAGCCGCCAACAAGGACGGCGAGATCCGCGGCCAGATCGAAAAGGCGATGTAGGGCGCGGGGGCGCGGCCAACGCTTGAGGGCCGGCGCGAGGCGCCCCCCTCTGTCCTGCCGGACATCTCCCCCTCAAGGGGGGAGATTGGCAGCTTGGATGCAGCGCCCTTTCTTTGGACGCCGATCGGTTGCTTCAGCTCCTGTCGCGGATCTGCGTCATCGTGCGGGTCGGCGTGATCGCTTCCGGGTCGAGCCGGATCTCGACGATCGCCGGCTTGCCGCTGGCCCGCGCGCGTTCGAAGGCCGGGGCGAAGTCCTCGGTCTTGTCGACCGTCTCGCCATGGCCGCCATAGGCGCGTCCAAGCGACGCGAAGTCGGGATTTTTCAGGTCTGTGCCGACCACACGGCCCGGATATTCGCGCTCCTGATGCATGCGGATGGTGCCGTAAATGCCGTTGTTGACGACGATCACGACGATCGGCAGGTCGTACTGCACGGCGGTGGCGAATTCCTGCCCGTTCATCAGGAAGCAGCCGTCGCCGGCAAAGGCGACCACGGTGCGCTCAGGGTAAAGCGCCTTGGCCGCGACCGCCGCCGGGGTGCCGTAACCCATCGAGCCGGAAGTCGGCGCTCCTTGCGTGGCGAAGCGGCGGAAGCGATGGAAGCGATGGACCCAGGTGGCGTAATTTCCGGCGCCATTGGTGAGGATAGCATCGTCCGGCAGGACCTTTTCCAGATAGTTCATGATCGGTCCCATCTGGACCGTGCCAGGACCGCTTTCCGGCGGCGTCGACCAGTCGAGGTAAGCGGCGTGCAGCTTGGCTGTTTCGCCCGCCCATGATGGCGTGCTGGCCGGCTTGCGCTTGGCGAAGGCCTCGAGGAAAGCCGCCGGCGAGGCGTTGATCGCCAGTGTCGGGCGGTAGACCCGGCCGAGTTCTCCGGCATCGGCATGGACGTGCACCAGCGCCTGGTCGGGATAAGGGCTCTTCAGCAGCGTGTAGTCCGAGGATGGCATCTCGCCCATGCGGCCGCCGATCAGCAGCACGACATCGGCTTGCTTGATGGCCGTCGCCAGTTTCGGATTGATGCCGATGCCGACATCGCCGGCATAGTTCGGATGCAGATGGTCGAACAGCATCTGGCGGCGGAAGGAACAGCCGACAGGAAGCGACCAGGCCTCGGATATGGCGCGCATCCGCGCGACTGCCTCCTCATTCCAGCGCGTGCCGCCGAGTATGACGAACGGTCGCTTGGCGTTGCTCAGCAGCATGTCCAGCGCGTCGAGTTCGGCTTCGCCGGGATAGGTTTCGACCGGCGTGTGTGGCAAGGCGGAAGGCGCCTCGACCACACTGGTCAGCATGTCTTCCGGCAGCGAGATGACCACCGGGCCGGGGCGGCCAGACGTCGCCACGGCGAAGGCGCGGGTGACAAATTCAGGGATGCGCGAGGCATCGTCGATCTCGACCACCCATTTGGCGATGTCGCCGAAGAACCTGACGTAATCCACCTCCTGGAAGGCCTCGCGGTCCTTGGCGTGGCTGGCGACTTGGCCGATGAACAGGATCAGCGGCACCGAATCCTGCATGGCGATGTGGATGCCGGCCGAAGCATTGGTGGCGCCGGGGCCGCGGGTGACGAAGCAGATGCCAGGGTTGCCGGTCAGCCGGCCCTGGCAGTCGGCCATCATGGCGGCACCGCCTTCCTGGCGGCAGACAATGGTGCGGATCGGGGAGTCATGCAGCGCGTCGAGCACCGCAAGGTAGGATTCGCCCGGCACGCAGAAGATACGGTCGGTGCCGTTGGCTTCGAGGGCGTCGACGATCAGTTGTCCACCGGTCTTCATTTCCCAGACTTCTCCAGTTCGGCAAGGATTTCGTCGGTGTGCTCGCCAAGGCGCGGCGAGGGCCGTTCGTAGACGAGCGGCGTCCCCGACATCACCATCGGCGCGCGCACCGACGGCAGGCGATTGCCATGGCCGTCATCGAGGTCGAGCCGCATGCCGCGCGCAATGGTTTGCGGGTCGGCGAACATCTGGCCGATCGTGTTGATCGGGCTTGCCGGCACGCTTGCGGCTTCGAGCTTGGCCAGCAGCGGATCGCGATCCCAGCTCTTCAGCGCCTCGATGATGCGTGCGCGAAGTTCCACGCGGTTGGCGACACGGGCCGGATTGGTGGCGAAATCGGGATTCGCCGGCAAATCGTCCAGCCCGACCGCGGTGCAGAATTTGGCGAACTGGCCGTCATTGCCGACCGCCAGGATGATGTGACCGTCCCGGACCGGAAGCACTTCGTAAGGGGCAATGTTCATATGCGCATTGCCCATCTGCACCGGCGACTTGCCGGAGACGAGATAGTTGAGGTTCTGGTTGCCGAGGGCCGAGATCTGGGTGTCGAACAGCGCCATGTCGATGTGCTGGCCTTCGCCGATCCGCTCGGCATGGCGCAAGGCGGCCTGGATGGCGATGACCGAATAGAGGCCGGTGAAGATGTCCGAGATGGCGACGCCGGCCTTCTGCGGCTCGCGGCCGGCCTCGCCGGTGATCGACATCATGCCGGCCATGGCTTGGATGATGAAGTCGTAACCGGCGCGCGGCGCATAGGGTCCATCCTGGCCGAAGCCGGTGATGGAGCAGTAGACCAGGCGCGGGTTGATCGCTTTCAGGCTCTGATAGTCGAGCCCGTATTTCTTCAGGCCGCCGAGCTTGAAGTTCTCGATCAGCACATCCGCCGTGGCGACCAGCCGCCGCACCGTCTCGGCGCCGTCGGGCGTCGAAAAGTCAATGGCGATTGAGCGCTTGCCACGATTGCAGGAATGGTAATAGGCGGCCGACAGGTTCTCGCCATCGTGGCTCATGACGAAGGGTGGACCCCATTTGCGGGTGTCGTCGCCGCCATCGGGGCTCTCGACCTTGATGACATCGGCGCCGAGATCGGCGAGCAACTGCCCGGCCCAGGGCCCGGCAAGAATGCGGGCGAGTTCGACGACGCGGACGCCTTTCAGCGGGGGCTCAGCCATATATCACCGTGATTGCAATCATCCTGATTGCTGCGAAAGCAGAGCCTCTATCAAGCCCGGCAGCGGCTGTCACGGTCCTTGCAATGGGCCAATCCGTCACGTCTTCAGGACATTGTCGGCCCAGGCGGCGAAATCGCCCATGATGGTGTCCCGGTTCACCTCGTTCAGGCTTTCGTGGCGGGTGTCGGCGTAAACCGTTGAAACCAGATTCGAAAAGCCCATCTTGCGCATGCGATTGGCGAGGTGGGCGATGCCCTTGCCGTAGTCCGAGGCGGGGTCTTTCTCGCCGCCAACGATGGCGACGGGGAGGTCGCGGCGAACGGTGGCAAAGCCTGCATCCTTACCGCCGTTCAGCGCCATGGCGACGACATCGCGCCACATCGAGATGGAGGCATCCCAGCCGCACAGTGGATCGGCGATGTATTTCGCCACCTCCGCCTCGTCGCGCGACAGCCAGTCGAACAAGGTGCGATGGTTGGGCACCGCCTTGCCCCAGGCCTGGAAGGTGAGTTTCGGCAGCAGGCGTGACGGGACATCGGAGCCGAGCCGCATCCGTTCCCAGGCGAGGACACCGAGCGCCAACTGGCCGAGCAGGCCTTGCGAAAAATTGCCGTTCCAGATCGCGGCGGCATGAACGCGCCCGGAATGGCTCAACAGGTAGTTCAGCGCCACGGACGCGCCCATGGAATGGCCAAAAAGGATCACCGGCAGGTCAGGCTGTTCGCGGGCGATGAGATCGTGGATGGCGTCGACATCGGCGATGACCTTGGCCGGGCCGTCCTTGTCGGCGAATCTGCCGAGCGGCGCGTCGGGCGCCTTGGTCGCGCCATGGCCACGGTGGTCATGGACATAGACATGGAAGCCCCTGGCGGCCAGGAAAGCGGCGAAGCGGTCGTAACGCGCGGCATGCTCGGCCAGGCCGTGATTGATCTGGACCACCGCCCGCGCAGGGCTGTCGGCCTGCCGGACGAACAGATTGAGGTCGGCGCCGGTCGGCGAGCGAACCACGCGCTGCTGGCTGAATGGCATGCCGACTGGTCTCCCCCTGGTTCGTCTTTGCGATGTCCAAGGTGTGCGCCGGCGCCGGATTTGCGTCAATCCGGCCCGCCGGCCTTGCCGCGACGATCTTTCTTGCCACGGACCCGCAAAATATCGCAATTCTGACATGGAGACAGCTTCAGTCTGTCGCCCACTTTCTTCCAGCCGGGGATTCTCCATGCGCATTGCTGTTGTTTTCGGATCGGCCTTGCTGGCGGCATCGCTGGCCGGGGCGGCGCGGGCCGACGTCAAGATGAGCGGCACTTTCGTAGCCGACGCCTCTTGTCCGGCAACGCAGGCGATCAAGAACGGCAAGAATCCGGGCAATGTCTCGACCGATGCCGGACAGAGCTATCAGCTGCTCGCCGGCAACAAGGACACGCCGACCCACTACCTCATCCTGGTGCCGGGCGCCGATCCCCAGCGCCGCTGGGTGAAGGTCAGCTGCGGCCATCTGTCGGGCAGCAGTGCCGCGACCGTGCCGGCGGCACCCGGCGGGCAAGGTAAGCCCGCCCCATCGGGAAAACCCGAATATGTCTTCGCCTTGAGCTGGCAACCGGCCTTTTGCGAGACCAAGTCGAACAAGACCGAATGCAAGGCGCAAAACCCCGGCGAGTTCGATGCCACCAATTTCACGCTGCACGGCCTGTGGCCGCAGCCGAACGGCAATTTCTATTGCCAGGTGTCGGCAAGCGACAAGGCCAATGACAATCCTGCCCATTGGAAAGACCTGCCTCCGGTCAATCTCGACGCAGGCACGCGCACGGAGCTCGACAAGGTGATGCCAGGCACCGCCTCGAAGCTGGAACGGCATGAATGGATCAAGCACGGCACGTGCTACGGCAAGAGCCAGCAGGAGTATTTTTCGGATGCTCTCGGCCTGATGCGGGAGGTGAATAGCTCGCCGGTGCGCGATCTCTTCGCCAGGAATATCGGCGGCAAGCTGACGGCCGACCAAATTCGCGGCGCCTTCGACACCGCCTTTGGCTCCGGTGCGGGAGACCGGGTGCGGGTGTCCTGCGTGATCGATCCTTCGAGCGGCCGCCGGCTGATCGGCGAACTGACGCTCGGTCTTGCCGGTCCGATCGGCCCGAACAGTTCACTCAAGGACCTGCTGCTGGCCTCGGTGCCGACCAACAAGGCCGGCTGCCCGACAGGCACGGTCGATGCGATCGGGTTCCAGTAACGCGGGGGATTAGGCAGCCAGCCGGGCTTTCGCTTGTTTCGGCTGGTGTTATGTTTGCGTGGCGGTTCATTCAGCGGGGGTTGCAATGAGTGGCATCACGAGCGGCGCGCTGGCGCGGCTGGCCTTCTGGGCCAAGGGCATGGTCTCGATCAACGATGCCCGCATGGAATGGCCCGGTTTTTCCTACAGCGAGCCTGAGTGGACGCGGATGCGCGCGCTGTCCGCGCCGATCGGCGCCGGTACCTATCAGCTCTTCACGGTCGTCAACGCGGCGATCTTCATCGCCATCGCCGCCCTTGGCATTTTCGGCGTCTTCCTGCCGCTGGCGACGCTGCTGTTTCCCGTCCCGGCGGAGACCAGCGCGCTGAAGTTCTCGCTGCTGCTGGCGGCTTGCGCCTTCCTCATCATCGGGCTCGGCCTGCCGATCTCGATGCGCTTCTCGGCCATGCTGGTCGGCGGCAAGGCGATGCGAGAGGCGCTGGTTCCAGCGGCCGGGGATGAGGTGCTGGCATCAAAAGTGTCCTGGCAGATCAACCGCATCATGCTGATCATGTGCGGCCTGCTGGTGCCGGGTATCCTGCTGTTCATCGCCTATGACATCGAAGCCGGGCCGATCATCACGGCGCTGAAATGGCTGGCGATCGCGCTGATGGCGGTCTCGACGCTGACCGGCATCGCGCGGCAGCGGAAGTCGTAGCGACGACGTCAGATCCGGCTAGATCTGGGCGGACCTGGTCCAGGCGACGGGGGCATCGGGCTCATGCCCGCCGGGTTCGCCGACGACGCGGTCGCGCCCGGTCGACTTCGCCTTGTAAAGGCGCTGGTCGGCGAGCGCGAACAGGTCGGCCAGGCACTGCGTCGTTTCGCTGACGGTGGAAACGCCGGCACTGACGGTCAGTTCGAACCGGCTGGTGGCGGCCGATGCCTTGACCGCCGTGCGGACGCTTTCGCCAAACAGCCTGGCGACGGCATGCGGACGCGAACTCAGGATGGCGAATTCCTCGCCCCCGATCCGGAACACCTGGTCCTCGGCGCTTGCCGCCTCGCAAAGCACGGCCGCGACCGCCTTCAGCACCTTGTCGCCCTCGGCATGGCCGAAGCGGTCGTTGATCGATTTGAAGTGGTCGACATCGACGATGAGCAGGCTGAGCGGCCTTGCCGTGCGCAGGCTGGACTGGACGGCGGCCTCGCCATCGGCATCGAAGCGCCCGCGGTGCAACAGGCCGGTCAGGCCATCGCGGCCGACATGTTCGACCAGCGCTTCGTAGCGCTCGCGATAGGTCAGGGTTTCGAAAATGTCGGTCAGGCCGCGCGGCATCTGGATGTCGCGGACCTCGAACCATCTGAGATAGGCGACCAGCATGGCGCTGAAGGTCAGTGCGGCCACCATCTTGGCGAACCAGCCGCCGAAGAAGACCGCGATCGGCGCGCCGGCAACGAAATGCAGTGCGGTGAAGAAGCCTGCCTGGTCGAAGGTGAGCACGCAGGCGACGCAGATCAGGATGCGCGCGAACTGTGCCTGGCGCAGATACCTGCCAAGCTTTTCATAGAGCAGGATGATCAGGATGGCGTCGATGAACAGCAGCGTCGTGCCCCACACCATCAGCCAGCCCATCTCGTCGATGAAGGCGATGTCGGGCATCTTGCCGTCGGGCAGCGGCGCGATGGCATGCATGCGCAGCAACAGCCCCAGGCCGATCATCAGCGCATTGCCAAGCAGCAGGCCATAGATGGGCTGGCGCACGGTGGCGGCGTCTTCCTTGATGTAGAGCAGGAGCAGCATCACCAGCTTGCCGGAAAACAGCACCGCCGAGCCCGGCGAGACCATGCCGAACGGCAAGGCGACGTAAAAAACGCTGGCGAGATAGGTTTCCAGGAAATGCATGGCGCCGAGCGCGCAGACGAAGACGCCAAGACCAATGCGCTTGCGGAAGCGGAAAAGCGTGACCATGACGCTGAAGTAGACGACGGCTTCGGCGAGGAGCAGGAAACTGTTCAACACGACCGTCGATCCGTTCTCTCTCGCGCCAGAAATCGCGGCAAGCCGGCGATTCCACCCCGATCCTGTTTTGACGCCCAAGGGTTAACCAGAGATTTCGAGGCGCATGGCGGCCGTTGGAAAACTTCATCGGCGGCGCGCACATGTTCGTGTGGCTGGCCTGATCTGGCAAAAGCGATTGCCGTTCGCCGCCGCATCGCCTACATAGCGGCCAACCTCCATTCAATTCGACAAATCCAGTCATTTTTTCAGGGAAAGCGCGCGTGGCACGCCAGTTCATCTATCACATGGCCGGCCTCAACAAGGCCTATGGCACCAAGAAGGTGCTCGAGAACGTTCATCTGTCCTTCTACCCCGACGCCAAGATCGGCATTCTCGGCCCCAACGGCGCCGGCAAGTCGACGATCCTCAAGATCATGGCCGGCATCGACAAGGACTGGAGCGGCGAAGCGTGGCTCGCTGAAGGCGCCACCGTCGGCTACCTGGCGCAGGAACCGGCGCTCGACCCGAAGAAGACGGTGTTCGAGAACATCATGGAAGGTGTCGCGGCCAAGACCGCCATCATCGAGCGCTACAACGAACTGATGATGAACTATTCCGACGAGACGGCGGACGAGTCCGCCAAGCTCCAGGATGAGATGGACCGGCTGAACCTTTGGGATCTGGAACAGCAGGTCGAGATGGCGATGGAAGCGTTGGGCTGCCCGCCCAAGGATTCGGAAGTCACCAAGCTGTCGGGCGGCGAGCGCCGCCGCGTCGCGCTCTGCCAGCTCCTGCTGCGCCAGCCCGACCTTCTGCTGCTCGACGAACCGACCAACCATCTCGACGCCGAGACCACGGCGTGGCTGGAAAAGCATCTTCGCGCCTATCCCGGCGCGGTGATGATCATCACCCACGACCGCTATTTCCTCGACAATGTCACCGGCTGGATCCTCGAACTCGATCGCGGCCGCGGCATTCCCTATGAGGGCAACTACACCAAATATCTCGAAGCCAAGGCCAAGCGCCTCAAGCAGGAAGGCCGCGAGGACGACGCCCGCCAGCGTGCCATCGGCCGCGAGCGCGAGTGGATCCAGTCCAGCCCGAAGGCCCGTCAAACCAAGTCCAAGGCGCGTATCCAGGCCTTCCAGGACCTGCTGGACGCAGCCGACAGCCGCCGCCCGACCGACACGCAGATCGTCATTCCGCATGGCGAGCGGCTTGGCAATGTGGTGATCGAGGTCGACGGCCTGTCGAAGGGCTTTGGCGACACGCTGCTGATCGATGGCCTTGAATTCAAGCTGCCGCCGGGCGGCATTGTCGGCGTCATCGGCCCGAACGGCGCAGGCAAGACGACACTGTTCCGCATGATCACCGGCCAGGAAAAGCCGGATGCGGGCACTGTCCGCGTCGGCGAGACCGTCAAGCTCGGCTATGTCGACCAGAGCCGCGACCAGCTCGATCCTTCAAAGACGGTCTGGGAAGAGATTTCGGGCGGCGCCGAAGTGGTCAAACTCGGCAAGTTCGAGGCCAACACGCGTGCCTATTGCGCCTCGTTCAACTTCCGTGGCGGTGACCAGCAGCAGAAGGTCGGCAATCTGTCCGGCGGCCAGCGCAACCGCGTGCACCTGGCCAAGATGCTGAAGACCGGCGGCAACGTGCTGCTGCTCGACGAACCGACCAACGATCTCGATACGGAAACGCTCGCAGCACTCGAAGACGCACTGGAAAATTTTGCCGGCTGCGCCGTTATCATCTCGCACGATCGCATGTTCCTCGACCGCCTGGCGACGCACATCCTTGCCTTCGAGGGCGACAGCCATGTCGAATGGTTCGAGGGCAATTTCGAGGACTACGAACAGGACAAGATCCGCCGGCTCGGACCCGAAGCCGTCAACCCGCACCGCATGACCTATAAGAGGCTGACGCGGTAAAGGGTTTGCCGGGCGGCGAATTTCTCAGGAATATGAGGAGCTCGAATGGCTGATTGGTCCGCCGCCCAATATCTGAAGTTCGAGGACGAGCGCACGCGGCCCGCGCGGGACCTGGTGGCACAGGTTCCCGTCGACTTTCCGCGCCGGGTCGTCGACATCGGCTGCGGGCCGGGCAATTCGACAGAACTTCTGGTCGGGCGCTGGCCGGACGCGCAGGTGAGCGGCTTCGACACCTCGCCCGATATGATCGAGAAGGCGAGGGCGCGCCTGCCCAATGTAAGCTTCGATCTGGCGGACGCCTCCAAATGGCAGCCGGCCGAGCCGCTCAATGTGATCTTCGCCAACGCCGTCTTCCAGTGGCTGCCGGAGCATCCGGCGGTGTTCCAGCGGCTGATGGGTTTTCTCGCGCCCGGCGGCGCGCTGGCCATCCAGATGCCCGACAATATGGGCGAGGACTCGCATCGCCTGATGCGCGAGACGGCGGCGGAAGCGCCATTTGCCGAAAAATTGAAGAGCGCCGCGCGTGCACCCTTGCCGACCGTGTCGTTCTATCACGATCTGTTATCGCCGCTCTCGGATCGGCTCGACATCTGGCACACCGTCTACAACCACCCGCTCGCCAATGCCGAGGCAATCGTCGAATGGGTGAAGTCGACCGGGCTGAAGCCGTTTCTCGATCCGCTCGATGCGGAGGAGCGCAAGTTGTTCCTCGACAGCTACACGGCCAGGATCGCCAAGGCCTATCCGAAGACCGCCGACGGCAAGGTGCTGCTGCGTTTTCCGCGTCTCTTCATCGTCGCCAAGCGGGCGGGCTAGGCCAACATTACCCCTTGGCCAGCGCGTCGTTGCTGCCGCTTGACCCGTTCTCGCCGCCATGCGCAATTCATCTTGCGGGCTCATGATGGCCCGTATGCAAGGGGGTGAATGCGATGTTGAGAAAACTGCTTTATGGGTGTGGGGTGTGCGCGGCGGCGCTTCTGGCTTTCTCGGTCTCGGCCGAGGCCAAGCGAGCACGGTGCTTCACCAGCGATGACGGCTATTTTGCATGCGCCTACCGGGCGATCGACGATGCCGGCAGCTTCCGCATCTCGGCGCCGGGCTATCCGACCTATGTGCTGGAGATCGACGGACCGGGCTTTGCCTATGGCTATGTCAATCTCGGGCGGCGCAACGTGCCGCTGCCGGGGCAATTCGTGCGCAGCCGCGACGACGGCGCGTGCTGGAACAACCCGCAGACCAATACCAAGCTGTGCGCCTGGTGAAGCTTGTTGAGCCGGCCCAAACCTTTGGTTTAAGCCGGCGTAAACCGGCCAGATGAGAAAAGTGTTGCGCCGAAGCGTTTCGGCGCCCACATGAAGCCGCATCGCCCGCGGATGGGACGGACTGGAACATGCATCGCGTCATCATCAGCGGCATCGGCGCTGAAATCCCCAAGCCTGTCATCACGAACGAGGAACTGGTCGCCAGCTTCAATGCCTGGGTCGATACGGAGAACACGCGGCGCCAGGCCGCCGGCGAGACGCCGCTGCAGAAATCGGATGCCGACTTCATCGTCCATGCCTCGGGTGTGCGCTCCCGCCACGTGATCGAACGGGAAGGCATTCTCGACCCGACCCGCATGGCGCCGCGCATTCCGGCGCGCCCGGACGACGCGCTCTCGCTGCAGGCGGAATTCGGCATCGCTTCGGCTGGGAAGGCGATCGAGCACGCCGGCATCGCGGCGTCGGAGATCGATCTGGTGATCTGCTCGTCCTCGCATCAGCAGAGGCCGTATCCGGCGATCGCCATCGAAATGCAGGAGGCTCTGGGCACGCGGGGCGCCGGCTTCGACATGGGGCTTGGCTGTTCGTCCGCGGCGGCGGCACTGCACATGGCGGTCAATCTGGTGCGCTCGGGCGCCCACAAGCGCGTCCTGGTGACGACGCCCGAGATCATCACCGGCCATCTCAATTTCCGCGACCGGCAGACGCACTTCATCTTCGGCGACGCTTCGGTGTCGATGGTGGTCGAGGGGCTCACCCAGGGGGAGAAGCGGCCGGGTCGCTTCGAGGTGCTGGACACGCGCCTCTGGACGCAGATGTCGAACAACATCCGCACCAATCTCGGCTACCATACCCGCACCGCCCAGGACGATCCCTACATGATCGACCTTGAGGGCAACCTCATCAAGCAGGTCGGCAACAAGGTGTTCAAGGAAGTCACCGTCGCCGGGCACAAATTCATCGTCGAATTCCTTGCCGAGCACGGTCTGACGCCGGAGGCGATCAGGCGCTTCTGGCTGCACCAGGCCAATGCGCGCATGAACGCGATGATCCTGAAACTGGCGTTCGGCCATGATGTCGACCACGACCGCGCGCCGATGGTGCTGGAGCGGCTGGGCAACACAGCGGGCGCCGGCGCCATCGTGGCGCTTTCGGAAAATCATACCGACATGAAACCAGGCGATTTCGGCCTGATCTGCGCCTTCGGGGCCGGTTATTCGATCGGTGGCGCGCTGCTGCGGATGCTGTGAGGGCTGCGCGTCAGGCCGGCGTGAAGGGAACCAGCATCGGCACTCGCCGCGCGTAATCATCATAGGCGGGGCCAAGTTCGCCGCGCAGCAGACCCTCTTCCAGCCTTGCCTTCACGACGACGCCGATGATGAGCAGCGCCGTCCCTGCAATGCCCCAGATCGTGCCCTTCGCCGCCATGGTGGCGAGCACCGACAAGAGCAGCCCGGTATAGATCGGATGCCGGACCAGGCGATAGGGGCCGGTGTCAACCACGCGATGATCCGCCTTGGCGGTGACCGAAGCCGACCACAGCCTGCCCAGATGGATGCGCGCCCACCAGGCGAAGGCGATGCCGACCGCAACCAGGGCAACGCAGGCCCAGGCTTCGGTAAGGGTCGGAGCCCACAATCTTAGCCGGCCTTCATAGCCGTGCGCTGGAATGAAGAGCAGGGCGGTGCCGGCCAGCCAGAAGACGCGGTAGCGGGCCTCCGCTCCGATGGTGGCGCGCTTTTTGGCCGGGTCGGCCCAGGATGCGGCCAGGATCCAGGATACCACCCAGAACAGCCAAAGCGCTGCGATTGCCGTACCGGGGCGCATGCGGAACCTCCATCCATGGTCTGGACCACCATGAAGCCGGCGCGGCGCGGCGGCAATGCGGCGCCGCGCCGGTTTGCGGTAAGAAGGTTGTGATCAAGCGGCATCGTCGCGGCTGATCCTTCCATCAGCAATTTCGACTGGACGTCTTCAAACCCAGCCAGCTATTCCAGTGCTTCGCGAAAGGACGCAACGCCATGCTGGATCTCTTCCCCGAGGCCGAGAAGCCGGTCGAAATCATCCCGGCGAAGAAGCTTACTGCCCGCGCGGCCGCGCTCTATGTCGCGCCAGCGGATCATTTCCAGACAAGACCCGTGGATGAATTGCGTCTGGGTTTCGACGGCATATCGGGCGATTTCCATGCCGGGCCGACGCGGCGCTCGGGCGGACGCGAGCCGTGGTATCCGCGCGGAACCGAGATGCGCAATGAAAGGCAGCTCTCCATCGTGGCGGCGGACGAACTGGCCATCGTCGCCGAACGGATGGGCCTCACCGAAATCAGGCCCGAGTGGATCGGTGCCAATCTGGTGATCGAAGACGTGCCGCATCTGTCTATGCTGCCGGCCGGCACGCTGCTGTTCTTCAAGGGGGGCGTGACCCTCAAGGTGGACGCACAAAACGGACCATGCCGTATCGCCGGACGATCGATCGCCGAGAATGTCGGAATGGCCGATGTAGAAGCCGGTGCGCTGTTGTTTCCCAAGGCGGCGAAGCGATTGCGCGGTGTGGTCGCCTGGGTTGAAAAGCCCGGCATCGTCAGGGCCGGCGAAGAGATTTCAGTGCGCGTGCCGGAGCAATGGATCTACAAGGCATAGCCACGCCGCCGGGGAGGCGGCGTGGCAGAACGGCAAAGGTCAGCCCTTGCGGTTCTTGTTGGCGCCTTGCGCCATGACGGAGACATGGTCCCACTTGTCCCAGGTGGCGAGGCGGTTGGCGTATTCCTGGCGGATCATCGGCAGGCCGCCATCGCCGAAGAAGACCCTAAGCGGCGGCTCGGCCGCATCGACGATGGCAAGCATGGCCGGGCCGGTCGCCTCGGGATCGCCGGCAACCGAGTTGGCGCGGCGCTCGGCCATTTTGGCGCGGGCAGGTGCGTAGGCCTCGATCGGCTTGGAGACCTTGGCCGATGCTCCCGACCAGTCGGTGGAAAAACCGCCCGGCTCGACCAGCGTGACATGGATGCCGAATTCCGCGACCTCGATGCCGAGCGACTGGCTGAAGGCTTCCAGCGCCCATTTGGAGGCGTGGTAGAGGCCGAGCGAGGCAAAAGCGTTGACGCCGCCGATCGACGAGATCTGGATGATGTGGCCGGACCGCTGCGCCCGCATGATCGGCAGGGCGGCCTGCGTGACCCAGAGCGCGCCGAACACATTGGTCTCGATCTGGTCGCGGGCTTCCTGCTCGCTGACTTCCTCGATGGCGCCGAAATGGCCGTAGCCGGCATTGTTGATGACGACGTCGAGCCGGCCAAAGCGCTTGTGCGCCTCGGCGACAGCGGCATCGACGGCTTTCTTGTCGGTGACGTCGAGCTTTATCGCGGCGATGTTGTCGCCGTATTTTTCGACGAGATCGGCGAGCGTGCCTGTGTCACGGGCGGTCGCGGCAACGCGGTCGCCACGCGCCAGTGCAGCCTCGGCCCAGACGCGGCCAAAGCCTTTGGACGATCCGGTGATGAACCAAACCTTGGATGTCATGATGTTGGATCCTTGCCCCTGCGGGCGTAATTTCTGGATAAAAGCGGAGGCTTCTCCGCTTTCGGGCATATACGGCCTGTCCGGCGATTTTCCAGAGGCGAGGGGAAATCTTTTTGAACAAGGCGCCTTCTGATCTCTGACCAGGCGCCGCTTAGTCAGGGGTAGTTCACCTCGGTCGACCAGGCGGGGTCGTCGTGCTTTTGCCAGTAGAGCGCCATCAGCCGGCTGGTGATCGGTCCGACCTTGCCGCCGGCGATGTCGGCGCCGTCGATCCGCGTCACCGGCATGATGCCGCCGGCGGTCGAGGTGATGAAGACTTCGTCGGCGGCCTTGAGCGAGGCGACGCTGACATCGGCGGCCTTCGCGGTGAGGCCTTCCTCGCCACAGAGATCGAAGACGGTGCGGCGGGTGGTGCCCGGCAGCACGCCAATGGCCGGTGTCGCCAGCACGCCGTCCTTGACGCGGAAGACGTTGAAGCCGGGGCCTTCGGCGACATTGCCGTTGAAGTCGAGAATGAGCGCGGTCTCGGCGCCGCGATCATAGGCATCGTAGAGGCCGCGCACGAGATCGAGCCAGTGGTAGTTCTTGATCGCCGGATCGATCGAGGCTGGCGGAATGCGCACCTTGTCGCTGATGGCGACATGCAGGCCCCGCTGCAACTGCTCGGCATTGGCGACCGAGCCGAACGGCACGGCGAACGCCATGAAGCGGTTGATCGCCTGGCGCGGGTCGCGGCTGAAGCTCGGCGAAGCGCCGCGCGTACACAGCATCTCGACATAGGCGGCGCGATGACCCGAAAGTGCCGTGCAATTGTGCAGGATCTCGGCGACGCCGTCGCGATCGAACGGGATCGTCATACGCAGCTTCTCCAATCCGCCGAAGAAACGGTCGAGATGCAGATCGAGGCGGAAGAAGCGGCCGTTCCAGACATGCACCGTATCGTAAGTGGCGTCGGAGTGCAGAAATCCCCAATCCAGCACCGAGACCTTGGCTTGCGACATCGGCAGGTACTGGCCATCGAGGAAGGCAATGCCGTCGGGATAGGAATGCGGGTCGATGTGGCGATCGCTCACCACAGGCAGCAACGGTGTATCCTGTGCGATTTGGCTCATCGGCAGCTCCTGGCCATTGCCTCACAAGCTATCGGCGGCAGGCCGGGCGCATAGAGCCAGTCGTCCGACTTCAGTCGTCCTCGATATGACGATCCGGCCAGCACGGCGAGGCGAGTACCGTTCCGTCTGGCATAGCCTCATTCCTGCTCGTCGTCGGCGTCGAGCAGGCGGGTGGCGCGCCAGCGCGTGAGCACGATGTTGGTCTGTTCGATGACGAAGAAACGCGCGGAGTCGCGGTCATAGCCTTCGCTGAGCAGCTTTTCGTAGTCCGTGTGCATGTGACGGACATGGGCAATCGTCGCCAGCCAGACCGCGATCGTCGGCGGCAAGGTCTTCATATGCACGGAGCCGGCATCGGTGCGGATCTTTTCCATGTCGGCATAGGGGGCCAGCGGCAGAAGTGCTGTCAGCGCCTTGGCGATGGCGCGGCGGCGGCCGGTCGGCGCGCTCATCGCTCCTCGCGCCCCTCAACAGTCGCCTCGGCAATGGCGTCGGTCGAGGCGAAATAGGGCTTGATGTCGATGACCGGCGTGCCGTCGAGCACGTCGATACCGTCGAGGTCGATGCGTCCGGTGGAGACGTCGAGCGCGACGAGCTTGGCTACATGCAGGCCGATCGGGTTCGGCCGGGCAGGCGAGCGCAGGCCGAATACGCCTTTGGCATCAGCCGCATGGCGGGGTTTCTGCACGATCAGATTCCGCGGTGCGTGGTGCAGCCAGGAGAGGATGACGACGGGCTGGCGCGCTCCAGTCCGCGCAGACCTTCTCGATAGGGCGCGTCGATGGTGAGCACCGCGGGCTGTCCGGTCTCACGTGCCGCGCGCATGTTCTTCGGGCAGCTTTCCCGGGTGGTCCAAGGCGAAGCGATGCGGCCGATGAAGACGAAGCCGCCATCGGGCGGCATCGTCGCCGGATCCTGCTCCAGTCTCCGCTCGCCTTCGCGTGCCTCGAACATCTCACGCGGTTCGCTCATTCTGCCCATCTCTGCGCTGGTGCCTGTCATTGCCCCAAGACCGCACCACATTTTGCCGTGGTACGCACCGGAAAAACACGCATGCGGCATTTTGTTGTCCGGGAGCGACATAGCGCTTGCACGGTTTTAAAAATCGACATAAACATATGTTTATATCTTTCTCAAAGAGAATGCGCTCATGCACGTTTCGCTCGACACCATGGTGGATACGCTGAAGGCGGCGGCCGAATCCAGCCGGCTGCGCATATTGGCACTTTTGTCGCGCGGCGATCTCACAGTGTCCGACCTTACCGAGATTCTCGGCCAGTCGCAGCCACGTGTCTCGCGGCATCTGAAACTGCTGCTCGAAGCGGGGCTGATCGGCCGCTACCAGGAAGGGTCATGGGCATTCTTCCGCTTGTCGGATGCCGATTCGGCGCGCGATTTCGTGCTGAGGCTGGTGGCCGGCATTCGTGACGCCGACCCGCAGGTCGAGCGCGATCTGGAGCGGCTGGCTTCCGTCAAGCGCAAGCGCCAGGACCGCGCCACCGAGTATTTTTCGCAGAACGCCGCGAGCTGGGATCATATCCGTTCGCTGCATGTGCCCGACCGCGCCGTGGAGGCCGCGATGCTGAAGCTGGTCGGCAAGCGGCCGTTCCAGTCCATGCTCGACCTTGGCACCGGCACCGGGCGGCTGCTCGAAATCTTCTCGCCGCTCTACCGGCGCGGCGTCGGCATCGACATGTCGCGCGAGATGCTGACCGTGGCACGCGCCAATCTCGACAAGGCCGGCGTCTCGAATGCACAGGTGCGGCAGGGCGATATCTTCTCGCCGCCGGTTGAGCGCGATGCGTTCGATCTCGTCACCATCCACCAGGTGCTGCATTATCTCGACGATCCCGCCCGCGCCATCCATGAGGCGGCGCGGCTGCTGCGCCCGGCGGGCCGTCTGGTCATCGTCGATTTCGCGCCGCACGCGCTGGAATTCCTGCGCGACGAGCATGCCCATATGCGTCTGGGCTTTTCCGACCGGCAGATCGGCGAGTGGTTCTCCGAAGCCGGCCTCGATCTCGAGGATGCCCAGGAATTCGAACCGCGCGGCGGCAACGAGGCCAGGCTGACCGTCAAGCTTTGGCTTGGCCGCGACCGGCGCCTGCTGATCGCTGATCCCGCCAATGCCAGCCAGCAGACCAGAGTGAGCTCGATAGGGGAAATCGCCTGATGAACCAGTTTCGCTTTTCCCGCCGTCCCGATATCGGCGACAAGGTCAGGGTTTCGTTCGAGTTCTTCCCGCCGAAGAACGACGAGATGGAGGCGAGGCTGTGGGACACGGTCACAAGGCTGGAGCCGCTGCAGCCGAAATTCGTCTCGGTGACCTATGGCGCCGGCGGTTCGACGCGTGAGCGTACCGCGCGCACCATCGGCCGCATCCTGAAGGAGACCAGCCTGACGCCGGCCGCGCACATGACGTGCGTCGACGCGGCCCGCCATCAGGTCGACGCCGTGATCCGGGAATTCACCGACATGGGCGTGAAGCGCTTCGTCGCCTTGCGCGGCGATCCGGCGGAAGGCGTCGGGGCTGCCTACCGGCCGCATCCGGACGGCTACGCCAACGGCGCCGAGCTGGTGGGTGCGCTGAAGGGCGCCGGCGATTTCGACATCTCGGTTTCGGCCTATCCCGAAAAGCACCCGGAAAGCCCCGATTTCGCCACCGACATCGACATGCTCAAGCGCAAGGTCGACAATGGCGCGACGCGGGCAATCACCCAGTTCTTTTTCGACAACGATCTCTACGAGCGTTACGTCGAGCGCGCGCGCCGGGCCGGCATCTACATTCCGATCGTGCCAGGCATCCTGCCGGTGCACAATTTCACCCAGGTCGCCAATTTCTCGGCGCGCTGCGGTGCGCTGGTGCCGGCGTGGCTGGCGGAGCGCTTCGAGGGCCTGCAGAACGACCCGCAGACGCATGCGCTGGTGGCATCCGCGGTGGCCGCCGAACAGGTCCTGGACCTGGTCGAGCGCGGCGTCGGCGATTTTCACTTCTATACGATGAACCGGGCCGATCTCGTGTTCGCCGTCTGTCACATGATCGGCATCCGCTCGCACGAGCCGGACGTGGCCGGATCGGCTGCCGCCTAGGGGTCAGCCGGACAAGCAAAAGGCCGGGTAAAAACCCGGCCTTTCGAATTGGTTGGACTATTTGGTGCTGGTCTTCCCCGTCTTGGCGGGTTCAGGGAAGGACGCCCATAATGAGGGCGCCGATGAAAGCAAACGCAGCACAAATCATCAATGCGTTGATTGGCCTCGTAAGTCCCATGACATAGCCTCCTCTTAAAGAGCTATGTCCGGAGTCTAGGTTCATTTGTGCCACAGGCAAGCGGAAAATATGCTGCATTGCGACGTGATTGTGGATTTTGCGACCCAAGGTTCGCCGTTAGCCGTTGAAACTCCTTGGCAAAACCCCGCTTCGGACCTGTGAATAAATTGTGGCGGGACGGTGTCGTCAGTGTGTCATGACAGCGCTACCTCCGCGAAAGTCACATTCGACTTTCGCGTCGAAAGTCACATCCCACTTTTGCGACATGCCTCGCCCTAGCGGCGCGCGAATATTCGTCCGTCGATGGTGACGAGGCCAAGGCCGATCAGCACCACGCCGCCGATCTCGAACAGTTCGAGCCGTTCGCCCAGGAAAAGAAAACCGAGCAGCATGGCGCTGGCCGGCACGACCAGGGTGACCAGCGAAGCGTTGGTGGCGCCGGCCGAGGCGACGAGGTTGAAGTAGAGGATGTAGGCGAAGGCGGTGGACAGGAGCGCCAGCGCCAGCACGGCCGCCCAGACCGGCGGCGAGGCGGAGAACAGGCCGGACGTGCCATGGGCGAGGAGCACGATCGGGATCATGATGATGGTCGAGGCCGTCAACTGTCCGGTGGCGATGACCGGCGAGGGCACGCCCTTGAAGCGGCGGGCGACCATCAGTGCGATGCCATAAGACAGCGAGGCGCCGATCAGCGCGAACTTCGCCCAGGCCGGGCCGCCCAGGTTGGCAATCAGGCCTGGACCGATCATGACAGCCGTGCCGGCGATGCCGAGCGCGATGCCGGCGAGCTTGTTCCAGGACAGTTTTTCGTCCGAGGTCAGGGCGTTGGCGAGGATCAGCGTCCAGAACGGCGTCGTGGCGTTGAGGACAGAGGCGACACCGGCGCCCAACTGGGTCTGGCCGGCGAAGATCAGCGAGAAGGGGATGACGTTGTTGGTGAGGGCCAGCAGGAAGAACAGGCCGGCATGCGGCAGAGCGAGGCGGAAGGACGGGCCGCGCAGGCCGAGATAGAGTTGCAGCGCGACCGCCGCGATAGCGACGCGAAACAGCACCAGCACTAGCGGGTGAAGTTCCGCCACCGCGATGCGGGCGAAGAAGAACGAGCCGCCCCAGATCGCGCCGAGCAACAGCAACTGGCCCCAGTCCTTGAGCGCCATCGGTCCCCGTGGGGCGGTTGCTGCTATCGCCATGTGATTTGTCCCCCAGGCGGCTCCAGGCCGGCCAGCCAGACGGAAGCCATATCGGGTTCGGCGACAAGGGCCACCCGAAACCTGACCGACAGCCAAGCTTCCCGGCAAAAAGGCTACTGCCGCACCGTCAGCGGTGCGAGACACAGAATTGTTTTCATTAGCCGCTAGCTTGGATTAATTGTGCGCAGGCTGAAGTCGAGGATTCGTCATGCAGCGATTCGAGAATGCCCGCGAGGCGGCACTGGCGCTTCGCCCGGACGATCCGGTCTATTGCTTTCGTCCGCAGGTCTTGAAGGCCGACGCCAGGCAGTTCATGGGCATGTTCCCCGGCAAGACCGCCTATGCGGTGAAGACCAATGGCGAGCAGATCGTGCTGAAGACCTTGGTCGAGGCCGGCGTCACCGCTTTCGACGTCGCCTCGCCAGGCGAGTTCGCCGCCGTGCGCGCCGTCTCGCCCGATGCCGAAATGCTCTACATGCATCCGGTCAAGGCGCAGTCGGACATCAAGCTGGCGCTGGAGAAATACGGCATCCGCGTCATCTCGCTCGACCATGAGGACGAGATCACCAAGGTGACCCGGGTGGTGCGGGCGCTCGACATCGATCCCGGTGCGGTCACCGTCTTCGTGCGGGTGCAGACCAAGGGCCATGCCGCTTACGAATTGTCGAAGAAATTCGGCGCGGGGCCGGCCTATGCGGTCGAACTCGCCGAGCGGCTGAACCGCACCGGCTACAAGGTCGGCCTCTGCTTCCATGTCGGCAGCCAGATCGAGGATCCCGACACCTATGAGCGGGCGCTGGCCTCGGCCGACTGGGTGCGCAACCGGCTGACCTTCGACATTGCCGGGCTCGATGTCGGCGGCGGCTTTCCAGCCGAATACGGCCACGATCCCAACCGCAAGCAGATCGAGATGCCATCGCTCGGCCAGATCATGTCGCGGCTGTCGGGCGACCTGAAGGAATACCAGTTCGACCAGATACCGCTGGTGGCGGAGCCGGGCCGGGTGATCGTGGCGCGCTGCCTGTCGCTGATCGTGCGCGTGCTGTTGCGCAAGGGCAAGCGTCTCTACATCAATGACGGCATCTGGGCGTCGCTGTCGGATTCATGGACCGGCAAGATCACGCTGCCGGCGCGCTTCATTCCCGATCCGGCGATCCGAACGCGCAATGGCGACGAGAAGAACATCGTGCCGTTCAAAGTGTGCGGCGCGACCTGCGATTCCGTCGACATCCTGTCCAGGCCGTTCTGGCTGCCCGAAACCGTCGACACCGGCGACTGGATCGAGATCGGCCATATCGGCGCCTACTCGCTGTCGCTCAGGACCCGCTTCAACGGCTTTTATCCCGACACCTTCGTCGAGGTGACGACGCCCTTCGACGAGGGCGACGCGCCGCAAGGGTTTGCGAGCCTGGAGACGATGGCGGATTAGGAAAAGAGTGAGTAGTGAGTAGTCAGTAGGGAATTCTCCATATTTCACTACTCACTACTCACTACCTTACAACTTCCCCAACAACTCCGGCGTCGGCCAGCCATCCACCGGCATGCCCAACCGCATCTGTTCCCTGCGGATCGCTTCACGGGTGTTGGTGCCCAAAATGCCGTCGACGGTGCCGACGTCGTAGCCTCTGGCTTCGAGCTTGGTCTGCAGTTCCTTCATCTGGTCGTTGTTGAGACCTGGCTCGGGATTGCGCGGATCGAGCGGCGGCGCGCCGGCGAGCCGCGCGGCGAGATTGGCCGCGGTCAGCGCGTAGGTAAAGGACTGGTTCCATTCGAGATAGACGTCGAAATTCTCATAGGTGAGGAAGGCCGGACCCTTGCGGCCCATCGGCAGTGCCAGGCCGGCCTTCAGGCCCTTGTCGACCAGCGGCGAGCCGTCCGGATTGGTGACGCCCCACTGCGCCCACTGCGTCAGCGGCAGTTTGTTGGTGCGCCCGGTCTGGTCCCACGGCATCTCCTCGGGCACGCGCACTTCCTGGATCCAGGGCTCGTCGCGCTTCCAGCCGCGCGACAGCACCTTGTTGCCCGTGGTCATGATCACGTCCGGCACGCTGTTTCGCAGGTCAATCTTGCCGTCCCCATCGCCGTCGACGCCGCGCGCAAGATAGTCGGACGGCAGGATCTGCGTCTGGCCGATTTCGCCGGCCCAGGCGCCCGTGACATCGGCCGGCAGCACGCCGCGATCGATCAGTTCCAGGAGCGGCACCAGTTGTTGCCGGAACAATTGCGGGCGGCGGCAGTCATGCGACAGGGTCACCAGCGCGCTCAGCGTATGGAAATCGCCCTGGACGGCGCCGAAATCGGTTTCAAGCGCCCAGAAGGCGGTGATGACAGGCGCCTGGACGCCGAATTGCTGGTCGGCGCGGGCGAAGATGTCGGCGTATTTCTTCATGTTCGCCGCACCTTGCTTCAGCCGGTAGGCCGAGATCATGCGGTTGGAAAACTGGACGAAGGTTTGCGTGAAGACGCCCTGCGCGCGGTCGCGCGCCAGAGCCCTCGGGTCAAAAGTGGCATCCTCCAGCGCATCGAGACCCACGGCGCCGACACCGGCGGCCTTGGCTTCCGCCGCGACGCCCTGTTTCCAGGTTTCGAAATCGCCGCCGCATTCCTGCGCCATCGCCGGCAAGGCCGTGGCGCACAGAAACAGCGCCGCGAGGGCTTGGGAACGCAGTCGCATCAGCTTCCTTTCGAAACGAAGAGGGCATTGGCGTGCCTGGAGCCCAACGCCCTGAATTACCAGCGGTTGCACTCTTTACCGCCGGTAGTGTCGAAAAGCAGGCGGCAGGCCCGGTGTCAACGGTTCTTCTGCCGCAGTCCTATCCCAGTGCCTTCGCTGCCGTTGCCGAAATGTCAGCGCGTGTTCTGCCGCAGCCACTTGTTCCAGGCGGCTTCCGAGCCGTTGAAGACGTTGATGTCGGATTTGCCAGTCATGCCGGGAACGATACCGGTTCCGGTGTACTGCCAGAAGGTGAAAGGGTGGCTGCCATATTTTTCGCGTGGGTGGCCGGCGACGGAGCGCAGCCAGTAGGGATAGCCGCGGAAGGTCGACAATTCATTGTCGTCGAAGAAATCGACCGAGGTGTAGATGATCGGTTTCTTGCCATAATGCCGCTCGACGATTTCGAGGAAGGTGGTCATCTCCGCGCGTACCGTGGCCGGGTCGGGGCGCAGGCGGCAGGTCGGCGATTTCGGATTCCATTCCATATCCAGCACCGGCGGCATGGCCGAGCGGTCGACAGGCACATTCTGGATGAACCAGCGCGCCTGGGTGGCCGCCGGCGTGCAGAAATAGAAGAAATGATAGGCGGCGCGCGGCACGCCGGCGGCCTTGGTGCGCGCCCAGTGCTCGCTGAAATATTCATCGAAACGGTCGCCGCCCTCGGTCGCCTTGATGAAGGCGAAGGAAATGCCGCTGGCCCTGGCCGCCGGCCAGTCGACCGAGGTCTGGTATTTGGAGACGTCGGTGCCGTGGACGGCATAGTTCCATGGCGCGCCGCTGTCCCATTCATGCGGCTTGGAATCGGCGAAGCGCGGCGCGCGCACGGCCACCGTCGGACTGCTCGACGCGGACGGCGACAGCGGCGACAGATCGTCCACGGTCGAGCAGGCGCCGAGCAGCGTCAGCATGAAAAGAACCGCAAGACGGCGCATCGCAACTTCCAAGCCGGAATCAGCCGGTCGCTGATGGGTCTGTGCACCGATGGCCGAAGTTGGTCTGGCCCCCTCCAGGCGATCGCCCCACGCATCGCCTGATATCTTGATTTCATGCATGTCGTTGTCCCAAAACCGCTGCGCATTTTTAGGCGACATGCATCATGTGATCGCCGATCATGGTTGATAATCAGTTGACGGCGCTCGACAAGAGGCCCGATTTTGCGGAAGCAATGGCGGCAATTCGATGACATAAGGGCAGGCGATTGCCTGGGAGGAAACGCATGCGGTTCGTCGTCCAGATCGTCAAATGGCTGCTTGGCCTGATCGTGCTGGCGGTCGCCGCGCTGTTTGCCTGGCTGTATATAGCGCCGCCGGAACTCATCCGCGTCGGTTCGGGCTATTCGGCCAAGATCGTCTGCTCCAACGTCTTCATCGCCGGTCGCGACGCCAAGGAGGTGCTGGCCGTCGACGTGCAGGCGCCCGGCCACCCGCTGCTGCGGCTGATGTGGGTCTCGGTCGACAAGAACCGGGGGACGGTTTCGGCCGGCCTGCTCGGCTTCCTCGGCAAGAGCGAGGCGGTTGCCCGCGACGGGCTGGGCTGCGCTTCGGTTCCGGACGGCGATGTCGGCAAGGCGCGGCGCACGGCGGTCCATGCCGAACCCGCGGCGACGAGCCAGGACGCGTTGTGGCCCGAGGGCGAGCGGGTCGATGCCTCGCAGAATCCGGAGGTCTCAAAGATCGTCGGCGACGACGCGATGGCCGGCACCGGCATGCGCGCGATCGTCGTGGTCAAGAACGGACGGGTCGTCGCGGAACGCTATGGCGACGGCTTCTCCGCCAAGACGCCGCTGCTCGGCTGGTCGATGACCAAGACGGTCAACGCCGCCATCGTCGGCACGCTGGTCAAGGACGGCAAGATGGCGGTCGACAACAAGGGCCTGTTCACGCCGTGGAAGGCCGACGGCCGCGCCGCGATCAGCCTTGCCGACATGATGGCGATGTCGAGCGGGCTGGAATTCAACGAGGACTATGGCGACGTCGCCGACGTCACGCGCATGCTCTATCTCGAGCCCGACATGGCGGGCTTTGCCGAAGCCAAGCCGCTCACCGGCGAGGTCGGCAAGGTGTTTTCCTATTCGAGCGGCACGGCGGTGATGCTGTCGCGGCTCTGGCAGGACGCGGTCGGCGACAAGGCAAAGGCGCTGACTTGGCCACGTACGGCGCTGTTCGAGCCGCTCGGCATGCACAGCGCGGTGCTTGAGACCGACGAGCAGGGCACTTTCGTCGGCTCGTCCTACCTCTACGCCACGGCGCATGACTGGGCGCGCTTCGGCCAGTTCCTGCTGCAAAGCGGGGTGTGGAACGGCAACCAGGTGCTGCCGGCCGGCTTCGTCGACTGGATGCGCGAGCCGGCGCCCGCCTCGAAAGTCTACGGCAAGGGCCAGTTGTGGATAGAGGCGCCGGGCGATGAGGAAAATCCCGGCGCGGGCGTTGCCGCCGGACTGCCGAAGGACGCTTACTGGATGGAAGGCCATGACGGACAGACCGTCGCCATCATTCCCTCCGAGCAATTGGTCGTGGTGCGGCTCGGGCTAACGCCGGCCAAGCTCAACTACCGCCCGCAGGCAATGGTCGGGGCGCTGGTGAAGGCGCTGCACTAGAGCAATTCCAGGAGAAGTGTGTAACGGTTTTCCCGGGAGAAGCGCGTAGCGCTTCCCCTTGGGAATTGCGTGGAAACAAAGAGCTAGAGCGGTTCGGCGTTTCTATTAAACGCTGAATCGCTCTAAAGCGGAAGTCGATCGATACAATCTGTCTTCTATGCCGCGGTCGCCAAAGGCTTGGCGCGATCGACACGCGCTCGCTCGTCGGGCGAGTTCATGACCGTCCAAAGATCACTGCGGCGCTGCACGTTGAGCCAGAAATCCGGGCTGTTGCCGAAGACCCGCGCCAGGATGAGCGCGGTCGCAGCCGTCACGTTGCGGCGGTCGTTGCACAATTCGTTGACATGCTTGCGCTGGACCCCCATCGCTTCCGCCAAAGCAGCCTGTGTCAGGCCAAGCGGCTGCATGAATTCTTCCGTGAGGATTTCGCCCACCGTTGCAGGCTTGCGTGTGGTCATCAACATGTGTCACCTCACCTGTAGCTATGGTCGTCGAGATAAATATCCGACGCTTCACCGCGGCCGCCATCCCACCGGAAGATCAGCCGCCATTGGTTGTTGACGCGGACTGAATGGAAGCCATCGAGATTGCCGCGCAATTTTTCGAAATGGTTGCTCGGCGGTACACGCAAATCCTGATCGGTCATCGCGTCGTCGATCATCTGGAGTTTGCGGAACAGACGGCTTTCAAGATCGGAGGGAATGTTGCGGGAGTGAAGGTCTTCCACGAAAAAAGCCCGCAGCCATCCGTTCCGAAACCCGACAATCACTTTCTACCTCCAGCATGGAGACAGTGTACCACCCTTCGGGTCATTCTGCAATTGCAACAAGCGAACCAACTGGTCGTATTGGCTGCTGATAGCTATAACTTAAGGTCGTTATATCTGCGACGTCGGATGCCGAGCTTTGATAACCGCTAGCCAGGCATAACCACGATAAAGCGTGCGAAAACGGAAGGTTGCGCCGGTTCGCTCGGCTTCCGATTCCAGAACATCTCGCAGGGATTCGCGCGGGGTGACGTGGAATTTTTTCAGCCAGCCGCGCAACAAGGCGCGGAACCAGCGCGGCAGGCCTTCCTGCTGGCCGAAATCGACCACGTGCAGCGAGCCCGTCGGGGCCAGCGCGGCAAGTGCCGCCGAGACCGTCTTCTCCCAGCCCGGGATCATCGATAGCGAATAGGAGACGAAGACCCGGTCGAAGCTGGCTTTGCCGAACAGCGCCTTGGCGGCGAAATCGGTGGCATCGCCCCTTGCCAGCACGACCCGGTCCGACAGGCCTTCGCGGTCGATCGCCTTGCCCGCCGTTTCCAGCATTTCGGCCGAAATATCGAGACCGAAGAAGCGCGCGTCTGGATAGGCGCGGGCGGCGAGGATGATGTTGCGGCCGGTGCCGCAGCCGAGCTCCAGAACGGTGCCGCCCGGCGGCACGTCCAGCCCCGCGATCAGCCGGTCGCGGCCGAGCAGGTAGTATTTGCGCGTCAGGTCATAGATGTGGCGCTGCCAGCGGTAGACGCCGTCCATCAGTTCGGCATGGTTAGCCTTGAATTCGGGGCTGGCCGGCAGTTCCGTCGTGCTCATGCCGCGCGCTTCACATAGAGGTGGAAGCCGCCATAGATGGCGGAGCGGTCGCGGGCCGAGAATTCGCGCGACGCGTCGTCTTGATAGTCCCACTGGTCGAGCAGCGAGGTGGAGACGCGCCCCGGCAGCAGGCTGGGCTCGGCGGCGGTGCGAAAAATGACGCGGGCGCCGGCCGAGGCCGTGCGGGTGATTTCCGACCACAGCGCATTGAGCTGGTCGTCGGTCATCCAGTCCTGCGCGTCGAGCAGGATGAAACGGTCGACGGCGCCGGCATCCTTGCCGGCGAGGAATTCGATCAGGTTGGCATGGTGGATGGCGACGCGGTCGATGTTGCCGCGAATGGTGTCGTAGTTCTGCTTTTCCAGATAGGCGGGCAGGGCGGCCTCACCGGGCTCGGGATAGCGGCGGGCGAAAGCCTGCCAGGCGAAGTAGTTGTTTTCCAAGGGAAAGTCACAGGCGAGCTTTTCCAGCCGGGCCTTCAGCACGCTGGCCATGGTGCCGTCGCCGGAGGTGATCAGCGAATCATACTGCGCCGGCGGAATGCCGAGGCCGAACAGGGAAGCCTTGCGCGAGGTCGCCCATTTCAGAAGTTTCCTGTCGAAGACCGGCGCCAGTTCCTCGTTGAAGAAGCGGCGCTGCTCGCCGATATTCCTGGCTTCCATCATGCGCGCCGGGTTGACGCCGAAGAATTTCGCCGTGCGGTGGCCCATGGCAATGAACAGGCCGAGCAGTCCGGTCTGGTAGAAATTGCGGTCGAAAACAGCGATGCGCCTGTTGCCGCACCAGTTGCGGCGCTCCCAGTAATGCCGGCTGACCGGATCGAGATGCGGCGCGATGAAGCGGTCGTAGGCTTCCGAATTATGGCTGGTATCGGCTGCACCGAAGAAGCGGAACAGGTCGCCTTGCGAGGGCAGATGGCGAACCGCTTCCAGCTTCATGCGGTTCAGCGCGATGTGGGCGGCGTTGAGGTCGACGGCGTCGATCCGTGCCGGCGAGCGGGTGAGATAGGCCAGGATGTTGCAGCCGCCTGACGCGATTGTGACGACGCGGTGGCCCTCGCCAAGCTGCATCGCCTCCATGTCGACGTCAGGGTCTTCCCAGATCTGCGGATAGACCAGGCCGGAAAACAGGAAGGCGAACAGCCGCTCGGAAATGCCGGCTTTCGAAAGCGCGCGGTTCTGGTAGACGGCCTTGCCAACTTCCTTGCCGCGGCGAAAAACCAGATCCGAGGAGACGTCCGTCATGGCAAAGTGATTCCCCATTTGCTTTGCCGCAAGCGGGTAGCGCAGCGTCATGACAGCCCGGTGACAGCCTGTTGACGTGAGTTCCGGCCTGTAATGGCGCAAATCAGTTCGCGCCTCCGCGCAAGGCGCTACTCCACTGCGGACCTCAGTCGAAATGATCGCCTGTGGGGCTTCCAATTATCGCGTGATATTACCAATCGGTTTTCAACCTAGGAGGATGGCAGCATGAGCGGCAGGGGTCGATTGGGCATCTTGATCGCGGCTACTTTGGCGGGAATTACAGTGGGAGGCCTGGGTTGGGCGATAGGGCTGAAACTCGAATACAATCGGAATCTGGGCATCCAGACGGCTGACAGCGATCGTGAGATTGCTGACTGGACGTTTGGAATGTTGGTCACTTCCATCATCACAACCGGTGCTAGCGTTGGTGGCCTGTATTGGGTTGCCCAGTCGCTTGCGGCGAGCCGCAGAGCAAACGAATTAAGTGCCCAATCCGTTGCTACCTCTGAGCGAGCATGGATTTTCACAACTCCTCGGGCTACGAGCCCGATAAGATTGACCCAAGACCAGGGTTGGGAAGTCGACATCGTAATGGAAAACCGCAACTGCGGAAAACTGCTGCCTTACAAGTCCACACCAACGTTCGTTCAGCTGTCTTCGGCACACATAAGGCCAAGCTGATTGAGATGATAAACGATTCGGACGACTCGATCGCCGGGCACGTGGGAATGATGCTCGGACCTGGCGAACTTTTCGAACGGGAGTGGGGCCTGACCTCCGACCGTGACCCCCTTACGCCCGCTGAGGCGGTGTTGATTGGCTACGATCTGCTAATCGGTGTCATCAAATACCGCACCTTGTTTGACAAGCAACAACACTATACGGCCTTCGTCTATCAGATCCACAAAACTGACGATCAGGTGACCTTCCGCCCTTGGGCTGGTGGGAGCGCGACCTAAGGGAAACTGCCACGTCACCTGACTCGCCGGAGCGAATTCTCGAAGCTTCCTCAGGCGCGGCCAAACCCGCCGGGCGTCGGTGTGGTCAGGATGACAGCCTCGCCTGCCTCAAGCATGGTCTGGTCACAGGCTTTCAACACATCGACCGTGCCGCCGTTG
The DNA here is from genome assembly GCF_020165665.1 of Mesorhizobium sp. BH1-1-4. Lineage (NCBI taxonomy): Bacteria > Pseudomonadati > Pseudomonadota > Alphaproteobacteria > Hyphomicrobiales > Phyllobacteriaceae > Mesorhizobium > Mesorhizobium sp. BH1-1-4. The sequence continues at coordinate 192,238 of NZ_JAIUIN010000005.1, forward strand.
CGGCGCACTTTGGTTGAGCCGACCTCGCCGTCGCCGCCGCCGTCCAGTCCTTGCGGCGGGCGGTTGCGGTGCGAGGACAGGATCGCGCATTCCATCGTCTCGAGGAAGCGGATGGTGCGTCTTGTGCCGTCGCCGGCATTCCATTTGCCCTTGCCGCCGGAACCCTGGCGGATGTGGAAATCCTCCAGCACCACGGGAAAGCGCAGTTCCAGCACTTCCGGGTCGGTGAGACGCGAATTGGTCATGTGGGTGTGCACGCCCGACGTGCCGGCAAAGCCGCGCCCCGAATTCATATGCCCTGCCGGCGAGCCGGAGCAGATCGTCTCGTAATACTGATATTTCTTGTTGCCGAAGGTCAGGTTGTTCATCGTTCCCTGCGCATTGGCCATCGCGCCCATGGCGCCGAACAGCGCGTTGGTGACGTGCTGTGAGGTCTCGACATTGCCGGCGACGACGGCGGCAGGGTAGGCGGGCTTCAGCATGCAGCCATCGGGAATGACGATGTTGATCGGCCTGAGGCACCCGGCATTCATCGGGATCATGTCCTCGACCATGACGCGGAAGGCATAGAGTACCGCGGCACGAGCGACGGGCTCCGGAGCGTTGAAATTGTTCTTCATGACAGGCGACGTGCCGCTGAAATCGACGGTCGCCTCGCGTTTTTGCCGGTCGACCGATATCCTGACCTTGATCACCTGGCCCGTATCGGTCGGATATTCATACTCCGATGTATCGGGCAGCCGCTCCAGCACACGCCTTACGCTCTCGGCCGCATTGTCCTGGACATGGCCCATATAGGCCTGGACGACATCGAGGCCGAAATGCGTGACCATCTTGCGCAACTCCGCCACGCCTTTCTCGTTGGCCGCGATCTGGGCCTTGAGGTCGGCGATGTTCTGGTGCGGGTTGCGGGCCGGATAGGGGTGGTCGGTGAGCAGCGTATGCAGCTCCGTCTCGCGGAATTTTCCGCGGTCGACGACGCGGAAATTGTCGAACAGCACGCCTTCCTCGTCGACCGTGGTGGCGAGCGGCGTCATCGAGCCGGGGGCGGTGCCGCCAATATCGGCGTGGTGGCCGCGCGAGGCCGCCCAGAAGAGGATGTTTGTCCTGGCATCGTCGAAGACCGGCGTCACCATGGTGATGTCGGGCAGATGGGTGCCGCCATTATAGGGGGCGTTCAAGGCAAAAACGTCGCCGGGATGGATATCGCCGGAGTTCAGCCGGATGATGGTTTCGACCGAACGGTCCATGGAGCCGAGATGCACCGGCATGTGCGGCGCATTGGCGACCAGCGCCCCGGTGTGGTCGAAGACCGCGCAGGAAAAATCCAGCCTTTCCTTGATGTTGACGGAATAGGCGGTGTTCTGCAGCGTCACGCCCATCTGTTCGGCGATCGACATGAAGAGATTGTTGAAGACTTCGAGCATCACCGGATCGGCTTGCGTGCCGAGGGCTGCGGCGCGCGCTTTCTTTTCCGTGCGGCGTATGACGACGTGGTTGACGTCCGTGATTTCGGCCCGCCAGCCAGGCTCGACGACGATGGTCTGGTTCGGCTCGATGATCAAGGCGGGACCAGCGACCAGACTGGACGGCCTGAGGTTTTCGCGGCGGTAGACGCCAGCTTCATGCCACTTGCCTTCCGTGTAGACAGGCCTGGTCTCGGAGGTGTCCGGCTTGGCCTTCGCCGGTCCGGCGGGCGCATGGGCTTCGGCGCTGGTCTGGCCGGTTTCGGTGCCTTCGACGCCGACCGTCTCGACGATCATCGGCTTGTCGTCATAGACGAAGCCGAACTGCGCCTTGTGGGCGATTTCGAAATCGCGCCTGGCCTGGAAGATCGAATCCGCCTCGAAATTCACCGGCAGTGCCGTGTCGGTGCCGTCATAGCGGATGTGCAGCACCGGCTTGGTGGCGACCGCGTTCTCGGCGATGCCTTGCGCCGCCAGCTCCGCGACCACGGCCTTTTTCAAGGTGGCGATGAGGTCGCCGATCTCCGTTCTGGACTCTTCGGCGAGCGGCTTCAGCAGCGCCTGCTGGCGCGAGGCGAACACCGAGGCGAGGCCGATGCCGTAGGCCGAAAGCAGGCCGGAGAAGGGATGGATCAGCACCGCCTCCATGCCGAGCGCGTCGGCGACCAGGCAGGCGTGCTGGCCGCCGGCGCCACCGAAGCAGTTCAGGAGATATTCGGTGACGTCGTAGCCGCGCTGGACGGAAATCTTCTTGATCGCATTGGCCATGTTCTCGACCGCGATGGTGACGAAGCCTTCGGCGACCGATTCCGGCGAGCGGTCGTCGCCGATTTCGGCGGCAAGGGCGGCGAATTTCGCGCGCACGGTTTGCGCGTCGAGCGGCGCGTCCTGGTCCGGGCCGAAGATCGACGGGAAGAAATCGGGCCGCAGTTTGCCGAGCATGACGTTGGCATCGGTGACGGCAAGCGGCCCGCCGCGCCGGTAGGCGGCGGGGCCGGGATTAGCGCCAGCGGAATCTGGTCCGACGCGGAAGCGGCCGGCCTCGTAGTGCAGGATCGAGCCGCCGCCGGCGGCGACGGTGTGGATGCGCATCATCGGGGCGCGCACGCGCACCCCGGCGACTTCGGTGTCGAAGGCCCGCTCATATTCGCCGTCATAGTGAGCGACGTCGGTGGAGGTGCCGCCCATGTCGAAGCCGATGGCCTTGTCGAAACCGGCGAGCTTCGCGGTCTCGACCATGCCGACGACGCCGCCGGCCGGGCCCGACAAAAGCGCGTCCTTGCCTTGGAACATGTCGGCGGCGGTGAGCCCGCCGGAAGACATCATGAACATGAGGCGGGGGGATTCGTCGTTCCCTCCCGCCGGGCCCAGTTCTCCCGCCACCCTTTGCACATAGCGCGACAGGATCGGCGACAGATAGGCGTCGACGACCGCCGTGTCGCCGCGGCCGACCAGCTTGATCAGCGGCGAGACCTCGTGGCTGACCGAGACCTGGCCGAAACCGAGCTTGCGACAGACCTTTGCCACCGCCTTCTCGTGATCGGGATATTTCCAGGCATGCATGAAGACGATGGCGACGGCGTCGATGCCATCGGCTTTCGCCTGCTCCATGGCCGGCCGGCAGGCCGCGATGTCGAGCAGCCGTTCGACGCAGCCATCGGCGAGCACGCGCTCGTTGACCTCGATGACGCGCTCGTAGAGCTGTTCGGGAAGGATGATCTCCTTGGCGAAGATGTCGGGCCGCGCCTGATAGGCGATCTTGAGCGCATCGCGAAATCCCTTGGTGATGAGCAACAGCACACGATCGCCCTTGCGCTCCAGAAGGGCGTTGGTGGCTACCGTGGTTCCCATCTTGACGTCGCCGATCAGGCCGGACGGGATGGCGGCCGCCGGCTCCAGGCCGAGCAGGTCGCGGATGCCCTGAATCGCCGCATCGGCATAGGCCTCGGGATTCTCCGACAGCAGCTTGCGCGGATGCAGCCCGCCTTGCGGGTCACGGCCGATAATATCGGTGAAGGTGCCGCCGCGATCGATCCAAAAATCCCATTTCGCGGCCATGCCTGTGTCTCCGGTATTGCGTTTGCGGTGTCGTTGTTAAAGCGCCGAAGCGCCGGCAGCAATGTCGCCCGCATGCCATTGATGTTACAGGCGGAAACGCAACGTTACGAAACCCTCGGCCCAGTCACGCATTTTCCCTTCGACCGTTCACCGCAACGTGAACGTGTGTTGAAGGAGAGATGTTATGAAAAAGATCATTCTTGCTTCCGTGTCCGCACTTGCCCTGCTGGGCGTCGCGGCCTGCAGCGACAGCGGCACCGGCACTGACAACACCACGACGCAGAGCACCAATCCGCCGGCCGCCGAGCAGCCGATGAAGCCCGCGGCCCCGACTGATAATTCGACCAAGCCTGCCGAGCCGGCTCCGGCAACGCCTGCTCCTGCGCCCGCGCAGTAGTTTGTAAGCAGTGAGTGTCTTGGGAGGGAGGCCGGCGTGATGCCGGCCTTTTCTCGTGAAGACCCACCATCGGCACCGGCAATCGCCTCGGGTTCACAGGCCTAGAGGTGGCCTTTATTGGCTTGATAGCGGGGACCGGTTCGCTCTATGAAGCGGGCCATGTCGATTTGGGACCGCCTCGGCGACTTCATCACGCGGGTTTCGTCTTCGACCACGTCTGGCGTCGCCGACGTGGTCGAAGCCGTGCGCACGGTTTTTTCCGGCGACGCCGACCTGCGCCGCCGCGTCGCCTTCTCGGTGGCCATGATCGCGCTGTCGGCCAAGATGGCCAAGGCCGACGGCATCGTCACCCAGGACGAGGTGCGTGCGTTCCAGGAAATATTCGAAGTGCCGCCGAAGGAGACGCGCAACGTTGCACGTCTGTTCGATCTCGCCCAGCAGGACGTGGCCGGTTTCGAAACCTATGCCGAGCGCATGGCGCAGCTTTGCGGCTCCGGGCACTCCAATTGCGTCATGCTGGAAGACATACTCGATGGCCTGTTCCACATCGCCAAGGCCGATGGGCTGGTGCATGAGCGCGAAGGCATCTTCCTGCACCGTATCGCCGAGATCTTCCGCATCGACGACACGCATTACGAGTCGATCATGGCCCGGCACGTCAATCTTGGCGCCGGCGACCCCTATGTCGTGCTCGGCATTGAGCGCGGCAAGCCGTTCGAGGAGGTCCGGAAACGCTATCGCAAGCTGGTGTCCGACAACCATCCGGATCGGCTGATCGCGCGCGGGCTGCCGCAGGAATTCATCAAGATCGCGACGACCAGGGTGGCGGCGATCAACGCGGCCTACGAGATGATCGAACGGGGTCTGCGGCACGCATGAGCGGCTTCCTGCCCGACGAGCCGAGCGCGGAGGTCAGGGTGTCACCGAATTTCGGGCCAAGGCGCGACGGGCTGAAGCCGGACATGATCGTGCTGCACTATACGGGCATGGCGACCGGTGCGGGGGCCGAAGCCTGGCTGTGTGATCCCGCCAGTGAAGTCTCATCGCATTATCTGGTTCATGAGAATGGACACATCGTGCAGATGGTCCGGGAAAGCGACCGCGCCTGGCACGCCGGCCAGAGTTCCTGGTTCGGGCGCACCGACATCAATTCCTGCTCGGTCGGCATTGAAATCGTCAATCCGGGCCATTCACTGGGCTATCCTGGCTTTCCGAAACGTCAGATCACGGCGGTCATCGCGCTGTGCAAGGGGATCGCCGCGCGGCATGGAATCGCCGCCGAGCGGGTGCTGGCGCACTCCGACGTGGCGCCGGGGCGCAAGATCGATCCGGGCGAGAAGTTTCCATGGGTGGCGCTGTTTAAGGCCGGTGTCGGCCATCTCGTGCCTGCCGCTCCCATCCGGCGCGGAGCCGCGTTGAAGTCCGGCGACCACGGTCCCGATGTCGAGGAGCTGCAGTCGATGCTGTCGATCTACGGCTATGGCGCCGAGATATCGGGTGTTTTCGACGATCGGACACGGATCGTCGTCGAGGCCTTCCAGCGGCATTTCCGGCCGCGCCGGGTCGACGGATTTGCCGACGGCTCGACGATGCGTACGCTTCGGAACCTGCTTGCTTCCGTCGGGTCATGACCCGATTCAAGTAATCCCCAACGTCATAAAGTTACGAACTGTCACGGAAAGTGACTTGCCCCGCCTTCATTGGTTCCAAATCCGGCTTCAAAGGGCGTTTCGTACAGTTTGTCGGACATCAAGCCCCCGCATGTTCCGATAGTAATCAAGCGACGCCGCGCGAAATCTTCGCATGGCCCCAACAGAACAGGATCACATGCAGAAATTGACCGTTTTAACGGCAGCTCTTGCTGCCGGCGCAATGAGCTTTGCCTTCAGTGCGGCCGACGCCGCGCCCTTAAGCCAGCGGGCCGATCAGGGCCTCGTCACGGCATCCGCCAAGGGCAAGCCCATTTCGGCCAAAGGCAGCAAGAGTGCGAAGGCGACGACGAAGCAGGCTTCCGCGAAGGTGGAAAAGGCAAGCTGGGCCAAGGCGCGGAAATCCTCCGCCAAGAGGACAAAGCGCGGCCGCAAGACCGTGGACATGACGACGACGGCATCGATCGGTCTCAGGAACGTCGCCGCGTCGACCGCGGCGGTGGCGAGCAGCGGCCAGTATTCCGCGATTGTCGCCCGCTATGCGGCGAGCTACCAGGTTCCGGTGTCGCTGGCCGACGCCGTGATCAAGATCGAGAGCAATTACCGGCCGAACATGGTCGGCGGCGCCGGTGAGATCGGCCTGATGCAGATCAAGCCGGCAACCGCGCGGATGATGGGTTACAACGGATCGGCCAAGGGCCTGTTCGATCCCGACACCAACATCAAATACGGCATGAAGTACCTCGCCATGGCGCGCGACCTCGGCGGCGGCACGACCTGCGGCACGATCCTGAAATACAATGCCGGCCATGGCGCCACCCGCATGAATCCGGTTTCGGCGGCTTACTGCAGCAAGGTCAAGGTTCAGCTGGCGGCTGTCGGCGCGCCGGCTTGACAAGAACCGGTCACGACGGGCTTTTTCGGTTGCGTTTTGTGGTGTGAACCCCTTTATACGCCCTGCCAGCTGGCCGGGCGGCCGCACCCGCAAACGCCGAAAGGCCGCGGGTGAGGAAAGTCCGGGCTCCATGGAAACACGGTGCCGGTTAATGGCCGGCGGGGGCGACCCCAGGGAAAGTGCCACAGAAAGCAAACCGCCACGACTTGTCGGGGTAAGGGTGAAAGGGTGGGGTAAGAGCCCACCGCGCGACTGGCAACAGGAGCGGCACGGTAAACCCCACCGGGAGCAAGACCGAATAGGGGCGGTGCGAGGGGAAACCCTCGAGGGCTGTTTCCGGCTCACCGTCCGGGTAGGTTGCGTGAGGCGCATGGCAACATGCGCCCAAGATGAATGGCCGCCACGTTCTCGCCTCGCAAGGGGCGAGGGCCATACAAAACCCGGCTTATAGGCCAGCTGGCAGTTTTCTCCGCGATATCCGGGATAAGTCTTTGGATATCAGAAGGTTGCGCCCTTGGGCGCAGCTTCCGATTCAAAGGCGTGGCGCGGCCTTGCATCGCCATGAGGCATAGGGCCTTCGCCCCATTTTCTTGAAACTGGTGCGATTAAATCGTACCATCACGGCTCATCATCGGGAGCCTATCATGGGTCAGGTCGACAAACGCAGCATCACGCTTTCGCCGGAACTGGCACAAGCGGTCGACGATGTGGTTGCGGCCGGAGAATATGCCTCGGCGAGTGAAGTGATCCGCGATGCGTTGCGACAGTGGAAGGACCGCCGTGACTTGATGGGCTACACGGTCGAGGAACTGCGCAAGCTGGTGCAGGAGGGGATCGACAGCGGGCCGGGCCGGTTCGCGTCGATGGATGAAATCAAGGCCGAGGCCCGCAGGCGGTTGCGATCCGACGACGCGGCATGAATGCTCTGACCATCCGCCGAAACGCGCGCGCGGAAGAGGATCTGGTTGCGATCTGGCTGCATATTGCGCGCGACAACGAGATTGCAGCCGACCGGTTGCTTGATCGTTTCGAGGTGAGATGGCTGCAACTGGCAGCTTACCCTTTCTCAGGCGCGCCGCGCGAGGACATAGCACCCGGTATTCGCCATCTCGTCGTCGGCGAATATCTTACCTTGTACCGGGTCAGCGCCGATGCCATCGAAATTCTTCGCGTGCTTCATGGTCGTCGCAACATCGAAGCCGATGACCTTGGCGCGTAGTCGATTTGTCAGCCGCTGATCCTGTCCAGGGAGGCCTCGATCGCCTTCCAGAGCTCTTCCACCGGCTCGCAGCCGACCGACAGGCGGACAAAGCCAGGCGGCACCGCGTCGCCTCGCTTCAAACGCCGCTCGGCTGAAGTGTGGACGCCTCCGAAAGAGGTCGCGGCCTCTATCAGTGGGCAAGTGTCGATGAAATCCTCGGCCTTCTGCTCGGAGGCGAGTTCGAACGAGATGAGAAAGCCGAAGCGCTCCATCTGGGCGCGGGCAAGGTTGTGCGAGGGATCGCCATCGAGGCCTGGAAAACGCAGGCCGCGCACCGCGCGATGTTCCTTCAGCCGTTGCGCGATCGTCTCGGCCGATGAGCACATACGGTCGAACCGTACCTCCAGTGTTTCGAGACCGCGATGCACCAGCCACGCCTCGAAAGGTCCGGGAATGCCACCGACCATTCCGCGCCAATCCGCCACCTTGGTGATGATATCGGCGTTGCGGCTGGCGACATGGCCGAACAGCACGTCGGAGTGACCGTTAACCGCCTTGGTGTCGGCGGAGACGACGGCATCGGCGCCGAAGTCTAGTGGACGCTGGCCGAATGGCGTCATCGTCGTGTTGTCGACGACAAGGATCGCGCCCTGTTCGCGGACAGCCTGGGAAACGGCCGAGATATCGCAAATGTCCAAGCGTGGATTGGATGGGGTTTCCATGAAGACCAACGAATAGCCTTCGAAGCCGCCGTCAAGGAAAGTCGGCATCGGTCGGACATCGAAGTTCACGCCCAGAGGCTTCAGGAAGCGTTCGGCCATCGCGCGCGTGGCGTGGTAGCCGTCCGCGGGCAAAAGCACGCGATCGCCCGATTTCAAAAGCGCGAAGAACACCGCGGAGATCGCGGCCATTCCAGAGGGGAAACTCACGCATTGTGCGTCTTCCAGGTGGCCGAGTACATGTTCCACGGCGCGCCAGGTTGGATTGTCGTAACGACCATATTGATCGATCCCGGTCTCGGTGCCCGGCGTGTGAAAGATCGAAGCCATGGTCAGCGGCAATGGGATCGGATCGCCCTTGGCGAAATCGCGGCTGCGCAAATGGGAAAGTTCGGCGGCGCGTGACCTTGCCGTCTCGGACATGAGTTCGATCCTTGTAATTGGCCGTGTCGTGCGGCGAAAGACGTCGCTCGACGCTATGCCCGGCAAAGGTCCTCGGCAAGGCGTGTCGAGTTGGGCCAGACGGCTCTAAACGCTTCGTTAGGCTTAATGGATCATAAAGACGAGACGTGCCGTGACGGCTGCGCTCGTCGGTCGAGATGCGCACGTCTGTGAAGCCTATTCCCGTTGACGCCCATAGTGCCCCATGATATCCCATTTCGACATCAAAGCCTTCGTTCCGCGTCAGGGTAAAGCGTACGCCAATCGGGCAGCCGCGGCGGCTGTGCGTTTGCCGGTTTTCGCCCGTGTGGACGAGGTGGGTGCGGGGCAGGGAACGCGCGGCGGTGGCGCGTGCGACACGATGAAGAGGGGTGCGGCGGCGCAAGCGGCTGTAACGCGTGATGGACCGGTTTCTGTCGAACACGGTGAGCAGGATCGATGCGAAGGGGCGGGTGTCCGTTCCCGCGCATTTTCGTGCCGTGGTGCAGAAGCGCGGCTATTCGGAACTCTATGCGCTGCGTTGCCTGGACCTGCCGGCGATGGATGTCGGCGGCCTCGATCTGCTCGACCGCTACGAGCAGCGCATCGCGCAGGAAGATCCCTTCCTGCAGACGGCGGACGACATGTCGTTCTTCTGCCATGGCGACGGAGCGTTCCTGAAACTCGACCAGGACGGCCGCATCACCATGACCGATTTCATTCGCGAACATACCGGCATCTCGGCGGAGGTGGCCTTTGTCGGGCGCGGCAATTTCTTTCAGATCTGGGAGCCTGGGCGGCTTGCGACCTACGGGGCGCAAGCGCGGGCCAGGCTTTTGCAGCTTCGGCAGGGGACGAAGGCTCACGAGGCCAAGGCTCACGAGGCGAAGGCTGGGGAGCGATCGGAATGACGGTGGGCCACGGCGATGATATCAACGCCGTTGGCGGATCGGTCCGCCACATTCCGGTCCTCCTTGGCGAAGTGCTGGAAGCGCTGGCGCCGGCGGAGGGCGACATCGTCATCGACGGCACGTTCGGTGCCGGCGGTTATACCAAGGCCATCCTGGCGTCCGGCGCGTCCGTGGTTGCGATCGACCGCGATCCGGATGCCATCGTGGCCGGCCGCGACCTCGAGGCGCGGTCCGGCGGCAGGCTGAGGCTGGTGCAGGCGCCGTTCTCGACGCTGGACGAACATATCGACAGCGCCGATGGCGTCGTGCTCGACATCGGCGTCTCCTCGATGCAGCTCGACCAGGCCGAGCGCGGCTTTTCCTTCCGCTTCGATGGCCCGCTCGACATGCGCATGGCGCAGGCAGGGCTCAGCGCCGCCGATGTCGTCAACAGTTTCAAGCCGGGCGACCTTGCCCGCATCTTCGGCTTCCTCGGCGAAGAGCGTCACGCCGGCCGTATCGCCCGCATGATCGAGGCGCGCCGGGAAAAGCGGCCGTTCGAGCGCACGCTGGAACTTGCCGACGCCATCGAGACGCATATCGGCCGCGCGCCCAAGGACAAAATCCATCCGGCGACGCGGGTCTTCCAGGCGCTGCGCATCTTCGTCAATGACGAGCTTGGCGAATTGGCCAGGGCCTTGCTGGCGGCCGAGCGCGCGCTGAAGCCGGGCGGGCGGCTCGTGGTGGTGACGTTCCATTCGCTGGAAGACCGTATCGTCAAACGCTTCATCGCCGACCGCGCCGACGCCATGACCGGTTCGCGCCATATGCCGGAAGCGCAGGCGCGCACCGCGACCTTCCGCAAGGCCGGCGGCGGCGTGACGGCTGATGACGCCGAGGTCGCGGCCAATCCACGCGCCCGCTCGGCCAGGTTGCGTGCGGCAATTCGCACCGAGGCTCCGGCGCGCAGCGGCGATTTTTCGATCTTCGGCCTTCCAAAGCTTCCCGGCATCGATCGGCCGGGGGAGAGGTAAGCACGTGTTTCGTACCAGCGACATTGTCCTGATCGCCGTCATGGTTTCGGCGGCGGCCTTGACCTACAAGGCCAAGCGCGAGGCCGAGGACCAGTTGGCGGCCGTGCAGAAGATCCATGCCCAGATACGCTACGAGGAGGACACGATCGACCTGCTCAAGGCCGACTGGAGCCTGCTCACCCAGCCGTCGCGGCTGCAGAAGCTGGCCGAGCTGTACAAATCGCAGCTCGCACTGGAACCGGTCAGTGGCCGCCAGATCGTGGGCCTGGGTGACCTGCCGGCCAAGGCCCTCGACATCCAGGACATCCTGAACGGGCGCCAAGGTGCCATGGCCGACAATGCCGACAAGGCGCCCGCGGGCGACAAGGATCCCGTCGTGACCGGAGACATCGCCCAATGATCGGCAAACTGCTGAAGCGCTTCGCCACGGCACGCCGCGCCAGGACGGGCGAGGACAGGTCGATCGTGGTCGAAGGCGCCCGCAAGGCGACAGGCGGCAAGGGCAAGGCACGCATCGTCATGACCATGGCGGTGTTTTTCGGCATCTTCTCGACCATATCGGGGCGGCTGGTCTATCTCGGTTTCCAGACTCCCGACCTGTCGGGCGGTCCGCAGAGCCGGGTGACCGCCTCACGTCCCGACATCGTCGATCGCAACGGCGAGGTGCTGGCCACCGACATCAAGACGGCGTCGCTGTTCGCCGAGCCGCGCCGCATCGTCGATGCCGACGAGGCGATCGAGAAGCTGTCCACGGTGCTGCCGGAGATCGATTACGAGCAGACCTATCACAAGCTGAAGAGCGGAGCCGGCTTCGTCTGGCTGCAGCGGCAACTGACGCCCAAGCAGCAGGCCGACATCATGCAGCTTGGCATTCCCGGTTTCGGCTTCCGCACCGAAAAGCGTCGTTTCTATCCGAGCGGCGAGACCTCGTCCTACATTGTCGGCCTGACCAACATCGACAACCAGGGCATCTCCGGCATGGAGAAATACATCGACGAGCAGGGGCTTAGCGACCTGCAGGCGTCGGGCTTGGCGGTGGCCAAGGATCTCAGGCCGGTGAAGCTTTCGATCGATCTGCGGGTCCAGCATGTGGTGCGCGACGAGATCGCCGCCGGCCTGGAGCGCTATCGCGCCATGGGCGCGGGCGCCGTCGTGCTCAACGTCAAGACCGGCGAAGTGGTGGCCATGGCCTCGGTGCCGGATTTCGATCCGAACAATCCCTATAATGCGCAGGACAAGGATCGGCTCAACCGGATGTCGGCGGGGCTCTACGAAATGGGCTCGACCTTCAAGAGCTTCACGTCGGCCATGGCGCTCGATTCCGGCAAGGCGACGATGTCGAGCCGCTTCGACGCTTCGCATCCGATCCGGGTCGGCCACCAGGCCATTCACGATTTCCACGGCAAGAACCGTGTCCTGTCGCTGCCGGAGGTGTTCCTCTATTCCTCCAACATCGGGTCCGCCAGGGAGGCCGAGCTGGTCGGCATCGAGGCGCATCGCGAATTCCTGCATCGCCTCGGCATTCTGGAAAAGATGCAGACCGAACTGCCCGAAGTCGCCCGTCCGACCGAGCCGAAAGTCTGGAAGCAGGTCAATTCGTTCACCATCGCCTTCGGCCATGGCGTGTCGACGACGCCGCTGCAAGCGGCCGTCGGCTGCGCGGCGCTGGTCAATGGCGGCTTTCTGATGCCGCCGACCTTCCTGGTCCGCAGCCAGGAGGATGCGATGGCGGCGGCCAAGAAAGTGGTCAGCGAAAAGACCGTCGAGGGCATGCGCTACCTCTATTCGCTCAACGCCGAGAAGGGGTCGGCCAGAAATGCCCGGGTTCCCGGTTACCGCGTCGGCGGCAAGACCGGAACGGCCGAGAAAGTCATCAACGGCCGTTACTCGAAAGACTTGAATTTCAACACCTTCGTCGCCGCCTTCCCGATGGACGATCCGCAATATCTGGTGTTCACGATCGCCGACGCCCCGCATCCGGAAAAGCCTGGGATGACCGACGTCGCGGCCAACAATGCGGGGGTCATGGCCGGCAATATCATCAGGCGTTCAGCGGCCATGCTTGGCGTGAAGCCAGATTTCAGCCATGAAAATGGTGCAACGCTGGTTTCCTATCAGTGATTCTTAGGGCGCGCCGGCAACTGCGCGCTATTTTGTTGCGGTGAACGGGACTCGATGAAGCTCAAAGATCTAGCCGGTATCCTGCCAGTCGAAGGAACAGCTTCCGCCGATCTGGAGGTTACCGGCATCTCGTCGGATTCCCGCCAGGTAAAACCGGGCGTCGTCTTTTTCGCGCTCGCCGGAACAAGGGCCGATGGCGCGAGCTACGCCGCCGACGCGGCCCAGCGTGGCGCTGCCGCGATCGTCGCGGGCAAAGGCAGCGGCCTTGGCGATTTGCGGGTTCCGGTGCTGGCGGTCGATGATCCGCGCCTGGCATTGGCGTTGAGCGCCGCCCGCTACTTCGGCAACCAGCCGCAAACCATGGTCGCGGTGACCGGCACCAGCGGTAAGACGTCGGTCGCGGCCTTCACCAGGCAGATCTGGGAGCAGGCGGGATACGCCGCCGCCTCGATCGGCACCACCGGCGTGGTGGCGCCCGGCCGCAACGAATATGGGTCGCTGACGACGCCGGATCCGGTCGCCCTGCACCAGTTGCTCAGGGAATTGGCGGATGCCGGCGTTACCCACGCCTCGATGGAGGCCTCCAGCCACGGGCTCGACCAGCGCCGCCTAGACGGCGTCAAGCTTGCCGCCGGCGGTTTCACCAACCTCGGCCGCGACCACATGGATTACCATCCGACCATTGAGGATTATCATCGCGCCAAATTGCGCCTGTTCGATACGCTGCTGCCGAAGGGCGCGCCCGCGATCGTCTTCGCCGACGATCCGTGGTCGGAACCGACGATAAAAGCGGCGCGAGCCGCCGGGCTCGACGTGCTGACGGTCGGCCGCCATGGCGATTTCCTCAGGCTGAAGCGGGTCGAGCATGAACGTCATCGCCAGCGTGCCGAGGTCGAGGCCGACGGTGTGATCCACGAGATCGACCTGCCGCTCGCCGGTGATTTCCAGATCGCCAATGCGCTGGTTTCGGCGGGACTTGCCATTTCCACTGGAACGCCTGTCGCCAAGGCCTTGGCGGCACTGGAGAAATTGAAAGGCGCGCCGGGCCGGCTCGACCTCGTCGGCACCACGGCGGGCGGCGCGCCGGTCTATGTCGACTACGCTCACAAGCCCGATGCGCTGGAGAACGTGCTGGCCTCGGTGCGTCCGTTCACCACGGGGCGCGTGATGGTCGTGTTCGGCTGCGGCGGCGACCGTGACCGGGGCAAACGGCCGATCATGGGTGAGATCGCGACACGGCTCGCCGATGTCGTCATCGTCACCGACGACAATCCGCGCTCGGAAGTGCCCGAAACCATCCGCGCCGCCATTCTTGCCGCGGCGCCCGGCGCCATCGAGATCGGCGACCGGCGCAAGGCAATCCACGAGGCAGTCGCCATGCTGCATGCCGGCGACACGCTGATCGTGGCCGGCAAGGGGCATGAGGAAGGCCAGACCATCGGTTCGCAAACCCTGCATTTCTCCGACCACGAGGAAGTGCGCGCCGCGCTCGGGGAGCGCGCCGCATGAGTTTGCTGTGGACTTCGGAAGCGCTGGTTGCCGCCACGGACGGGCGGCCTCTCGGCCCCATGCCGGAAGGCATATCGGGGATTTCGATCGACAGCCGCAGCCTGCAGCCGGGCGATGCCTTCTTTGCCATCAAGGGCGAGGCGATGGATGGCCACGACTTCGTCACCGCGGCCATCAAGGCCGGCGCCGGCGTGCTGGTGGTGGCGGAAGGCAAGCTGCCGTCTCTCGGCCGGCTGACGGCGCCGATCATCGTCGTCGAGGACGTCCTGGTGGCGCTGGAAAAGCTCGGTGTCGCCGCGCGGACGCGCTCGCAGGCCAAGGTCATCGCGGTCACCGGATCGGCGGGCAAGACCACCACCAAGGAGGCGCTGCGCCACGTGCTTTCATCCGTCGGCAAGGTGCATGCCTCGGCGCAGTCCTTCAACAACCATTGGGGCGTGCCGTTGACGCTGGCGCGCATGCCCGTCGACTGCGACTATGCCGTGTTCGAGATCGGCATGAACCATCCCGACGAGATCCGGCCGCTGGTGAAGATGGTGCGGCCGCACGTCGCCATCGTCACCATGATCGCGGCCGCGCATCTCGGCTTCTTCAAGAATCTGGACGAGATCGCTAAGGCCAAGGCCGAGATTTTCGAAGGGCTGGAGCCCGACGGTGCCGCCGTCCTCAACCGCGACGATGCGCGTTTCAAGCTGCTGGACAAGATGGCTCAGGCCGCCGGCGTCGAGCATGTCTATGGCTTCGGCGAGAATGCACGCTCGACCTTCAAGCTCACCAAGTGCGAGTTGCACGCCGACCATTCCGACATCGCCGCCAGGATCAGCGGCCACGACATGATCGCGCGTATCGGAGCGCCCGGCCGGCACATGGTGCAGAATGTGCTGGCGGTGCTGGGTGCCGCGCATCTGGTCGGCGCCGATCTCGACAAGGTGGCGTTGGCGCTGGTTGATCTCTCCGCCGAGCGCGGCCGCGGCAAGCGCCATGTGCTGCGCCATTCCAAGGGATCCATCACGCTGATCGACGAGAGCTACAACGCCAATCCGGCCTCGATGGCGGCCGCCATGGCGCTTCTCAACGCAACCCCGGTGACGGGCGAGGGCAGGCGCATCGCCGTGCTTGGCGACATGCTGGAACTCGGCGACCATTCGGCCAAGCTGCATGCCGCGCTTGCCGATCTCATCGTCGGCACGGGCACGCGCACCGTCTTTCTCGGCGGGCCGGAAATGCGCTCGCTGGCGGACGCGCTGCCGGGCGATATCGAGACGGAATACCGCGCCGGCGTCGAGGAGTTGAAGCCGGTGCTGCTCGCCGCGCTGAAGCCGGGCGACGTGGTGATGATCAAATCGTCGAAGGGCATCGGTTTTGCAAAACTGGTCGATGCGCTGCTGGGCAAATTCCCGGCCGAGACGACAACCAGCAACCAGACCTAGTCGGGGGACGAAAACGCATGTTCACACTGCTGGTCGATTTCGCGGACAAGGTCTCCGTCTTCAACGTCTTCCGCTACATCACGTTCCGCACCGGCGGGGCGCTGATCACTTCGGCGCTGATCGTCTTCATCTTCGGGCCGACCATCATCAATTCGCTGCGGCTCCGGCAAGGCAAGGGCCAGCCGATCCGTGCCGACGGGCCGCAGACCCATTTCAAGAAGGCCGGTACGCCGACCATGGGCGGACTGATGATCCTGTCCGGCATCATCGGCTCCTCGCTTTTATGGGCGAACCTGTCGAGCATCTATGTCTGGGTGGTGCTGCTGGTGACGCTGGGCTTCGGCTCGATCGGCTTCTACGACGACTACCTGAAAGTGACCAAGCAGTCGCATCTGGGCTTCTCCGGCAAGGCGCGGCTTGGTCTTGAATTCATCATCGCCGGCATTGCCGCCTGGGTGATCATGCACAACGGCCAGGCGCCGTTCTCGTCGTCGCTGACATTCCCCTTCGCCAAGGAATTCATCGTCAATCTCGGCTGGTTCTTCATTCCGTTCTCCTGCTTCGTCATCGTCGGCGCCGGCAATGCGGTGAACCTGACCGACGGTCTCGACGGCCTGGCGATCGTGCCGATCATGATCGCTGCGGCGTCGTTCGGCGTCATCGCCTACCTCTCGGGCAACGCGGTGTTCGCCGAATATCTGCAGATCCATTTCGTGCCCGGCACCGGTGAACTGGCGGTCGTGCTTGGCGCGGTCATCGGCGCCGGCCTCGGCTTCCTCTGGTTCAACGCGCCGCCGGCGGCGATCTTCATGGGCGACACCGGGTCGCTCGCCATGGGTGGCCTGATCGGCACTGTCGCGGTGGCGACCAAGCACGAGATCGTGCTGGTCATCGTCGGCGGCCTGTTCGTGGTCGAGATACTCTCGGTCATCATCCAGGTCGGCTACTTCAAGATGACCGGCAAGCGGGTGTTCCTGATGGCGCCGATCCACCATCATTTCGAAAAGCTCGGCTGGACCGAAAGCCAGGTGGTGATCCGCTTCTGGATCATCGCTGTCATCCTGGCGCTGGTCGGCCTTTCCACCCTCAAGCTCAGATAGGCTGCCCTTTGATCCCCGCCGCATCCTTCGCAGGCAAGCGCGTTTCGCTCTTCGGGCTGGGTGGCTCGGGGATCGCCACGGCGCGCGCGCTGATCGAGGGGGGCGCTGATGTTCTGGCCTGGGACGACAATCCCGACAGCGTCGCCAAGGCCGCCGCCACCGGCATCGCCACCGCCGACCTGCGGGGCGCCGACTGGGCGAAATTCTCGGCCTTCGTGCTGTCGCCCGGCGTGCCTTTGACGCATCCCAAGCCGCACTGGACGGTGGAGCTCGCACGCGGCGCCGGCGTCGAGGTGATCGGCGACATCGAACTGTTCTGCCGCGAACGGACCCTCGGCGCGCCGACCGCTCCCTTCATCGGGATAACCGGCACCAACGGCAAGTCGACGACGACCGCGCTGACGGCGCATATCCTTCAAGCCAACGGGCGCGACACGCAGATGGGCGGCAATATCGGCCGCGCCGTGATGACGCTCGACCCGCCGAAGCCCGACCGGCACTATGTGGTCGAATGCTCGTCCTACCAGATCGACCTTGCGCCCTCGATCAATCCGACGGCCGGCATCCTGCTCAATCTGACGCCCGACCATCTCGACCGTCATGGCACCATGCAGCACTACGCCTCGATCAAGGAGCGGCTGGTGGCGGGCAGCGAAACGGCGATCATCGGCGTCGACGATTCCTGGTGCGCGCAGATCGCCGAGCGGCTGGAGCGGGCGGGACGGCAGGTCATCCGCATTTCCAAGCGTCTGCCGCTGACCGACGGCTATTTCGCCGACGGCACCAATCTGATGGAAGCCGTGCATGGCCGCTACAGCCGTGTCGCCTTCCTCGACGGCATCGGCTCGCTGCGCGGCCAGCACAATGCGCAGAACGCGCTGGCCGCCGTCGCTGCTTGCCTCAGGGTCGGCCTCGACCTCGGCGAGATCCAGTCGGGGCTCGAAAGCTTCCCGGGCCTTGCCCATCGCATGGAGCAGGTCGGCCGCAAGGATCATGTGCTGTTCGTCAACGATTCCAAGGCGACCAATGCCGATGCGGCGGCACCGGCGCTGTCGAGTTTCAACCGCATCTACTGGATCGCCGGCGGGCTGCCCAAGGAAGGCGGCATCGAGCCGCTGCGCGGCTTCTTCCCGCGCATCGCCAAGGCCTATCTGATCGGTGAGGCCGCACCCGCCTTTTCGGCGACCCTGGGCGAGGCCGTGCCCTACGAAATCTCGGGCACGCTGGCCGCGGCTGTCGACCACGCCGCGCATGACGCTGCCAAAGACGAAAGCGGCGAGGCGGTGGTGCTGCTCTCGCCGGCCTGTGCCAGTTTCGACCAGTTCAAGAATTTCGAGGTTCGCGGCGAAGCCTTCAGGCAAGCTGCGAGCGCTATAGATGGCGTCAAACCCATCGGAGGGGCACGATAATGCAGAGCCGTCTCGACAAAAGTCCGGTCGCAACCTGGTGGTGGACGATCGATCGCTGGTTCCTGGCGGCATTCCTGTCGCTGATGGGGCTCGGCATCGTCTTGTCCTTCGCGGCAAGTCCCGCGGTCGCCGAACGCATCGGCCTCGACAGCTTCCACTTCGCGACCCGGCAGATCATCTTCACCGTACCGGCGCTCGGCGTGATGCTGGCTGTCTCCTTCCTCGATTCCAGAGAGATCCGGCGCATGTCGCTGATCATGCTGTGCCTGATGCTGGTGCTGATGGTGGCGGTGCTCTATGTCGGCGTCGAGGTGAAGGGCGCGCGCCGCTGGGTGTCGCTCGCCGGCCTGTCGATCCAGCCTTCGGAATTCCTCAAACCGGCCTTCGTCATCATGTGCGCCTGGCTGTTCGCCGAGCACAAGCGCCAGCCTGACATTCCCGGCAATCTGTTCGCCATGCTGCTGCTGGTGCTGGTCGTGTCGCTGCTGGTGGCGCAGCCGGACCTCGGCCAGACCATGCTGACCACCGGCACCTGGGGCATCATGTTCTTCATGGCGGGGCTGCCCTGGATGTGGATCATCGTGCTCGGCGGCTTGGGCGTCGGTGGCGTGTTCGCCGCCTACACGGTGTTCCCGCACGTTGCCCTGCGTATCGACAAATTCCTGACCGGCGAGGGCGATACGTTCCAGGTCGATATGGGCCGCGAGGCACTGATCAACGGCAACTGGTTTGGTGTCGGGCCGGGCGAGGGAACCGTCAAGCGCATTGTTCCGGACGCTCACACCGATTTCGTCTTCTCGGTCGCCGGTGAGGAGTTCGGGCTGATCATGTGCTTCTTCATCATGTCGCTCTTCGCCTTCATCGTGCTGCGCGGCCTCAATGCTGCGATGAAGGAGCATGACGACTTCACCCGCTATGCCGTCGGAGGGCTCGTCACGGTCTTTGGCTTGCAGGCCGTCATCAACATGTGCGTCAACCTGCAACTGATGCCGGCCAAGGGCATGACGCTGCCCTTCATCTCCTATGGCGGCTCCTCGCAGATCGCGATCGCCATCTCCATGGGCATGGTGCTGGCGCTGACGCGCAAGCGGCCGGAAAAGCGCAAGCAGATGGGCTTTACGCTGCCGCAGCGCGCCATGCCGGCGGAGTGACATGGCCAGAGGCGTTATTCTTCTGTGCGCGGGCGGCACCGGCGGACACCTGTTTCCAGCCGAAGCGCTGGCGCACGAACTGATCGAGCGCGGCTGGTCGGTGCATCTGGCGACCGATACCCGCGCCGAGCGGTTTGCGGGCCATTTCCCGGCCGCCGCCATCCATCCGATCCAGTCGGCGACGATGGGGTCGAAAAATCCGGTCGCCCTGCTTGGCGCCTTCTGGAAAATCTGGCGCGGCGTGCGGCAGGCCTCCGCCATCATCGGCAGGATCAAGCCGGAGGCCGTGGTCGGCTTCGGCGGCTATCCGACCCTGCCGCCGCTCTACGCGGCGACGCGCCGTAAGGTGCCGACGCTGATCCACGAGCAGAACGCCGTGATGGGGCGCGCCAACCGGGCGCTGGCCGGCCGTGTCGATGCGATCGCCGGCGGCTTCCTGCCGCAGGACGAGAGTGCGGCCGGTGCCAAGACGGTGACGACCGGCAATCCGGTCAGGCCGGCTGTGCTCGAAGCAGCCAGAGGACCTTACACGGCTTCGACCGGGGACGAGCCCTTCCGCCTGCTGGTGTTCGGCGGCAGCCAGGGCGCGCAATTCTTTTCCGATGCCATGCCGGGGGCGATCGCGCTGCTTTCCGATGCACAACGCAAGCGATTGCTGATCACGCAGCAGGCGCGCGCGGACGACGTGGCGCGGGTGAAGGCGGCCTATGCCGCCCTTGGCGTCGCCGTCGAGGTTTCGCCCTTCTTCACCGACATGGCGGCGCGCATTGCCGCGGCGCATCTTGTAATCTCGCGTTCCGGCGCCTCGACCGTGTCGGAGATCGCCGTCATCGGCCGGCCGGCGCTGCTGGTGCCTTACCCCTATGCGCTCGATCACGACCAGGCGGCCAATGCGGCGGCCCTTGCCGCGGCCGGCGGCGGCGAAGTGCATGCGCAATCCTCGCTTTCGCCCGAGCGCATCGCGGCATTGCTCGGCGCCCTGATGGACGAGCCGGAGCGGCTGGCGACGATGGCTGCCGCGGCCAGGTCGGTCGGCAGGCCCGACGCGGCGCGGTTGCTCGCCGACCTCACAGAGGCTATTGCGTCCCGCAAAACAGTATCGGATTTCAGGAAGGGGACGCACGCATGAAGATGCCGCAGACCATCGGCCTTGTGCATTTCATCGGCATTGGCGGCATCGGCATGAGCGGCATCGCCGAGGTGCTGCACAATCTCGGCTACAAGGTGCAGGGGTCCGACCAGGCCGACAGCGCCAATGTGCAGCGGCTGCGCGACAAGGGCATTGACTGCTTCGTCGGCCACAAGGCGGAGAATCTCGGCGATGCCGAGGTCATCGTCGTTTCGACGGCGATCAAGAAATCCAATCCGGAACTGAAGGCCGCGCGGGAGAAATTGCTACCCATCGTCCGCCGCGCCGAAATGCTGGCCGAGCTGATGCGCTTCCGCCAGGCCGTCGCCATCGGCGGCACGCATGGCAAGACGACGACGACCTCGATGGTGGCGACCTTGCTGGAGGCCGGCGGGCTCGATCCGACCGTCATCAATGGCGGCATCATCAATGCCTACGGCACCAATGCCCGCATGGGCGACGGCGAGTGGATGGTGGTCGAGGCCGACGAGAGCGATGGGACCTTCCTCAAGCTGCCGGCCGACATTGCCGTCGTCACCAACATCGATCCCGAGCATCTCGATCACTATGGCAGCTTCGACAAGGTGCGCGAGGCGTTCCGCCAGTTCGTCGAGAACGTGCCGTTCTACGGCTTTGGCGTGATGTGCACGGACCACCCGGAAGTGCAGGCGCTGGTCGGCCGCATCGAGGACCGGCGCGTCATCACCTATGGCGAGAACGCGCAGGCCGACGTGCGCTTCACCAACCACCGCATGGCGGGCGCCACTTCGGAGTTCGACGTGGTCATCCGCGACCGCAAGGGGCGCGGCCAGACGACGATCGCGGGCCTGCGCCTGCCGATGCCTGGCCTCCACAACGTCTCCAACGCCACCGCGGCGATCGCCGTCGCGCACGAGCTCGGCCTGTCGGCCGAGGCGATCAAGAAGGGCCTGTCGTCCTTCGCCGGCGTCAAGCGCCGCTTCACCCATACCGGCTCCTGGAACGGCGTCGACGTGTTCGACGACTATGGCCATCACCCCGTCGAAATCTCGGCGGTGCTGAAGGCGGCGCGCAGCGCCACCAAGGGGCGTGTCATCGCCATTGCCCAGCCGCACCGCTTTACCCGGCTGCATGATCTGTTCAACGAGTTCTCCGCCTGCTTCAACGACGCCGATACGGTGATGGTGGCTCCGGTCTACGCTGCCGGCGAAGAGCCGATCGACGGCGTGACATCGGATGCGTTGGTGTCGCGCATCCGCGCCGGCGGTCATCGTGATGCCCGCTACATCGAGGGGCCGGCCGATATCGCGCCGATCATCCGTGAGCTGGCGAAGCCTGGCGACTTCGTGGTCTTCCTCGGCGCAGGCAACATCACCCAATGGGCCTATGCGCTGCCGAAGGAGCTCGCCGCCTCATGATGAACGGCCAGGCCATGATCGACAGACTTGGCGACCGGCTTGCAGGCCTGCGCGGCCGCGTCACGCCGAATGCCGAGATGGACAAGATCACCTGGTTCCGGGCAGGCGGCCTTGCCGAGGCGCTGTTCCAGCCGGCGGACGAGGAGGACCTTGCCGCGTTTATGCGCGCGGTGCCGGAGGAAATCCCGCTGACCGTTGTCGGTGTCGGATCGAACCTTCTTGTGCGCGACGGCGGTATTCCCGGTTTCGTCGTCAGGCTTTCGGCCAAAGGATTTGGCCAGATTGAAAGAGCGCCTAGCGGTGCGATTAAGGCAGGCGCCGCTGCCCCAGACAAACGCTTGGCCGCGTTTGCCCTGGAGGAAGGCATTGGCGGCTTCCATTTCTATCACGGCATTCCAGGTGCCATCGGTGGTGCGCTAATTATGAACGCCGGCGCCAACGGCGTGGAGACACGCGAACGGGTTGTCGAGCTGCAGGGTGTGAATCGCAAAGGCGATATCGTGACCTTCCTGGCCGAAGACATGGAATATTCCTATCGACATTCGGCAGCGACACCGGGCGTGATTTTTACGTCGGCATGGTTCGAGGGGTATCCAGAGGACAAGGCGACGATCAAGGCGGCGATGGACGCCGTGCAGAACCATCGCGAGACCGTGCAGCCGATCCGTGAGAAGACGGGCGGCTCGACCTTCAAGAATCCGGAAGGCACTTCGGCCTGGAAGGAAATCGACAAGGCGGGCTGCCGCGGCCTGATGATCGGCGGCGCGCAGATGTCGCCGATGCACTGCAACTTCATGATCAACACCGGCACCGCGACCGGCTACGACCTCGAATATCTCGGCGAGACGGTGCGCGCGCGGGTGCTGGAACATTCCGGCATCCGGCTGCAGTGGGAGATCAAGCGCATCGGCAATTTCCGCTCCGGACACGCCGTGCAGGAGTTCCTCGGCCAGCTGCTTTAAGGTGGCTTGAAGTTCACGTGATGGATGAACTTCAACACGTTCTCAAAAGCCTCGAAACCGTTGCTGCAAAGACTCAGCGAGACGGTTTTCGCATCCATTTTCTCACAAAGTGAATCTCTCGGAATCATAGGCACTTGCCAGTGAATCAACTCTCTGATTCTCTGCTCCAAAGCGTTTCCTGATTTGAGTCGTTCGACGCGTTACCCGCGTTTTCCGTCTGGGGGGCAACCTGCCGGGAGACTCGGACTCAATGTTGCGGAAATCTTGGTTTTTTTGGTCCGCCATGAGAGGGGATGACGGGGAATGAAGAACAAGCATGTGGCCGTATTGCTGGGAGGTTTCTCGTCCGAGCGGCCCGTGTCCCTGTCTTCCGGAAAGGCCTGTGCCGATGCGCTCGAACAGGAAGGCTACCAGGTCACCCGCGTCGATGTCGGGCGCGATGTCGGCTCGGTGCTTGCCGAGCTTCGGCCCGACGTCGCCTTCAATGCGCTGCACGGACCTTTCGGCGAGGACGGCACCATCCAGGGCATCCTCGAATATCTCGGCATTCCCTATACTCATTCGGGCGTGCTCGCCTCGGCTCTCGCCATGAACAAGGAGCAGGCGAAGAAGATCGTCAAATCGATCGGCGTTCCCGTTGCCGAATCGAAGGTCGCCAATCGCTTCTCCATCCAGAACAAGCATCCGATGAAACCGCCCTATGTGGTCAAGCCGGTCAGCGAGGGCTCGAGTTTTGGCGTCGTCATCGTATCGGAAGGGCAGTCGCATCCGCCGCAGGTCATCGGGTCGTCCGAGTGGAAATATGGCGATACGGTCATGGTCGAGCGCTACATCCATGGACGCGAGCTGACCTGCGCCGTCATGGGCGACGTGGCGCTGGGCGTCTGCGAGATCATCCCGACGGGCCATTCCTTCTACGATTACGATTCAAAATATGTCGCGGGCGGATCAAAACACGAATGCCCCGCAAAAGTTTCACCGAATATTTACCAAAAAATACAGACACTGGCGCTCAAGGCTCACCAAGCTGTCGGCTGTCGGGGCGTTTCCCGGTCGGACTTCCGTTATGACGATCGTCACTCCGAAAATGGCGAGGTTGTATGGCTCGAGGTCAACACTCAGCCGGGCATGACGCCGACGTCTCTGGTGCCTGAAATTGCCGCCCATGCCGGGCATTCGTTTGGTGAACTGTTGAGTTGGATGGTGGAGGACGCTTCGTGTCTGCGTTGAAATGGGGACAGGGCAAGGTGAGGGGCGCGGCCGGGCCGTCGCTGTTCGGCCTGCCATTGTCGCTGGACCATTTCGTTCTGCCGCGCGTGCTTCGCCGCCCGGCGCGCATCCTGACGCGTCTGGGTGACGGCGAATTCCAGGCGCCACGATTCTCCGCCGCGATCATGTCGGCGGTGCTTCTGGCTTCGAGCGGAGCCTATGGCTCCTATATTGGCGGCCATGCCGACGGCATCATTCAAAGCATCACCGCCCGCACCGGTTTTGCCGTCGACCAGGTCAAGGTGGTCGGCAACCGTCAGACGTCGGAGATCGATATTCTCGACCGGCTCGAACTGGATGGCTGGACGTCGCTGATCGGCTTCGATGCCGAGGCCGCGCGCGAGCGCATCGCGACCTTGCCGTGGATCGAGGTCGCCGCGGTGCGCAAGGTCTATCCGCACACGCTGGAAGTGCGCGTCGAGGAGCGCGAGGCCTTTGCGCTCTGGCAGCAAGGCAGCGATCTCTCGGTCATCGAGAAGGATGGCGCCATCATCGCGCCGTTCTCGGGCGGCAAACAGGTACTGCTGCCGCTGTTGATCGGCACCGGCGCGCCAGCCAAGGCGCCCGATTTCATGGCCAAGATCGAACAATATCCCGACCTCGCAAGCCGCATCAAAGGCTATATCCGTGTCGGCGAGCGGCGCTGGGATCTGAAGCTCGAAAACGGCATTACCGTCAAGCTGCCCGAGGATGACGAGGATCAGGCGCTCGCCGAACTGGTCAAGATGGATCATGACAAGGGGTTGTTGTCGCGCGACATCGCCGCTGTCGACATGCGTCTTTCGGACCGGCTGGTCGTGGAGCTGACGCCCGAAGCGGCAACCCAGCGCGAGGCCGCGCTCAACGAGAAGCCGAAAACCCTCAAGCGCAAGCCGGAGACGAAGATATGAGCTGGCTTGGCGGTTCTGGCGATGCCTCGTCGCGCCGGTCCGGCACCCTGACGGTGCTGGATGTCGGCTCGAACAAGGTCTGCTGCATGGTGGCGAAGCTGAAGCCGAACGATGACGGCAAGCTTTTGCGCGGCCGCTCGCACCGGATCCAGGTGATCGGCATCGGCCACCAGAAATCGCAAGGCGTGAAATCGGGCGTGATCGTCGATCTCGACCGCGCCGAACATGCCATTCGCCTCTCCGTCGACGCCGCCGAACGCATGGCCGGGCTGACGGTCGATTCGCTCATCGTCAACATGACCGCCGGCCGGCTGAAGAGCGAAAGCTTTTCCGCGACGATCAATCTTGGCGGCCACGAGGCCGACGAGGCCGATATCAAGCGCGTGCTCGGCGCCGGTGCCAAGCAGGCGCTCAAGGCCGAGCGCGAAGTCGTCCATTCGCTGCCCGTCGGCTTCTCGCTGGATGCCGAACGCGGCGTGCGCGATCCGCGCGGCATGGTGGGCGATGCGCTTGGCGTCGACATGCATGTGCTGACCGGCGATGCCGCGCCGATGCGCAATCTGGAGCTTTCCATCAACCGCTCGCATCTGTCGGTCGAGCGCATGGTGGCAACGCCCTATGCCAGCGGACTGGCGGCCCTGGTCGACGACGAACTGGAATTGGGTGCCGCCTGCATCGACATGGGCGGCGGCACGACCACGATCTCGGTGTTTTCGGAAGGCAAGTTCGTGCATGGCGACGCCATCGCCATCGGCGGCAACCATGTGACGCTCGACATGGCCAAGGGGCTCTCGACCTCGCTCGAAGCCGCCGAGCGGCTGAAGGTAATGCATGGCTCGGCGCTGCCGGGCCGCGCCGCCGCCCGCGACCTGGTCTCGATCCAGCCGATCGGCGACGATGGCGACGTGCCGCTGCAGATTCCGCGTTCGGTGATGACACGCATCGTGCGCGCCCGTATCGACGAGACGCTCGAACTCCTGCGCGACCGGTTGAACAAGTCCGGCTACGGCAATGCGGTCGGCAAGCGCGTCGTGCTCACCGGCGGCGCCAGCCAGTTGGCCGGCCTGCCCGAGGCGGCACGCCGCATCCTGGGACGCAATGTGCGCATCGGCCGCCCGCTCGGCGTGGCGGGCCTGCCGGAAGCGGCGAAGGGACCGGCCTTCTCGGCCGCGGTCGGGCTTCTGATCTATCCGCAGATGGCGAGCTTCGAGAGCCATCCGGCGAAGGGCATTTCCGGTCTCAGGATGACTGGAACGGGTGGAAAACTGCATCGCATGAGTCAGTGGTTGAGAGACAGTTTCTAATTGACGGGGACAGCCCCATAGGCGGCCGCGGCGGCGAAGCGGCGTGAAAGGCAAAGGACGGAGACAATGACCATCAATCTGCAGAAGCCGGACATCACCGAGCTCAAGCCGCGCATCACCGTGTTCGGTGTCGGCGGCGGCGGCGGCAATGCCGTGAACAACATGATCACCGCCGGACTGCGCGGTGTTGAGTTCGTCGTGGCCAACACCGACGCGCAGGCGCTGACCATGTCGAAGGCCTCGCGGCTGATCCAGCTTGGCGCGCATGTCACCGAGGGGCTCGGTGCCGGCTCGCAGCCGGAAGTCGGCCGCGCGGCGGCGGAAGAGTGCATCGACGAGATCCTCGACCATCTCACCAACACCCATATGTGCTTCGTCACCGCCGGCATGGGCGGTGGCACCGGCACGGGTGCTGCTCCCGTGGTTGCCCGCGCAGCCCGCGAGAAGGGTATCCTGACCGTCGGCGTCGTCACCAAGCCGTTCCACTTCGAAGGCCAGCGCCGCATGAAGACGGCCGACTTCGGCATCGAGGAGCTGCAGAAGTGCGTCGACACGCTGATCGTCATCCCCAACCAGAACCTGTTCCGGCTGGCCAATGACAAGACCACCTTCGCCGACGCCTTCGCGATGGCCGACCAGGTGCTTTACTCCGGCGTTGCCTGCATCACCGACCTGATGGTCAAGGAAGGCCTGATCAACCTCGACTTCGCCGACGTGCGTTCGGTGATGCGCGAGATGGGCAAGGCGATGATGGGCACCGGCGAGGCTTCGGGTGAGGGCCGTGCAATGGCCGCCGCAGAAGCCGCTATCGCCAATCCGCTGCTCGACGAGACCTCGATGAAGGGCGCCAAGGGCCTGCTGATCTCGATCACCGGCGGCCGCGACCTGACCCTGTTCGAGGTCGACGAAGCGGCGACCCGCATCCGCGAGGAAGTCGACCAGGACGCCAACATCATCCTCGGCGCCACGTTCGACGAGGAACTCGAGGGCGTCATCCGCGTCTCGGTGGTCGCGACCGGCATCGACAAGTCGGCGGCTGAAATCGCCGCGGCGCCGATCTCGATCCGCACCGCGCCGCCGAAGCCGGCCGCCCGTCCGACCGTTGCCGCGGTGGAGAGCCGGCCGGCGCCGGTCCAGCAGACGGTGTATGAGCCGCGTGCCGTCGATCCGGTTGCCGAAGCCATCCAGTTGGCCGAAGCGAATGCCGCCGCCATGGCGCAGGCGCGTCCGGCACCGGTCGCCCATGCGGACGATTTCCGCCCGCAGAGCAAGATCTTCCAGGCGCCGCCCGCACAGCCGCAACCGATGCCTCAGCCTGTCCAGCAGATGATGCAGCCGGCCCCGCAGCCGCGCGAGATGCTGCGCGAGGTCCAGCAGCCGGTGGCGATGGCGCCGCAGCGCATGCCGCGCGTCGAGGACTTTCCGCCCGTCGTGAAGGCCGAGGTGGATGCCAAGAGCCGTCCATCCGACCATGAGAACAGCGGCCCGATGGGTCTCCTGAAGCGCCTGACCAATGGCCTGACCCGCCGCGAAGAAGAGCCTGCACGGCTGCAGCCGGCGCAGCCGCGCGAGCCCAAGCTGCGCCAGGCCGCACCGGAAGTGCGCCGCCTCGCCAGCCAGGACGCCCAGCTCTATGCGCCGCGCCGTGGCCAGCTCGACGACCAGGGCCGCCTGACGCCGCAGACCAGGGCGACTCAGGATGACGATCAGCTGGAGATTCCGGCGTTCCTGCGCCGCCAGGCCAATTGAGCGGTTAACGGACTGTAACAACTGTTAACAGGCAGGCAAGAAATTGCTTGCCTGTTAACGTTTAAAACGCTGCGTAATCAATCGGTTATGATGCCGTACATGTTCAAGTTCGCGGTTACAACTAGTAAGAAACCGTGATTTGGAGTCTCCCTGCCGGGACATTATCTTCGCTGCCTACCATAGTCGGTTTGCCGGGATTCGGGGGAAGTGGCCCTGCCAGCCGATTTAACAAGAGCCGCGCCCTCGGGCTGGAGAAGCGGACCTAGGCATTACGGGCTCATGGGGATTGTCTTGCACGACCACCAGACGACAGTGAAGACGCGCGCGTCGCTTACAGGCACCGGCGTTCACAGCGGCAAAGAAGTTTCCATCAGTTTCCTGCCCGCGGATGCCGATACCGGCATCGTGTTCCAGCTTCTCAATGGCGACGGGCAGGGCCGTGAGTTCCGCGCCCTGTTTTCCGAGATCGGCGCCACCGACCTTTGCACCATGCTTGGCGATCCCTCGGGCGAGCACATCGCCACGGTCGAGCACATCATGGCCGCCCTGTTCGGGCTCGGCATCGACAATGTCGTCATCGAGATCGACGGTCACGAGGTTCCCATCCTCGACGGCAGCGCCATGGCGTTCGTGGAAGCCATCGACCAGGCCGGCATCGAGGTGTTGGCCGTCAAGCGCCGCTATATCAGGGTGGTCAAGCCGGTTCGCATCGAGAACGGCGCCTCCTGGGCCGAATTCAGGCCCTATGACGGCACCCGCTTCGAGGTCGAGATCGATTTCGAAAGCCCGGCGATCGGCCGTCAGCTCTTCGCCTCCGACATCAATGCCGACATTTTCCGCCGCGACATCGCACGGGCCCGCACCTTCGGCTTCATGAAGGACGTCGAGCGGCTGTGGGCCGCCGGCTATGCGCTGGGATCCTCGCTGGAAAACTCCCTGGTGATCGGTGATGACAACCGCGTCATCAATATGGGCGGCCTGCGTTATCCCAACGAATTCGTGCGCCACAAGACGCTCGACGCCATGGGCGACCTGGCGCTGGCCGGCGCGCGCTTCATCGGCTGTTTCCGCTCCTATCGCGGTGGGCACAGGCTGAACGCCGCCGCGCTGCGTCGCCTGTTGTCGGACCGCACGGCCTTCGAGATCGTCGAGACGACACGCCGCGAACGTGGCCGCGCGGCGGAAATGAGTGCCGTCAATGCGCCGCTCTACGCGCCCTGGATGATCTGATTTTCTTCATTTTTCTCGGATATGCTGGTGGTGCGAGTGTTGCAGTAATGCACCATCCGCCAGCGAAATCGCAGGGATGCGCCGCCGCTGACGGGCTGCCACAAAAATGCGCGATTGGCTGGACATAGCGTTGCCGGGCAAGGCGGTTATGGTTTATGGCTGCTGCCGTCGATTAGTGCATATCGCTCAAAAGTGGGGACCAGTTTTGGGAGAACTGCATGCAAATGGCACGAAAATAACGCCGAAAGGGCGCAATCCAATCATGTTTTTCAAGCGAGTCGGTCAATCGAAGGCGCCGCAGCGGTCTGTTTTCCTGGCGCTTTCGGTGGTTGTTCCATCGCTCTTTCTGTCGGCCTGCATGTCGTCCGAGAAAGACATCGACCTGTCGACCTATGTCGACCAGACCGAACCGGCCGACGTTCTCTACAATCAAGGCCTGGCCAATCTGAATGCCGGCCGCCTGGATGAGGCGAGCAAGAAGTTCGACGCGGTCGACCGCCAGCACCCCTATTCGGAATGGGCCCGCAAATCGATGGTGATGGGCGCGTTCGCCGACTATCGGAAAGGCAGCTACGACGACGCGATCCAGTCGGCAAAGCGCTACCTGGCTCTCTATCCGTCGACGGATGACGCACCCTATGCGCAGTACATCATCGGTCTCAGCTACTATCGCCAGATCAAGGACGTGACGCAGGACCAGAAGGAAGCACGCCAGACCGTGCAGACGATGCAGGACCTGGTGACGCGCTGGCCGACGTCGGAATATGTCGACGACGCCAAGGAAAAGATCCGCTTCGCCAACGACCAGCTCGCCGGCAAGGAAATGCAGATCGGCCGCTATTATCTGGAGCGTCGCGAATACATCGCCGCCGTCAAGCGCTTCCGCACTGTCGTGGAGAATTACTCCAACACGCGCCATGTCGAGGAAGCGCTCGCCCGCCTCACTGAAAGCTACTATGCGTTGGGCTTGACCTCCGAGGCCCAGACGGCGGCCGCGGTGCTGGGTACCAACTATCCAGACAGCTCGTGGTACAAGGATTCCTACAAGCTGCTGCAGAGCAACGGGCTGGCGCCGCGCGAAAATGCCGGATCGTGGATATCCAAGGCCGGGAAGCTGATCACCGGCGCCTGACCGCGGAAGCTCCGAGCGAAGCGCGCGCAACGCGCTTTTCGGATTGATCCGAAGCCCAAACAAAAAGATAGTGCGGCGCTGCGACTCCACTGTCGGGCGCCGCCTTAAATCTTTTGTTTTCGTGCCTGTCGTTATCCCGAAACCGGGTCCACTCTTGGGCGGCATGCAATAGGTCCGGTTTCTCATGCTTTCCAGACTGTCGATCCGAGATATCGTCCTGATCGAAAAGCTGGACATCGACTTCCAGCCGGGTCTTTCCGTGCTGACCGGCGAAACCGGCGCCGGCAAATCCATCCTGCTCGATGCCCTGTCGCTGGCGCTCGGCGCGCGCGGCGATGCCTCGCTGGTGCGCCATGGCGCCGCCCAGGGCCAGGTCATTGCCGTGTTCGATGTGCCGCGCAACCATCCGGTGCGCGCGCTGCTCGCCGAAAACGCCATCGAGGATGATGGCGACGTGATCCTGCGGCGCGTGCAGACGGCGGACGGCCGGACCCGTGTGTTCGTCAACGACCAGCCGTCCAGCGTGACGCTGATGCGCGATGTCGGCCGCGCGCTGGTCGAGATCCACGGCCAGCATGACGAGCGCGCCCTGGTCGATCCCGGCGCCCACCGCGACGTGCTCGATGCCTTCGGCGGCCATCTCGGCGCCGTTCGTTCGACGGGAGAGGCATGGCGGCACTGGCGCGCCTGCGAGCAGGAGCTGACGCGCCATCGCGCCAAGGTGGCGGCCGCCGCGCGCGAGGCCGACTATCTGCGCGCCGCGGTGGCCGAACTGACCAAGCTCGATCCGCAGCCCGGCGAGGAAACCGAACTTGCCGAGCTGCGCGCCCACATGATGCGCGCCGAGAAGATCGCCTCCGAGATCCACGACGCGCAGGACGTGCTTTCGGGTCCGTCCTCGCCCTTGCCGCAACTGGCCAGCCTGCTGAGGCGGCTGCAGCGCAAGGCAACGGAGGCGCCCGGCCTGCTCGAGGACGTGGTCAAGTCGCTCGATGAAGCCATGCTGTCGCTCGACGCCGCGCAATCGGGCGTCGAGGCCGCGCTTCGCGCCACCGAGTATGACCCGCAACGGCTGGAGAAAGCCGAAGAGCGGTTGTTTTCGCTGCGCGCGGCGTCGCGCAAGCACAGCGTCGCCGTCGACGATCTGGCACAGCTGCGCGACACGATGGTTGCCGATCTTGCCGATCTCGATGCCGGCGAGGAGCGCCTGCATGGGCTGGAAAAGCAGGCGGCCGCCGCGCGCGAAACCTACGATATCGCCGCCGCGCAGCTATCCTCGCTTCGCCATGCCGCGGCGGTCGGCCTGACCAAGGCGGTGATGGCCGAACTGCCGGCGCTGAAGCTCGAACGCGCGGCCTTCATCGTCGAGATGAAGAGCGAGGCCGACAGCCGCATGGAGGAGGGTATCGACCAGATCGAGTTCTGGGTGCGCACCAATCCCGGCACGCGGCCCGGGCCGATGATGAAGGTCGCCTCCGGCGGCGAGCTGTCACGCTTCCTGCTGGCGCTGAAAGTGGCGCTTGCCGATCGTGGTTCGGCGCCGACGCTGGTTTTCGACGAAATCGACACCGGCGTGGGCGGGGCGGTGGCCGACGCCATCGGCCAAAGGCTGGCGCGGCTGTCGAAGCGCGTCCAGGTGCTTTCCGTCACCCACGCGCCGCAAGTCGCGGCGCGGGCGGCGACACATTTCCTGATCTCCAAATCGGGCGGCACCGACCGCGTGGCGACCGGAATTGCCGAGATGGACAGGTCGGCGCGGCAGGAGGAGATCGCCCGCATGCTGGCCGGCGCCACGATCACCGACGAGGCGCGCGCCGCCGCCGAGCGGCTGCTGCGCGAGAATACAAACGCGGCATAAGACTATCGGGCGTCATGGGGCGAGTCAGGATATGGCTCCATCCTGCTGTTCAGGAATGATCTTTTCCGAAAACCGGTTCCCACCTTTCAAGATCATGCTCTATTGTGGCGCGCTACCGTTCGGGGACAAAAGCATGGCCGAAAAACCTGTCGATTCGCTCAGCGAAAGCGAGGCTGAAGCCGAGCTCCAGCGCCTTGCCGAGGAGATCGCCGGTCACGACCGGCGCTACCATGCCGAGGACGCGCCCACGATCACGGACGCCGAGTATGACGCGCTGCGGCGGCGCAACCTTGCCATCGAGGAGCGCTTTCCCGGGCTGGTGCGTGAGGATTCGCCCTCGCTCAGGGTTGGTGCCGCACCGGCGGAAGGCTTCACCAAGGTGCGCCATGCCGTCCCCATGCTCAGCCTCGCCAAGGCCTATACCGACGCCGACGTCACCGATTTCATCGAGCGCGGCCGGCGCTTCTTCGACCGCGACAAGGACCTCGACATCGCTTTTACCGCCGAGCCGAAGATCGACGGGCTGTCGGCGTCACTGCGTTACGAAAAGGGTGTGTTCGTGCAGGGCGCGACGCGCGGCGACGGCGCGGTCGGCGAGGACATCACCGCCAATTTGAGGACAATCGCCGACATTCCCGCGAAGCTCAAAGGATCAGGCTGGCCCGAAACCATCGAAATCCGTGGCGAGGTCTATATGACCTATGCCGAATTCGAGGCGCTCAAGGCGCGCTCGGCGGCTGTCGGCGGCCAGGATTACGTCAATCCGCGCAATACGGCGGCCGGGTCGCTGCGCCAGAAGGATCCCTCCGTCACCGCCAGCCGCAACCTCAAATTTTTCGCCTATGCCTGGGGCTACACCACGCAAGATCCGGCCCCGACCCAGTTCGAATCGGTACAGAAATTCGCCGATTGGGGTTTCAAGATCAGTCCGCTGATGGTGCGGGCGAAATCGGTCGAGGACCTTATCGCGCATTATCACCTGATCGAGGAACAGCGCTCGTCGCTCGGCTATGACATAGACGGCGTTGTCTACAAGGTCGACCAGCTGGAGTTGCAGCGCCGCTGGGGTTTCGTCACCGGTGAGCCGCGCTGGGCGGTCGCGCATAAATTCCCCGCCGAACAGGCGATGACATCAGTGCAGAGGATCGACATTCAGGTCGGCCGGACCGGCACGCTGGCGCCGGTCGCGCGGCTTGCCCCGGTGACAGTCGGCGGCGTCGTGGTCGAAAACGTCACGCTGCACAATGAGGACTATATCAAGGGTCTGGACAGCACCGGCCAGCCGATCCGCGACGGCATCGACGTGCGCATCGGCGACACGGTGGTGATCCAACGGGCAGGGGATGTCATCCCGCAGATCGTCAGCGTCGTCATCGACAAGCGTCCGCCCGATGCCGTGCCGTACGAATTCCCGCACACTTGCCCGGTCTGCGGCTCGCCGGCGACGCGCGAGATCAACGAGAAGACCGGCAAGGAGGATTCGCGGCGCCGTTGCACGGGCGAGCTGATCTGCGCGGCGCAGGCCGTCGAAAGATTGCGCCACTTCGTATCGCGCGGCGCCATGGATATTGAAGGCCTGGGCGCCGAGAACATCGACCTGTTCTTCAACTCGGGACTGGTCAAGACAGCCGCCGACATTTTCACGCTCAGGGAGCGCCGCCCGGCCGTGACCAAGGCGCTGGCCGAGCGGCGCGAGGAGCAGGCCAGGCAGCGCGAGGCGGCGTCCGGCAAGACACGCAAGAATGTGCGCGGCGTCGAGGACCGCAATTACGAAGGCCTCGACAAATTGTTCGCGGCCATCGATTCGCGCCGCGCGCCGGAGCTCGACCGCTTCATTTTCGCGCTCGGCATCCGTCATATCGGCGAGACGACCGCCGCCCTATTGGCCCGGACATTCTCGACCATCGAGGAGCTGATCCGGGTCGGCAAGGAGACGGCGGCGGCGCAGGATCCGCATGCCGTCTTCCCATCGATCAACGGCATTGGCGATACGGTGATCGATGCACTGCGCGACTTCTTCGGCAATGAGCGCAATGACGAGGTATTGGACAAGCTGCTGGAGCAGGTCAAGCCGAAGCCGTATATCGTCACCGTCTCGGCCGACAGCGAGGTCGCCGGCAAGACGATCGTCTTTACCGGGTCGCTGGAAAAGATGACCCGCTCCGAAGCCAAGGCAATGGCCGAGCGTCTCGGCGCCAAGGTGGCCGGCTCGGTTTCGGCGAAGACCGATCTGCTGGTGGCCGGCCCCGGCGCTGGTTCCAAGCTCAAGCTTGCCAGTGAACTCGGCGTCGAAGTCATCGACGAGGACACCTGGCTGCAGCGGGTCGGCAAGTCGTGACGGATGGAATTTTCAAAGGGTTTGGGCCGAAGGCCATGCCGTTCTTCAAAGCGCTGGACTTTCACCAGAGCCGCGAATGGTTTTGGGAAAACCGGGCGCTTTACGACAGCGAATTGTACGAGCCGTTCTGCGATCTGGTCGAGACGCTGACCCAGCGCTTCGCGGCGGCCGGGCTTGGCCTGCGCGGCGACCGCAAGAAATCCATGTTCCGCATCAATCGCGATGTGCGCTTTGCCAAGGACAAGCGGCCCTACAACCGGCATCTGTCGGCCATCCTGTCGCCGGACGGCACCAAGATGGAGCAGGGCGTGTTCTACGTTCATATCGGGCTCGAACGCTGTTTCGCCGGCGTTGCCTGGTGGAGCCCGGAGCCGGCGCTGCTGCTGGCGATCCGTAGGGCCATCGAGACGAAGCCTGAAAAGTTTCGGGGAATGGTCAAGGCGCTCGCCAGGAACGGCCTGGTGCTCGACACGGATGGCTGCATGAAACGCACGCCGCGCGGCTTCGAACATGTTGCGGACGCCGATCTCGTCGCGGCCATCCGCAACCGGCATTTCGTTGTCCGCCACGCCATCGATCCGGCCAATATTCACGGTCCGGAACTGGTCGAGGAACTGGTCGATTTCACCACGCGCGCCAAGCCGCTGCTCGACTGGGGCAGGGCGATCGAAGGCAAAGCGGCGAAGGACTGAGCTGCCGCGCAGCCCGCGACGATCATTTCCGCTGATCGTTTGGCTCAAGCGAATTCGTGTGACAAGCCGGGTGGTGCTTCCTACATCAGCCCTCTGATCGGGGAGAGACATGTCGGCGCAAGCAATTTCGGAGAACGGCGCGAAAAGCGATTTCTGGCAAGGCGTACGGCTCTCCATGCCGGTCGTGGTGGCGGCGGCACCGTTCGGGCTGCTGTTCGGCGCGATTGCCGTCGACAATGGCTTTTCCGTTTTCGAAGCCTTCCTGATGAGCGCGCTGATCTTTGGCGGCGCCAGCCAGATGGTCGGCATAGAACTGTTCGGCCAGCATGTCGCGCCGTGGCTGATCGTGCTGTCGATCTTCGCCGTCAATTTCCGCCACGTGCTCTATTCCGCCGGTATTGGCCGGCGCATCGCGCACTGGTCCGTGGTGCAGCAGGCGCTCGGTTTCTTCATCCTCACCGATCCGCAATTCGCCGTCGCCGAGGCCAGGGCCCAGTCGGGCCAGACCGTCGGCTTTGCCTGGTATCTGGGACTTGGGCTGCCGGTCTATGTGTTCTGGACCATCGAAAGCGCGCTCGGCGCGCTGTTTGGAAAGCTCATTCCCGACCCCCATGCGCTGGGCATCGATTTCCTGCTGCCGATCTATTTCCTCGGCCTGGTGATGGGCTTCCGCAAGCGGCCGCTGTGGCTGCCGGTGGTCGTCGCCAGTGCCTGCGCCTCGATCATCGCCTACAAGACGGTCGGTTCGCCCTGGCACGTCTCGATCGGCGCGGTTGCCGGCGTGCTGCTCGCCGTCATCCTGCCGCCGCACCATAGCGGCGTGGAGACAAGGCCATGAGCACGACCTTCTGGATCATCATCGCCGGCGCGATCGCCACCTATCTTACGCGTGTCGGCGGCCATCTGGTCATCTCCCGCTTCGAAAACATCCATCCGCGCGTCGAAGCCGGCCTCAACGCCGTACCGGCCGCCGTGTTGACGACGCTGGTGGCGCCGGCCGCGCTCGGCGCGGGTCCGGCGGAATGGGCGGCGCTGGTCGTCTCCGCGCTGGTGGCGCTGCGCGGCGGGCTGATGGCGATGTTTCTGGCGGGTGCTGGGGTGTTGATCGTGGCGCGTCAGTTCGTGGGATAGGCGTTCTGGCGGAGCGATTATTTCGGACTGTTTGCGCCGCCCCCTCATTGCCCTGCCGGGCATTTCTCCCCGTAAACGGGGAGAAAGAGGCTTGTGTCAAATCTTCGCGTCATGCGGCAGCGGTGCTGTCGCCTTTTCCAGCCAGGCCAGCGTTTCGCCGTCGAGCATCGGGCCGATCTCGGCCAGCACGCGGGCATGGTAGGCGTCGAGCCAGTGCAGTTCGTCACGCGTCAGCAGGTCTGATCGTACCAACCTGACGTCGATCGGCGCCAGCGTCAGCGTCTCGAAGGCGTGCATGGCAATGTCGCCACCCTCGATCTGTTCGGCCGGCGTCACCAGGATCAGGTTCTCGATGCGGATGCCGTAGGCGCCTTCCTTGTAATAGCCTGGCTCGTTGGACAGCATCATGCCTTCGAGCAGTTTTTCGGTGCCGGTGCGGGCGATGCGCTGCGGGCCCTCATGCACTGCCAGGTACGAGCCGACGCCGTGGCCGGTGCCATGGGCGAAGTCGCAGCCATGCTTCCACAGCGCCATACGGGCGACGGCGTCGATCTCGGAGCCGCGCGTGCCGGCGGGGAAGCGCAGCGTGGAAATGCCGATCATGCCTTTCAGCACCAGCGTGAAGCGTTCGCGCATCTCTTCGGTCGGCTCGCCGATAGGCACGGTGCGGGTAATGTCCGTCGTGCCATCCTGGTATTGCGCGCCGGAATCGAGAAGGAACAGTTCGCCAGCCCGCAGTTTGCGGCTGGTGGCGCGCGAGACGCGGTAATGCATGATGGCGCCGTTCGGGCCAGCGCCCGAAATGGTGTCGAAAGAGACGTCGCGCAGCGGCATCTGGGTTTCCTCGCCGGTCTGCCGGCGTGTTTCCTCCAGCCTGGTGACGACCGCGATCTCGTCGAGCGAGCCGGGTTTCTGCCGCTCGAGCCAGCACAACAGCTTTGCCACCGCCGCGCCGTCCCGGCGATGCGCGGCGCGCGAGCCATTGATCTCGGCCTGGTTCTTGGTGGCGCGCGGGATGCGGGCGGGGTCGGGCGCGGCAACCACGGTGCCGCCATTGTCCTCGACCAGCATGCGCAGCCGGTCGGCTGCCAGCACGGGATCAAGCGCGATTTTCGCGCCGCCTTTCGCCAGTGCCACGATCGCTGCTTCGAATTCGCCGGGCTCATGCGGATCGGCAAGCTGGGTGAGATAGGCCTCGACCTGGCGCGAAAATTTGCGGCTGTCGATGAACAACTGGTGCGACCCGTCGGCGGCCAGGATGGCGAAGCCTAGCGCCAGCGGCGTGTGCGGCACGTCGCCTCCACGGATGTTGAAGGCCCATGCGATGGAAGAGGGGTCCGTCAGCACCGCATGGGTGGCGCCCTCCTTGCCGATCGCCGTCGCCAGCCGCGCCAGCTTGTCCTTGGCGAGTTCGCCAGCGAAGCCGATCGGGTGCAGTTCGACCGGAGACACGGGTGCTGCTGGCTGATCCTTCCAGATGATGTCGATCGGGTTCCTGTCGAGCGGCACGAGCACCGCGCCGGTCTTGTCGGCGGAGGCCTGCAGCGCCTTGACCTCGCCGATCGTGTGCAGCCAGGGATCGAAGCCCAGTCGCGCGCCTTTGCCGAGGTTCTCCCTGAGCCAGACGGCAGGCGGGTTGTCGACCAGGCTTTCGATCGAAAAGATGCCGAGATCGACTTCGTTCCGCACCTGCAGCGTGTAGCGCCCGTCGACGAAGACGAAGGCGCGGTCGCGCAGCACGATGGCGACGCCGGCCGAGCCGCTGAAGCCGGTCAGCCATTTCAGCCGTGCGGAACGATCAGCGACATATTCGCCCTGGTGCTCGTCGGCGCGCGGAACGATGAAGCCGTCGAGGCCATTGTCGCTCAGCCACTGGCGCAGCAGCGCCACGCGCGGCTTGCCGACCGCCGGATCGCCCGCGGAATCGAAGGTCTGGAACATGATGGGCCTCCTGGTATTCGCGCGACCGTAACCTATGGGGCTGCAAATCGGAATCGATTTCCAGCCGGCGCAAACTGCTACAGCGTCGCCTGGCTGACAACCGATCGCGCTTGGTCCAGCCATGCCGCAGAATTTTTCGCGCTTGGGCATGTGGCGCGCAAATGTCCATTGATGCAAATTCGCAACGGACCCCCGCGGATTTCCTTCCGAGGTCACCATTGCGTGGTTTCGGCAATCTTTACGACTTGCAATCGGTTGTCTCTCGGCGGCGGTTTTCGTACCGTGGTGACGGGCTTCAGGGTCGATACAGTCAAGGGATGGCTGGTCGGGGGGATTTTATGAGACATTCGGTTTTTACTGCGCATGCCAAAAACAATGGCGAGGCGAAGGCGCGGGTTGCATGCTCGCTGCTGGCATCGACCTCGCTTCCTGCTTTGTTGATGGCCGGACTTGTTGCGGTCGCCATGACGCCGCTCGTGCCTGGTGTCGCCTCGGCCGAGAATTTCGTTCACCAAAGCGGCAATTGGGGTACGGCTGCGAACTGGACGCCCGCAACGGTTCCCAACGGCGTCGATGCGGTCGCGACCTTCAACCATGATGCGGCGGACCAGGGTCTCGGCTATACCGTTAACCTGTCAGGTGGACCCTACACGGTAGGCACATTGAACTTGAATGCCACCAGCACCTCTGGCGGCTACCGGTTGTCAAACGGTGTTTTGAATTTGGAGGCATCCGGCCAAGCCGCCATCAACGTGCAAACGAACAATTTCATTGCCGATCTGGAGGCCGATGCCGGTCTCAACATGATCTCCGACACTGTTTTCACGGTTGATGCCGGTGCTCATTTTACCGCCGATGGAGCGATTTCAGGCGGCGGCTTGACCAAGAGCGGCGATGGCTTGCTGAGGTTGAATGGGGCCAACACCTACACAGGCGGCACCAATCTCTATGGCGGTACGCTCAGCCTGGGTAACAATGCTGCGCTTGGCATCGGCCCGGTCTATGCGAATGGTGGTACCGTCATCGACATCCAGAACGGCGTCGCGATCGGCAATGACCTCACCATGTACGGGAGCATGATGCTGAATGTCGGTTCAGGAACCGGCACTTATGGCGGACAGATTTCTCAATTCGACGATCCCGCCACGCTGATCAAGACCGGTGCCGGCACGCTCGTTTTGAGCAGCAGCAATAGTTTCGGGGGTGGCGCGACCGTTAACGGTGGCACGCTTCGGATCATGACCAACAATTCGCTGGGTGCCACAGGGTCCGGGATGGTCACGCTGGATGGCGGTACGTTGCAAGCTGGTGCTGATAACATCGTCATTTCCAACAGCCTCATTCTGTTCGGGGCCGCCGGCGGTGCCATCGATACGCAAGGCTTCAGTCTGAGCACTGGCGCCAATATGGGCGATGGCGACGTTCCGAACGGGACG
The DNA here is from genome assembly GCF_020165665.1 of Mesorhizobium sp. BH1-1-4. Taxonomy (NCBI): domain Bacteria; kingdom Pseudomonadati; phylum Pseudomonadota; class Alphaproteobacteria; order Hyphomicrobiales; family Phyllobacteriaceae; genus Mesorhizobium; species Mesorhizobium sp. BH1-1-4. The sequence continues at coordinate 232,145 of NZ_JAIUIN010000005.1, forward strand.
TTCACGAAGCTCGGCACGGGTACGTTGACCGTGACAGGCTTTGCCGACAGCAACACCTATTCCACGGCCACGGATGTCGCCGAGGGAACGCTCAAGGCGAGCGACGTCAATATCTTCAGTGCCAACAGTGCCTATACGGTCGGCGCCGGCGCCACGCTTTCACTCAACAATTTCAGCCAGGTGATCGGCTCGCTGGCCGGCGCGGGAACGGTTGATGAGGGAACGGGCAAGCTGACGACCGGAGGCAATGGTGGCTCGACCGTCTTTTCGGGCGGCCTCACCGGCACCGGCGGACTGATCAAGGACGGAACGGGGACTTTCGAGCTGTCGGGTTCGAGCACCATGTCGGGCGCCACTGAAGTGAAGGCCGGCACGCTTCTTGTCTCAGGCTCGCTGGGCGGTTCGCCCGTCACCGTTGACAGCGGCGCCACGCTCGCCGGGAGCGGCACGGTTGGAGCACTCAATGCCTCCGGCACCGTTGCGCCCGGCAACAACGCGATCGGGACGCTGACGGTCAACGGGACCGCCAGCTTCGCGTCGGGCTCGACCTATGCGGTTGAGCTCAATTCGGCTGGTCTTTCGGATCTGATCGGCGCGTCCGGCGCCGCCACCATTACCAGTGGCGCCGGCTTGACGGTGACCAATATCGGCCTTGGCGGCCTGGTAGCCGGCACCCGCTATACCGTGCTCCAGGCCAGCAGCGTCAGCGGAACCTTCACGCTGAGCGATTCGCAGATCTCCAACTTCGTCAGCCTGAGCACCACGTCCGATGCGACCCATGCCTATGTCGACGTAACCCAGACGAAAACCTTCGGCTCGGCCGGCCTGACGCCGAACCAGATCGCTACGGGCGAGGGGCTTGACAGCGCCGCCAGCAGCGCCCTCGTCAGCGCCATTCTCGGTCTGCCGAGCGACGAGGCCGCGCAAGCCGCCCTCGATCAGCTCTCCGGCGAAATTCATGTATCGGCCAAGGGCATGCTCCTCCAGGACAGCCACTTCCTGCAGGATGCGGTGACGGCACGCCTGCGCGCCGCCTTCGGCGAGAGCGGCAAGACCGCTTCGCTGCCGGTCATGGCCTATGGCGAGGACGGCGTTCAGCCGGTGGCGGCCGACATGGATCGCTTCGCCTTCTGGACGCAGGGCTTTGGCTCTTGGGGCGGCACCGACAGCGACGGCAACGCGGCTGCGTTCGATCGGTCGGCGGGCGGGCTGCTGATAGGCGCCGACGGCATGGCCGGCGACTGGCGGATTGGCTTGGCCGGCGGCTACAGCCGCACCAGCTTCGACGCCGATGACCGGCATTCCTCGGGCGACAGCGACAATTACCACCTCGGCCTCTATGGTGGGACCAATTGGGGCGCGATCGCGTTCCGCACCGGTGCCGCCTATACCTGGCACCGGATCTCGACATCGCGCTCGGTCGCTTTCGACGGCTTCGCGGACAGCCTGTCGGCTGATTACGATGCCGCCACGGCGCAGGCCTTCGGCGAACTGGCCTACAAGACGGATGCCGGGCCGTTCGCCTTCGAGCCGTTCGCCAATCTTGCCTATGTGAACCTGCACACGGACGGCTTCACTGAAACGGGCGGGGATGCCGCGCTGACGAGCAGCAGTTCGACGGCCGACGCGACCTTCACCACGCTTGGCGTCCGGGCTTCCACCGACATTACATTTGGCGGCGTTGCGGCGACCGCGCGCGGCATGTTCGGGTGGCGCCATGCCTTCGGCGACGTAACGCCGCTGTCGGCCTTCGCCTTCGCCGGGGGCGACGATTTCACCATCGCGGGCGTGCCGATCGCCAGGGACGCAATGCTGGTCGAGGCCGGCTTCGACGTGCAACTGGCGCGGAATGCCACGCTTGGCCTGTCCTATGCCGGGCAGTTCGGACCGGATGCCTTCGACAACGGCTTCAAGGCCAATCTGGGCATCAAGTTTTAAGAGTTAGCCTGAGAGGGCCGGCAACCGCCTTGCCGGCCTCAGTGCTTGAGGTGGATCGTCACCCAGCCTTCGCGGTGCAAGGTACTGATATGGCGGAAGTTCTGGCCGACATAGGCCGAGATGACCGCGTCGCGCTGGCGGTCGAGGATGCCCGACAGCACGATCGAGCCGCCGAGCGCGATGTGCGCGGCCATTTGCGGCGCCAGCCGCATCAGCGGCCGCGCCAATATGTTGGCGACGATGAGGTCGAAGGGCGCGCGTCTGGCAAAGATCGGGTGGTGAAAGCCCGGCGCGCTCACCGTCTCGATCAGGCCCTTGACGTGGTTCAGCCGCGCATTGGCGGCGGCGACCCTGACCGCGACCGGATCGATGTCGGTGGCCAGCACCGGAATATGCGCCAGCTTGGCGACCGCGATCGCCAGAACCGCGCTGCCGGTGCCGAGGTCGAGCGCGTTGCGTGGGCGCTCGCGCCGCACGACTTTCTCCAGCATTTCGAGGCATCCTGATGTGGTGCCGTGATGGCCGGTGCCAAAGGCAAGGCCTGCCTCGATCTCGATGGCGAGTTCGCCGCTATGGCGCTTCCTGCGGTCGTGCGCGCCATGGACGAAGAAACGGCCGGCACGCACCGGCTTCAACCCTTCCAGCGAGCGCGCCACCCAATCGATGTCGGGCAGTGACTCGCGCTCGACCGGCTTCGACATGGAAAGCCCGGCGAGCACGTCCTTCAGCCGCGCTTCGACGGCGTCGACATTGCCATCGGTATAGAGCGAGACCTCGTGGATGTCGGCGTCCTCGTCGACCTCAAGCACGGCGATCGGCAGGCCTTCTTCCTCGAAGGCCATCTCCAGCGCCGCGAAGATGCGTTCAGCCTCGATCTTGCCGGTGGTGAAATGGAGCCGCGTCTGGGTCATGTGAATTTACGTTTCTCCAGGCTTGTTCTTGTCCGAAACCGGTTTCCACTTTTCGGAACCAAGCTCTAGCCCTTCGCGGCAAGGCGCTTCAGTTTCTCCACGGCGGTGCTGGCACTCTCTCCGTAGGCGATCGTGCCGGCAAAATCGCCCTGGGGATTGAGCAGCAACACCGAGGCGGTGTGGTCCATCGTGTAGTCGCCGTCGCCGGTGTCGACCTTCTTCCAGTAGATGCCGAACGACTTGGCCATGGCGTGGACCTTGTCCGGGTCGCCGGTAATGCCGGTGATGCGATCGGAGAAATTGCTGACATAGGCGTTCATCACCTCGGGCGTATCGCGCTCCGGATCGACCGAGACGAAATAGGCACGCAGGTTCTTGCCGTCATCGCCGAGCGTCTTCAGCCAGCCGGAGAGTTCGAACAAGGTGGTCGGGCAGACTTCGGGGCAATGGGTGAAACCGAAGAAGACGACGCTGGGCTGTCCGCGGAAAGCAGCCTCGGTGATCGGGGCGCCTTTCTGGTCGACCAGGGTAAAGGGCGCGCCGAACGGTTCGCCGCCATAGTGGCCGCGATACCAGTCGAAGGTCAGCCAGCCGACGCCGGCCGCCATCAGGACGAGAATGCCGACCAGGATAGAACGCATCATCAGAAAAGTCCGTCCGCAGAAATCATCGCGCCGGCTCAATGCCGCGCCGGTGCGACAGTCTTAGCGGTTCGGCCCGGCGCAGGCAAAGTGCCGCGTTGCCGCAACCGGCCGTGGTGTTGACGCATCTGCTTGCAAAGCCGCACGGTCCGCCCCACCTGAGACCGGCAACCCGAACCGAGGAGGCTTCTTTGCTCGAACTGATTGGGCTCGAACTCACTGGGCGAAAACTGGCTGGGCGAAAACTGATCGGAGGCGCGTTGGCCGCATGCGTCGTGCTTGGTGCTGGCAGCGCCGTCGCCGAGGAAGTCGGCAAGGTCGGCGTCGACTGGGTCGGCAATGACATCATCGTCGAGGCGATCAAGGATCCGAAGGTGGAGGGCGTCACCTGCCACGTTTCCTATTTCGACCGCAGCGTCATCGACCGGCTGCACAAGGGCAACTGGTTCGAGGATCCCAGCGATTCCTCGATCTCGTGCCGCCAGACCGGCCCGATCACCATCGGCGACATCGACACGAGCGAGGGCGGCGAGGAGGTTTTCAAGCAGGGCATCAGCCTGATCTGGAAGAAGCAGGTGGTGAACCGCATCTACGACAAGAAGAACGAGACGTTGATCTATCTCTCGCACTCGCGCCAGGTGCAGGACGGCTCGGCCAAGATGTCGGTCACGACGGTGCCGCTCTATGGCCAGAACGTGGTGTGGAGCAAGGACAAGCCGAAATAGGCGATTCTTTCGAGCCGTTTGGCGTTACGGCCAATTGCTCCGCCTTGCGGCGGCAATTGCTCTGACGTAAAGCCGCCGACATGGACCGTTCCGAAGATCTCGTTCCGAAAGACCCCGAGCCGCGCATTCATCCGACCGCGGAGATGAAGGGCTGCAAGCTTGGCCGTTATGCCGCGATCGGCGAACGCGTCGTGCTGCGCGAGGTCATTGTCGGCGATTTCTCCTATTTCGAACGCCATGCCGAGGCGATCTATACGACGATCGGCAAATTCTGCTCGATCGCCGCCAACAGCCGCATCAATGCGCTGGAACATCCGATCGAGCGGCTGACCCAGCACAAGGTCAGCTATCGGCCGAACGAATATTTTCGCTGGCTGGGCGTCGATGCCGCGTTCCGCGAGCGGCGGCGGTCGAAGGCCGTGACCATCGGCCATGATGTCTGGATCGGCCATGGCGCGGTCATCTTGCCCGGCGTTGCCATCGGCAATGGCGCGGTCATCGGTGCCAATGCCGTGGTGACGCGGGACGTGCCGTCCTACACGATCGTCGCCGGCGTGCCGGCGAAACCGCTCAGGCCACGCTTTGCTCCTGAAATAGCGGCACGCATCGAGGCTCTCGCCTGGTGGGACTGGCCGGTCGAGAAACTCGCCAGGGCGGTTCCCGACATGCAGGCGATGCCGATCGAGACCTTCCTCGATCGCTGGGAAAACGACGCCGCCTGAGCCGGCATCCCTATACGTTCTCCACAGCCGCCATTTCCCGGAAACGAAATATTGCGTTGGGCGGAGATGCTTCGAGGGTAACCAATTTTCTTAACGTAAAATATTAGCGTTAAAAATTGGAAAATGAATTGTATCGCTCAAATTAAACAATCCATGGTTGCACGAATTTTTGCGAAATGCACTAATCGATGCGGGGGTAAGTCGTAAGAAGTCGAAGGAAACACTGTTAGCAACAATGGAGAGAAGTCATGAAGAAGTTCGCACTTGTACTCACTGCTGCAATGGTTTCGTTCTCGACTGTCGGCGCCTATGCCGGCGGCTGGGGCGGAGGTAGCTCGGGCAGCCTGATCAACGTGTCGCCGTCCATCGGTCTCGGCCAGGTGAACGCGTTGAACGGCGTTCTCAATGGCAACAACATCCTGAGCGGCAATGTCGTCCAGGGCATCCTGAACGGCAACAAGACCAACGTCCTTTCCGGCGTTCTCAGCGGGATCGGCGTCAACGTGCTCGGCGGCAACAGCTACAAGCTGGGCGGCCGTCACTAGGCAGCAAGGTCACGGGCAATTTCCGTGTCGGGGCAGGAGGGTCTCGCACACCCTCCTGCCTCGCTGGTTTGTATCCCTGGGCCGAGGCAAACTCCGGACGGAAAACCGTTCTTCCAGGACTAGCCTTCCCCGCAAACAGGCCGGACATGCGCGAAGACGAAGTCAGATCTTGGCGCGCAACGCAATGAAGGCATCGATGCTGTGTTCGCGGTCGTCGATGACCGTCTTGATGGTCCTGTTGATATCGACGCGCAAGACGATGGCCATCGACTTGCTCGCGTCATATGTCGCCTCGGCATAGATGCCTTTTCGGCGCTCCTGGTTCTCATAGAGCAGATTGTCCTTGAGCTCGTAGAAGATGCCGGACGCAATGCCGAGATTCTCGCGCAGCTTGGTGCCGATTTCCAGTTCCGCGCGCTGCAGCCATGAGGCCAGCGGGTCGTCGGTGTTGGATGTTTCGTAGCGCCCGAAATACGTGCCGCGCAGCTCGAAGCCGCGCGGCAATGGCTTGCCGAAGGTCACCTGCCAGGTCGGGCGCCAGCGCTGGTAGATGTTGTCGGCGCCGCGCAGGAACTCCGCGCCCAGCGCCAGGCCCAGTGTCGAGCCGTCCGATCCCTTGTAGGCGGCCTCGGCGCGCAGCGTATAGGCGTCGAACGACAGGAACAGCGGCGGATAGCCGATCCGCTCGACGCTGGCGAAGAGCGCCGATGCCGACGCGCCGAAGGCGAAATTGCCGACGGTCCGGGTGATCCTCGCCGCCAATTGGAAGAGGTTGCGGTCGGCGTGCAGTTTCGCCGGCAGGATCAGGTCGTCCTCGAAATGCGTCGCGCCGAGTTTTTCGAAACTGTCGGCGGCTTCGAGGATCAGCGAGGTCGCATTGCCGAGATCGATGCCGAGCTGTGTCTGGGCACCGAAGACCTGCTTGGCCTCGCGCGTTCCCAGCGTCAGCGGGCCGATGTCGAGATTGTCACCGGTGCTGGACACGCGATAGCTCAGCGTTCCCCTCAATTCGAGACCCGGCGTGAGGCGGCGGAAGGCCTCGGCCGACACGCCCAGGGAGCGGTCATCCTCTATCGAGGTGTGGTCGTAATGCGAAAGCTGGAAGTCGGCGTTGAGCTTCGCGTAAGCGTCGCTGTCGCCCCATTGCTGTTGCAGCGCGCCGCGCAGCAACGAATACCAGTCGGAGACGTTGCGATCGCTGTCCAGCGCGTTGTTGGTCCAGTGGCGTTCGAGACTGCCGGTGATGACTGGATCGGTTGACGCCGCGGCCGCCTCCGCCGCCGGCGGGGCCGTCGGTTCGGCTGCCGGCGTGGTGGTGGATTCAGCCCGGGCGGTGACGGCAGCGCAGGTCATCAGCAGGCCGAAGCCGGCGCTGCGGAGCAGAGCGCGCGAAAGTGGAGCGATGGATTGTTCTGGTGCCGGTCGGCGCTTTGGGGAAACCATGCTCCGCGCTCTCCGGAATGAAACCCCTTCCGCCATGCGGGGGTGGCGCAGCGGAAGGGGCTGGAGGTAAACCGCTGTGAAGCGGAAGGAACAGGCTCCTTGCCTGCATGGTTACCATGACATTGAACCGATAAGGTGTGTTTTTCACTAGATGCGCGTCCTGCGTGTATTCAATTGTGCCGGTTGCATTCCTTGCGGTGGGAACTCGAACGGCCCCCGCTTGTTTCTCATCGCGGCAAACATTGAGGGCACTCGACACATGGAAAAGCATTTCACCAAGGTTGCCAACTGGGTCGCTCACATGACCGGCCTGCCGCTGACCTTTGCCGTCTGCTGTCTGATCGTCGTCGTCTGGGCGGTCAGCGGGCCGTTCTTCGGTTTCTCGGACACCTGGCAACTGGTGATCAACACCGGCACGACCATCATTACCTTTCTCATGGTGTTTCTCATCCAGAACACCCAGAACCGTGACGGCGCGGCGATCCAGGCCAAGCTCGACGAATTGATCAGGGTCAGCGAGGGCCACAACCACTTTATCGGCATCGAACACCTGACCGAATCCGAGGTCGAGGAAATCCGCTCCAAATGCGAGCGGGCGGCAAAACGGCACGACAAGGAGATCGCCACCCTGGCGGCCAACAAGGCGGTTGCCAAGAAGCGGAGCGCGGGAAAGAGCGCTGCTTGAGGCTCAGCCCTTCAGGAATGCCGCGAATGCATCCTTGTGGTCGGGGTGCCAGCGCGACAGGGCAGGGCGGTTTTCAATGATGTCGCCGATCGTCCAGGCCATGCGCTTTTCGTCCAGCGGCCGCGCCACCTCATTGTCGGGGCACAGGATGTAGAAGTCGCCCCGGACCAGCGAGACCAGCATGAAATCGACGACCTGCTCGCCGGTCCAGGCACCGGCGGGCTTTTCCGTCGCGCCTTCGGTCAGGCCGGTATAGGTGAAGCCGGGAATGAGCAGATGCGCCGACAGGCGGGCGCCGGGCTCGTTGCGCAGCGCATGCGCAAGGCCTTCCGTAAAGGTCTTCACGCCGGCCTTGGAAACGTTATAGGCGAGGTTGCCGGGCGGCGTGGTGATGCCTTGCTTGGAGCCGGTGTTGATGATCAGGCCGGGCTTGGCCGACGCCAGCATGCGTGACGTGAAGGCTTCGACGCCATGCAAGACGCCGCAGAAATTGACGTCGAGCAGCCGTTTCCAGCCGTCGCGGTTTTCCCAGGGCTTTCCAGGATTGTCGCCGACGCCGGCATTGTTCATCAGCAGCGAGACCTCGCCGAAGGCGCCGAATGCCCGGTCGGCGAGACGGTCGACCTCATCGGCCTTCGAAACGTCGGATGCAACGGCAAGCACGGCTTCGTCGCCGGTAATCGCGGCGACGGCGCGCGAGGCATCGTCGAGGCGCGGCCCGCCAATGTCGGCCAGCACGATCTTCATGCCCATCAACGCCAGCCTTTTGGCCGCCGCAAGGCCGATGCCGCTGGCGGCGCCGGTGATGACGGCGGTATTGCCTTGGCCAAGCGCTGGCAGGGCGGTCTGGATTTCGGCGTCGGTGATCATGAGCGGCAAGGTCCTTTTCTCGATGGCGCCGAACTTAGCGCCGGATCGGGCTTGCGCAAGCCTCTGTCGGGCTTGTCGGGTTGACCAGCCCGGTCGTGGCTGCGCATGCTGCCACGACAAAAGGAGATTTCCGATTGACGGATTGGGTTGCAATTCTGAAGGAGCAGACCGCCACCGGCGACCAGATGGGGCGCGAGGTGCCACAGATGCTGGCCAATCCCGATATCAGCGAAGCCCAGGTGAAGACTTTGTTCTCGGCGCTGGAAAAACAGGCCGAGTTCGTCGAGAAACTGCGCATGGCGCTGGAGAAGTTCGGCCATGATTTCTCGATCATCAAGGCGGCGGAGCGGCTGGAAGAGCGCTATGGCGACCTTGCCGCGTCGGTGGCGGAAAAGCTGAAGGCGATGCGCGGCTAAGCAATTCCAGGAAAAGTGTGAAGCGGTTTTCCGTCCGGAATTGCGCCGGGCAAACAGTTATTTTTCGATCACCCGCGCGAAGCGCGTGTCCGGCACCAGCCAGACAAGGGCGACGGCAACATAGAGCGCAACGCCGATCCACCGGTCGAGGAAGGTCAGCCCGACGGCCGCGATGTAAATGGCGAGCGAGATCCTCCCCTTACGGTCGGCGCCGATGGCCTTGGCGAATGCGGTGTCCTGCCCATGCAGCCGATGCAGCGCGATGACCAGGATGCTGTAGGCGGTCGCGCACATTACAAGGTCGAAACCGTAGACCGCGACGGGAACCGTGGCGAAATGGTTCTCGCCCATGAAGGCGGTCGTCACCGGCATCAAGGACAACCAGAACAGCAGATGCAGGTTTGCCCACAGCACGCGGCCGTCGACCCGCTGCACGGTGTGGAACATATTGTGCAGATTGTTCCAGTAGATGCCGACATTGATGAACGATAGCACGTAGCACAGGAAGATCGGCCACTGCGGCAGCAAGGCCGAAAAATCCTCGCCTTCCGGCACCTTCAGGTCCAGCACCATGATGGTGATGATGATCGCCACCACGCCGTCGGTGAATGCCTCGACCCTGCCTTTGCCCATGATCACTGCCCCGGAGCGCGATGAATTGCCGAAAGATAGTAGATCGTTAGCGGATGTTGGCACGCCGATAAACGGCGTACGATAAATTCCTCAACTATATCAGGGGAAACCTCCATGCCCGGACCGGTGATCATGGTGATTGGCCTCGGCCAGTTGTTGACTTTTCTTGCCGCTGCATCTCCCCTAGCGACGCGGTCCCGGCCGAAGCAGTCGAACGGCCGGCGCTCGAATGGAGGGACTGATGAGATTTCGATTTCTGCTTGCGATAGCGACCATCCTGGCAACCGTCTTCGGTACGTCGGCCGCGGCCTTTGCCTACAGCGCCCACACCACGACCAATCTCAACGTGCGTAACGGGCCCGGCGCGGGATATGCCAAGGTCGGGACGCTGCCGGCGGGCTTCAGGGTCAATGTCACCGGCTGCCAGCCTGGCTGGTGCAGGATACATGGTGGCGGTGTCAGCGGCTGGGCCAGTTCGGGCTATCTCGCGCGCGCCCAAGTCGTGCATCCGCCTGTTATCATCGTGCGCCCGCCGCATCGGCCGCCGCACTGGCACCATCGGCCCCATCACCGTCCCCCGCATCACCGCCCGCCGCACAAGCCGCGTCCGGGCAAGTGCAAGATCGCGCCCGGTTTCCCCTGCAAATAGGATCGATCGCATCCGGTACGGCACACGGGATGCCGTTGATGGATCGGGGCCGCTGGCCCCGATCCGCGTTTTTGGCCGTGAGCCTGGCGGGTCAAGGCCCACCGTGGTGTCAGGAGCGTGGCCGTCGATCGGAACGCCGGCGGGAAGGGTGCGTTAACGTCGCGATCCCTGAAACGAGCTTGGCCATGGCCCTTCGCGATCTCGCGCAAACTCACGACGATGCCGGCGGCGACCTAGCGATCCCCACTGTCGCCGCGATGATCGCGGTGCTGTTTGCCGGCAGCACGGTGCTGACGCCTCTCTATATCGTCTACAAGCAGCAATTCGGCTTTTCGCAGATCACCTTGACGCTGATCTACGCGGTCTATGTCGTCGGCAATCTCGGCGCCTTGCTGGTGTTCGGCGGCGTGTCGGATGTCGTGGGACGCCGGCCGGCGGCACTCGCGGCAATGATCGTGGCCATTGTCAGCGCGCTTGTCTTCCTGTTCGCAGGCAATGTCGTCGCGCTCGATGTGGCGCGCGTCCTGAGCGGCCTTGGGATCGGCGTCGGTGCAGGGACGGGGACCGCGTGGATTGCCGAGCTTCTGCCTGATGCCGACAAGTCGCGCGCCAGCGTCATCGCCACCAGCACCAACTTCCTCGGCCTCGGTTTCGGGGCGCTTGTTTCGGGCCTGTTGGCCCAATACGAGCCGTGGCCATTGCGCCTGGTTTTCATCGTCTATCTGGCGGCGCTTGGCGTGGTGACGATCCTGGTCTGGCGCACGCGCGAAACGGTGACCAAGCCCAGCGGCCTTGGCCAGGTGTCGATGCGGCCGCGCCTCTCCGTGCCGGCGCGGATCCGCTCGCGCTTCGTGGCGCCGGCGGTGACCGGCTTTGGCGCCATGGCGCTGGTCGGCTTCTATGCGGCGGTGGCGCCGAGCATCCTGGCGCAGCAGCTGCACGAAACGAACCATGCCATAGCCGGGGCACTGTTCTTCGAGCTGGCGATGATCGCGGCGCTCAGCATTGTGGCGCTGGCGCGGATGCAGAGCAGCACGGCGATGCTGGCCGCGCTGGCCTTGATGATCCCGAGCGCCGTGCTCGTGGTGGCGGCGCAGATGCTCGCGTCGATGGCGCTGATGATCGCGGCGACCGCCTGCTGCGGCGTGGCGGCCGCTCTCGGCTATCGCGGCGGCCTGCAAGTGGTGAACGAGATCGCGCCGCGGGATCGCCGTGCCGAGGTCGTGTCCAGTTTCTTCATCTGCTGCTTTGTCGGTAATGCCTTGCCCGTCATCGGGATCGGTGTCGTGTCGACCTATGCCAGTCCGGTCGTCGCGAGCCTGGCCTTCGCGGCCATGATCATCGCGTTCGCGCTGGTGGCGCTAGGCTTCGGGCTCAGACAAAGGCGCTGAGACAGCCGCGCCGATCCGGCAAGGTGGCCTGCTTCAGCCGTTCGGGGTTTCAGGCGTCATGTTGGCGCGCTGGCGCGGCACGCCGAGCCCTGTATCGGGCGGTTCGCCGGCGGCCGGCCTGTTCTCGATCATATGCATGGTGCGCCAGCCGCCGAAGCGGTAGTAGGCCGCCGCCAGCAACAGCGAGGTGATCGAGCCGGCCGGGAAACTCCACCACAGCGCCTCCTCGCCGATCACGCCGCGCATGAAATAGGCAAAGCCGGTGCGCACGACGAGCACCGAGATCACCAGGATGATCAGCGGCGGCATCACCGCGCCGGTGGCGCGCACGGTGGCGAACAGCACGATGGTGATGCCGAACAGGATGAACGACCAGGACGCGACACTGTTGATGTGAGCGGCAATGTCGATCGCCGCGCTGTCGCTGCTCAGGAAGAGGCTCAGGATCGAGCGGTCGAAGGCCCATAGCAGCGCGACGAGAGCGCCGGTCAGGACAAGGTTGAAGCCAACGCCGGAGACCGCGATGCGGCCGATGCGGTCCCAGCGGCCGGCGCCGACATTCTGCGCCGCCATGGAGGACACCGCGGCGCCGATGGCGAGCGCCGGCATCTGGATGTAGGTCCAGAGCTGCGCGGCGATACCGTAGGCGGCGGCGACCTGGGACCCGTAGGAGTTGACTATACCCATCACCGTCAGTGCCGCCGCCGAGATGACGATCATCTGCAAACCCATCGGCACGCCCTTGAAGACGACGATGCGCAGCAGCGCCGGATCCGGGCGCAGCAAAGCGAGATTGGCGCCGGCCAGCCGCAGCGGATGCTTGCGCGCGTAGAGCACGACAAGGATGGCGATGACGCTCACGGTCTGGCCGATCAGCGTCGAGGTGGCGGAACCGGCGATGCCGAGTTCGGGAAATGGGCCGATGCCGCGGATGAGCAGGGGGTTGAGCACGATGTCGAGCACGACCGCCAGCCCCATGAAAAAGAAGGGCGTGCGTGAATCGCCCGCGCCGCGCAGCACGGTCATGACGAAGGACAGTAGGTTCATCATCGGCACGGCGACGAAGATGATGCGCAGGTAGGAGCGTGCGAGCGGCAAGGCGTCGGCCGGGGTGCCCAGCGCGCCGAGGATGGCGTCGACCCAGACCCAGCCGCACACCGCGAACACCACCGAGACGAGGAAAAAGAACGTGGCGCTGGTGCCGACAATGCGGCGCGCCTCGGGCAGGTCGCGGGCGCCGACCGACTGCGCCACCAGGATGGTGGCCGCCATGCCGATGCCGAACACCGTGCCGAGGATCAGGAACAGAACGAGATTGGCGTTGGACGTCGCGGTCAGCGCGGATTCACCGAGGAAGCGGCCCACCCAGACGGCATTGACTGAGCCGTTCAGCGATTGCAGCACGTTGGAGCCGAGCACCGGCAAGGCGAAGAGCAGCAGCGTGCGTGGGATCGGGCCGCTGGTCAGGTCGCTAGTGCGACGACGGGCGGGCATTTTTTCGTCCATGGCCGACAGAGCCTATCTTTGAGTCCGGTGCGCGATGATCGCAGATTCAACCGGGCAGGTCGATGCACGGCGCCAGGAGGGTCGAAGGGCCATACCTTGATCCATCCTGTTCTCAAAGCTTCCGGAATGGGATATTGATCCCAGGCGCGTAGGGCCGCGTTTCTCACCGGGGGGTTCATGTCAGATATTCCGCTTTTTCCTGAGCGCCTGAGCCGGCGCGCGTTTCTTGGCGCATCCGCTTTGGGTGCGGCTTCCCTGACGCTTTCGGCGTGCACCACGACCGATGTGGCGCCGCCGACCGCGGCGCCGGCCCCACCGTCGGCCGCGCCAAGCGATGCCGCTTTCGGCGATACAGCGAGCATGTATGCGGCGCGCACCGACGAGGGTTATCAACTGCCGGCCATTCCGGTTGCCAAGCTCGATCCGAAGTTCGTGCGCCAGGTCGTGGCCGATCCGACCGGGGAAAAGCCCGGCACGATCGTCGTCGACGTATCCGAGCACTTCCTCTATCTGGTGCGCGACGGCGGCAAGGCCATCCGCTATGGCGTCAGCCTCGGCAAGGCCGGTTTCGGATGGACCGGCAGCGCCGTGGTCCAGGCGAGGAAGAAGTGGCCGGTGTGGACGCCGCCGCCCGAAATGATCCAGCGCCGGCCGGAACTGGCGAAATACAAGGACGGCATGCCGCCCGGCCCGCAGAGCCCGCTGGGCGCGCGCGCGCTCTATCTCTTCCGCGACGGCAAGGACACGATGTACCGGCTGCACGGGACGCCGGAATGGGATTCCATCGGCAAGAACGCGTCGTCCGGCTGCGTCCGCTTCATGAACCAGGACATCATCGACCTCTACAGCCGCGTCAACGGCCCGGCCCAGGTCTTCGTGCGTCCCAACCTTTCGGCCGCCGGCAAGATCATGGCCGTGTCGAGCAGGACGGCCGAGCCGATCGATGCGGGCGTGCCGAAGGACGCGGAGTTCCTGAAGTAGGCCTTCACGACCTGCCGGGGCGGACGCCAGGCGCGCCCGCCCGCGGCGATCGTTATTTCTTGCCGAGGCCCGGCAGCGTGACCTGATAGACCAGGAACATGGTGTCGACATCGGCGCCGTCATCGGCCTTGTAGGGGGCGCCGACCTGGAAGCCGTCCTGGGCAAGGAAGTCATTGTCGTTGCCGACGAACAGGAAATAGTCGTCGGGCAGCTTCGGGTCGAGCACGCTGGCGAGCGACATCGCTTCCCACTTTTCGGAGAGCTCGTTGCGGTCCTTCGCCCCGCCATTGTGCAGGCCGAAGCGGCCAAGCGCGGCGGCGTCGTTGATGTCGATGAACGGCGTCAGCTTGGCCGGGGTCACCGACGGATCGAGCACGCCCTTGGGCGCGACCGGCTTGTCGGCGGCGTCGAAGGGTCCGCCCGCGATGTCGGTCGCGCCGGAAAGGTCGACGATGTTGATCTGCCGGTAGAGCGACGCGTCGCCCTTCTTCAGGCCCTGGCCGTTGCCGCTGTCGCGTGCCAGCATCAGGAAGGACGTGTCCGAAAGCGCCACAATCTCGCTCTGCGCGGCGACCTTGGTCTTGCCCTTGGCGTCCTTGAACACCGGCAGCGGCACGACATATTCATGCGCGAGCTTCAGATGGGCGAGGTCGGAGGCGTCATAGACCAGGGCCCTGGTGTTCTGGCGCGTCGAAGGGGAATCGCCGCCGTCCTGCCTCGGAGCCGACTGCAGCACCGCGATCAGGAACTTGCCGTCCGGCGTCATCGCCATGCCTTCGAGGCCCTGGTTGTTCTGGCGCCCGGTCTCGGGATCCTTCGGGTCAGGGTCGGCGGCACCCGGGCCTGGGTTGTCGGAGGAGAAGTTCGGCACTCCCTTGCGCATCGGCACGAGTGCCGCCGGCGGCTGGGTCGCCGACATCAGGCGGCCTTGCGCGGAGAACCGGTAGATGTTGGGGCCGTATTCGTCGGAGATGAACATCGAACCGTCGGGCAGCCGCACGATCGCTTCGTTGTCGAGAGCGAGCTTGCCGTTGGTGGCGACGGGCAGCATCGGCATGTCGCCCGCGGCCGGGCGTACATCCGACAACGGATCGAGGCCGGTGGCATCGGCGCCCTTGTCGTCGGTGAGAAGCATGGTGTCGGCAAGCGTCGCCTTGACGCCGGTCTGCTCCTGGCCGGCGGCGGGAGCAGCGCCCGGCGCGACAGGCGTGAACTCGATGCCGATCGTGTTGAGGCGCGGCCGGTAATCGGTGGTGCCGGCGACATTGTAGCCACGGTCGGGCAGCAGCCAGAGCGACCCCTTGTAGGTGCCGGCATCATGCGTCCAGCCGGATGTGTCGATCGCCATGCCGGAGCCCGAGCCGAACGTCTCGCCGAACTTGTCGCGCTGTGCGGCCGGAATGCGGCCGACGCCGACCAGGCCCTTGTTGATATAGGCCACGCCATCGGCAAGCGCCGGGGTGAGGGCGGTGAACAGAGCGAGTGTCGCGCCGAGCGCGACGCTTCGGTTCAAATGTTTCATGGACAATCCTCTTTGTGACGAAGCACGCCGCAGCGGCCGAAGGGCAAAAATGAAAAGAGGTGCCGCATCGACGATGCCGCGCATGCCTCCCCGAAAGCGATCTACGGCGTCAACATGATGCTTGCGTGACAGTGCGCGATGTCGGCCCGCCGGGGTCTCCGTGTGGCGATAAAAATACTGGACGGCGTGAGATTATTGATCGGGCCATCGGTCGTATTCAGCGCACTAGACACTAATGTACAGTCCATATATGGTGTCCCCTCTGACAGACCAGGAGGGAAGCCTTGAAGTCGCATTACCGCGCAGTCGTCATCGGAGGTGGCGTGGTCGGCGCCTCGGTGCTCTACCATCTGACACGGTTCGGCTGGAGCGACGTGGCGCTGATCGAGCGCGCCGAACTGACGGCCGGCTCGACCTGGCACGCGGCGGCCGGTTTTCACGCGCTCAACGCCGATCCCAATGTCGCGGCGCTGCAGGATTACACCATCAAGCTTTATCGCGAGATCGAGGCCGAATCCGGCCAGGACATCGGCCTGCACATGACCGGCGGCGTCAACATGGTCAGCGATCCGCAGCGCTGGGAATGGTTGAAGTCGGCCTGGGCGGTGTTTCAGTCGGTGGGCATCGAAACGGCCCGCCTGGTGACCCCGGAAGAGATCAAGGCGATCTGACCGATCGTCGACGTCAGCGGTGTGCTCGGCGGCCTCTATGATTCCAATGAGGGCCATCTCGACCCCTACGGAACGACGCACGCCTATGCCGGAGCGGCGAAAAAGCGTGGCGCCGAAGTCATCCTGCGCAACCGCGTGGTCGAGCTGAAGGCACGCACCGACGGCCACTGGGATGTCGTCACCGAGCAGGGCACCATCGTCGCCGAACATGTCGTCAATGCCGGCGGCTTATGGGCGAAGCAGCTCGGCCTGATGGCCGGCGTCGACCTGCCGGTGACGCCGATGGAGCACCATTATTTCGTCACCGAGGACATTCCCGAGGTCGCCGCACTCGACCGGGAACTCGGACTTGCGGTCGACCTCGACGGCTTTTCCTACCTGCGCCAGGAACGCAACGGCGTGCTGCTCGGCGTCTACGAGCAGAACCCGAGGCACTGGAACATGGACGGCGCGCCATGGGACTATGGCATCGAGCTGATCCCGGAGGACATCGACCGCATCAGCCCGGAACTCGCCAAGGCGCATGAGCGCTTTCCCTGCCTGGCGACGGCCGGCATCCGCAAATGGGTCAACGGCGCCTTCACCTTCACCCCCGACGGCAATCCGATCGTCGGGCCGGTGCGCGGCCTGAAGAACTACTGGGTCGCCTGCGGCGTCATGGCCGGCTTCAGCCAGGGCGGCGGCGTCGGCAAGTCGCTGGCCGAATGGATGATTTATGGCGAGCCGCGGGCCGACATCTTCGGCATGGACATCGCCCGCTACGGCGCCTTCGCCGCCAACCGGGAGTATCTCAAGCAGACGACCCGGCAGTTCTACGCGCGCCGCTTCGTCATGACCTTTCCCAATGAGCGATTGCCGGCGGGCCGGCCCTTGAAACGCTCCGGCGCCTATGACGGCATGAGTGCGGCCGGCTGCGAATGGACGGCCTCCTGGGGGCTGGAAATGCCGGCCTATTTCGCGCCGATGGGTTTTCGCGAGAACACAACGCTCAAGCGCTCCAACGCCTTCGATATCGTCGGCGACGAAGCGCTACGGGTACGGCGCGCCGCCGGTCTCGTCGATATCTCGGCCTATTCGCGCTACGCGATTTCGGGTCCAGGCGCCGAGGCGTGGCTCGACCGGTTGCTCGCCTGCAGGCTGCCGAAGGCCGGCCAGGCGCGGCTGGCGCCAATGCTCGGACCGGACGGGCGGTTGAAGGGCGACCTGACCGTCATCAACTGGGGCGGCGGCGACTATTGGCTGATGGGCTCCTACTATCTCAGGGAGTTCCACATGCGCTGGTTCGAGAGCCATGCACGAGAGGGTGTCACGGTCACCGACATTTCGGACGCGATGAGCGGTTTCCTGCTGACCGGGCCCAATGCGCGCAAGATTCTTGAGCGCACGACTCATCAGGACGTGTCGGGCAAGGCGCTGCCGTTCATGGCCTGTGGCGCGTTCGACATCGGCATGGTGCGGGCGCGGGTTGCCCGCCTCTCCATCGCCGGCGAACTCGGCTTCGAGATCAGTTGTCCCGTGACCTTGCACGCCACGCTGCGCGAAACGCTGCTTGCCGCCGGAGAGGACCTTGGGCTGGCCGAGATCGGCTACTACGCGCTGAATGCACTCAGGCTGGAGAAAAGCTTCGGCATCTGGTCGCGCGAATTCACGCAGGGCTATACGCCGGGCCAGACCGGGCTAGACCGCTTCATCGCCTTCGACAAGAGCGAATTTATCGGCCGCGACGCGGCGCTGAAGGCGCGCGAGGCCGGCGCCGCGCGGCGGATCGTGACGCTGGAGATCGATGCCGTCGATGCCGACGCCAGCGGTTTCGAGCCGGTCTGGCATGGCGGACGGCGCGTCGGCTTCGTCACCTCTGGCGGATTTGGCTACACGATCGGCAAGAGCGTCGCGCTGGCGTTGGTGGACGACGATTTCGCCGGGGAAGGGACCGCGCTTTCGGTACACATTGTCGGCGTCGAGCGGCCGGCGCGGGTTATCGGGGTCTCGCCCTACGATCCCCAGGGCAAGGCGATGCGGCAATGAGGCAATGAGGAGGAGTTTCTGATGGTCGATGACGCGGCACGGGATATGA
The DNA here is from genome assembly GCF_020165665.1 of Mesorhizobium sp. BH1-1-4. Lineage (NCBI taxonomy): Bacteria > Pseudomonadati > Pseudomonadota > Alphaproteobacteria > Hyphomicrobiales > Phyllobacteriaceae > Mesorhizobium > Mesorhizobium sp. BH1-1-4. Next base: position 250,468 of record NZ_JAIUIN010000005.1, read on the forward strand.
GGCGCGAACGCCGGCGTGGACGCACGGGCGAGGCCGGCAGCGAATCCAGCCGCAAGCCCGATTACCGCTCGCTGAAGAACCCGTTTCTGCCGCAGCCGATCTTTTCCGACGACCAGGTGGCGTCGATCCACGACACGGCGCTGCGCGTGCTGGAAGAATTGGGCATCAAGGTGCTGCTGCCGCAGGCGCGCGAAGTGCTCGCCCGCGCCGGCGCGCTGGTCGATCCCGAGACCGACATGGTGCGCATCGGCCGTGACATGGTGGCGGCCGCGCTCGCCTCGGCGCCGCGATCGATCCATGCCAATGCAGGCGCGCGGGCTCGCGACCTGTCGCTCGAACTGGGCTCGATGACGTTCCTGGCGGGCTCCGGCGCGCCCAATGTCACCGATCTCGACCGTGGCCGGCGTCCCGGAACGCTGGCCGCCTTCGAGGAGCTGATCAAGCTGGTGCAGCATTTCGATGTCTTGCACATGCTCGGGCCGTGCATCGAGCCGCAGGATATCGACAATCGTTTCCGCCACTATGCCGTCAACCGGGCGCAACTGACCCTTTCGGACAAATTCCCGTTCGTGTTCGCCCGTGGTACGCCGCAGGTCGATGACAGTTTCGAAATGATCAGGCTGGCCCGCGGCCTGTCCGAGGATGAGTTCCGCTCCGGCGCGCATTGCTACACCGTCATCAACACCAATTCGCCGCGCCAGCTCGACATTCCCATGGCGCAAGGCATCATCGATTTCGCCAGGGCGGGCCAGGTCCTGATCATCACGCCCTTCTGCCTGGCCGGTGCGATGGCACCGATCACGGTGGCCGGCGCCTTGACCTTGCAGCATGCCGAAGCGCTGGCCGGGTTGACGCTGGCGCAGATCGTGCGGCCCGGCGCGCCGGTGGTCTACGGTTCCTTCTCCTCCAATGTCGACATGAAATCGGGCGCACCCGCCTTCGGCACGCCGGAGCACGTCAAAGCCACACTGGGCGCGGGCCAGCTGGCGCGCTTCACCGGACTGCCCTGGCGCTCCGGCGGCGGCAGCGCGGCCAACATATCGGACGCGCAGGCCGCGCACGAGACGCAGTTCGCGCTATGGGGCTCGGTGCTGTCTGGCGCCACCGTCTGCATCCATGCCGCCGGCTGGCTGGAAGGCGGCTTGAGCGTTTCGCTGGAGAAGCTTGTCACCGACATCGAGGCGCTGCAGACGGTCGCCGAACTCTGCGCCGCGACGCCTGGCGACGACGACGCGATCGGCTTCGAGGCGATCGCCGAGGTGCAGCCGGGCGGCCATTTCTTCTCGGCCGGCCACACCATGGCGCGCTACCGCACCGCCTTCTACGAACCGCTGGTGGCCGACTGGTCGAATTTCGGCAACTGGACGCAAAGCGGCTCGAAGACCGCGACCGAACGCGCCACCGGCATCTGGAAGCGCATCCTGGCCGATTTCGAGCCGCCTGCAGCGACTGCCGCGACCGCGGGTGTGCTCGACGACTTCATCGCCCGGCGCACCGAGGAGGGCGGCGCCGCGCCGGTGTCCTGAGATTGCTTGCAGATTCACCGTCCCGAATTGTGGCTGGATGCCGGAACCCGCAGCGCGTTCCACGCATTCATGGATGCGGGCCAGTGCCTTTGGCTCCATCCGCGAGCCGTTGAGGGAGGACGACATGGGTTTCGACCAGTATCACGAACCGCCGGAAGAACTGTCGCAGAAGGTGCGGACCTTCGCCCGCATGATCGCCTCGCTGATCGAGGAGGCGGAAGCGATCGGCTGGTACGAACAGCGCATGTCGGTTGAAAAGGACCCGCAGGCCAAGGCGATCATGAAGAACGCACAGAGCGAGGAGTTCAAGCATTTCGGCATGGACCTCGAATTCCTGCTGCGCCAGAAGACGGACTGGCGCGCGGAACTGAAGGAAATCCTGTTCACCACCGGGGATATCGTCAAGGCTGGCGAGCGGGGCGAGAAGAAGGTGGATTGACCGGCTTCGCCGGCGCTGGTCCCATCAATCGCTATCGCGCGCGACCAGTTCCAGCGGCCAGACTTCGCGGATGACGCGGGGGCCTTCCGGGCCGGCGAAGGCGGGGAGCGATGCCAGCAGCATTTCGGCCAGCCGTCGGCCCATCGGCTCCAGCGCCGGGCGAAAGGCGGTCAGCGCCGGCGAAAAATAGCGGCAGAGCGGCGTGTCGACGATGACGTTCACGGCAATGTCTTGACCGGGCCGCATGCCCATCTCGGCCAGCGCCTTGCAGCCGCCGAGCGCCATGGCATCATTGTTGAAGATGATTGCCGTCGGCGGGTCTTTTGCCAACATCACGCGCGGCGTCACCTCGTAGCCGCCGGCCTCGTTGATGAAACCGTCGGCGATCAGCTCGTGATCGACCTCGATGCCATGCCGCCGCAAGCCCCTGCCATAGCCGTCCAGGAACAGATAGCCGAAGTTGAGATCAAGCGAAGGGCGGATGGCGGCAATGCGACGGTGTCCGCGCGCCACGAGGCGGTCGACGGCTTCTTCGCCCGCCCTCTCGAAATCGATATCGAGCGAAGGATAGGTGTCGTCGCCCGACTGGCTTCGGCCAAGCGTGGCGAAGGGAAAGCCGACTTTGCCGAGATAGTCGATTCGATCGTCTTCCCGCCGCGTATTAGCCAAAACGACCGCATCGACCAAGCGCGTCTCGACCACGCGACGCAACCGCTCCTGCTGATATTTGCCGGGCTCACCCATGACGACCATCAGATCGAGGCCATGCTCGGCCAGCTTCGCCTGCAGCCCGATCAGGAACGGGATGAAAAACGGTTCGCCATATTGCTGGTCGCCCTGATGCGGCTGCAGCATGAAGGCGATCGAATGGGTGGCTCCTTGCCTGAGACTGCGTCCGGACTGGTTGGGCGCGTAGTTCAGCTGCCTGGCGGCATCGAGCACGCGCTGGCGGGTGTCGGCATTGACGTCGGCGCGTCCGTTCAGCGCCCGCGACACGGTGCCGATCGAAATGTTCAGGTGTCGCGCAAGGTCGTGGATGCTGGACGCCAAGTGACTGTTCTCCCCCTTCTTGGCTAGCACCGGCTGCCGCCCCGGCCAAGGCGCAACGGCGATTTTCGACAGCGGCCGATTGACATTCTACGTCATCGGGTGTGTTCTCGTAAACGTTTACGGAAGACGTTTACGGCGGTGCCGTGAATGCCGTGGCATTCGGTCTGGAGGGGCCGAACGGGAGGATCGCCGGATGATGAATGTCGTCCTCGTCGGCTGTGGCGCGATGAGCAGACAATGGCTCGATGCCGCAAGCCGGATCGACGGGCTTGCCATTGTCGGCCTTGTCGACCTCGACGCCAAACGGGCGCGGGCGAGGGCGGTCGAATACGGGCTTGCCAATGCCGTCACCGGCACCAGCCTCGACGCGGTGCTCGACCAGACAAAACCCGATGCGGTGTTCGATGTCGTGGTTCCCGCCGCCCGGCGCGAGGTCGCGCTTTCGGCCTTCGCCCATAAGTGCCATCTCCTGACCGAGAAGCCGCTGGCGGACAGTCCCGAGAACGCCCGCACCATCGTCGAGGCCGCGCGCCGGGCAAAGCGCGTTCATGCCGTCGTCCAGAACCGGCGCTATGTCGCCAATGTCAGGCGCATACGGCGTTTTCTGGACTCTGGCGTCATAGGTGCCGCGACCAGCATCCATGCCGACTTCTTCATCGGGCCGCATTTCGGCGGCTTCCGCGAGGAAATGGACCATGTGCTGCTGCTCGACATGGCGATCCATACCTTCGATGCCGCCCGCTACATGGTCGCCGGCGAGCCGGCCGGTGTCTTTTGCCAGGAATGGGAGCCGGCCCAGTCCTGGTACCGGCAAGGGTCGTCGGCGAGCGCCGTCTTCGATCTCGGCGGCGGCAAGGTCTTTACCTATGCCGGCTCCTGGTGCGCAGCCGGCTTCCGCACCAGTTGGGAGGGCAGCTGGCGCATCGTTGGCGAGCGCGGCAGCCTGACCTGGGACGGCCATGACGGGTTGAAGGCGGAAGCGGTGGTATCGGGCCGTGACGGCCTGATGGACAAAACCGAGCCGGTCGAGGTGCCGGCGCTCGATCCTTCCGACCGCGTCGGCGGCCATCTCGGCATCATCCGGGATTTCATGCACGCCATCGAGACCGGCACCGAGCCGGAAACGCGCGGCGCCGACAACATCAAGAGCCTGGCCATGGTTTTTGGCGCGATCGAGAGCGCCGAGACCGGGCGGCGCGTGGCGATCACAAGGGAAGGATCATGATGCCAAACCCGTTGCTCGACATCCGCATCGGCACCATGGTGCGGGCCAATCTCGACGACCCGGCGGCCTATGTCAGGCAGATCCTGCCGCTCGGCTTCGAGAGCATCCAGCCCTTCTTCTGGCAGACGCTGGGCGGCAAGGATTTGCCGCGGCTGGCTGGCGAGATCCGCGAGGCGATCGGCGATGCCGACGTGACCGTGTCCTCGATCGGCGTGTTCGGCAATCCGCTGGAGAGCGGCGATGTCGATCGGGGCGTGCTCGCGGCCTGGGAAACCGTCATCGACAATGCGCATCTGTTCGGCGCTTCCACGGTCAGCGGCTTCACCGGGCGCATTCGCGGCAAGCCGCTGCCCGATAGCCTGCCGCGCTTTCGCGAGGTGTGGGGGCCGCTGGCCAGGCGCGCCGCCGACAAGGGCGTGCGCATCGCCTTCGAGAACTGCGCCATGGACGGCAACTGGGCAGGCGGCGACTGGAACATCGCCCACAATCCGGACGCCTGGGAGCTGATGTTCAACGAAGTGCCCGACGAAAATCTCGGCCTCGAATGGGAACCCTGCCATCAACTCGTCTACCTGATCGATCCGATGCCGCAGATCCGCAAATGGGCGCCGCGCATCTTTCATGTCCACGGCAAGGACGCCACGATCCGCTGGGACGTGATCCGCGAGCATGGCGTGTTCGGCCGCGTGCCTTTCGTGCAGATGCGCACGCCGGGCTTCGGCGACAGCGACTGGACGCGGGTGATCAGCGAATTGCGGCTGGCCGGCTACAAGGGCGCCATCGATATCGAGGGCTGGCACGACCCGGTCTATCGCGACGATCTCGAGATCACCGGGCAGGTGCGGGGGCTGGAGTATCTCAAGCAATGCCGGGGAGGCGCCAGCTACCTGCCAAATCCGGCGTGAGAAGCGCGGCGGCGGGAGGAGCCGGCCGTCAAATGCCAATGCCAGCAAATCGTCAAGAGCCCTCGGCGACGAGGAAAACAATGGGAGGACAAGTGCATGAGCATAGCAATCAGAACGACATTCGCGCGCACCGCCGTCGTGGCCGCCGCCGCGGCGCTCTGCGCCGCCATCTCTACCATGCCGGCACGGGCGCTCGACCAGCAATGGTGCAAGGATGTCCATATCCGCTTCTTCGTCGGCGGCGCGGAGGGCGATGCTTTCGGCACCATCGTCTACAATGGCGCCAGGCAGGCGGCTGCCGATCTCGGCCCGAAGGTCGACTACATCTTCTCGGGCTGGGACCCCGAAAAGATGGTGCAGCAATTGCGCGAGGCGGTTGCGGTCAAGCCCGGCGGCATCGCCATGATGGGTCATCCAGGCGAAGACGCGATCATGCCGCTGGCCGAGCAGGCGCATAAGGACGGCATCAAGATGATGTACCAGAACGTGCCGCTGCCGAAGGTGGTGGCGGCGTTCGGCGGCGGCTATGTCGGCGCCCAGCAGGAGCAGCAGGGCCGCGCGCTCGGCGCGGAGGCGTTCAAGCTGGCCGGGCTGAAATCCGGTGACAAGGCGATCATGATCGGTCCCTTCGACAATGAGAGCCGGGGCGCGCGCGAGCGTGCGACGGTCGCCACATTGAAAGAGGCCGGCGTCGATGTCGTTCAAATCAACTCCGCGACCGAGTGGGCGGCCGACCCGAATCTCGCCATCCCCTTGATCACCGCGGCCTTGCTCAACAATCCCGGCGTCAAGGCGGTCGGCTATCCCGGCGGCCAGATGCTTGGCAATGTGCCGACATATATGCAAGCGGCGGGGCGGAAGCCTGGCGATATCTTCAACTTCGGCTTCGACACCAGCCCGCAGATCGTCGAGGGTTTCAAGGGCGGCTGGGTGCAGCTGACGGCCGACCAGCAGCCATTCCTGCAGGGTTATCTGCCGATCCTCAGCCTCTGCCAGCAAGTGGTGCTGGGCCTGGCGCCGCTGAATGTCGACACCGGCGCCGGCTTCGTTACGCCGCAGAATTACGAGATCGTCTCAGAGCTCGCCAAGCAGGCGCTGCGCTGACCTCCCAAGGCTGCCGGCCGGGGGCGGCCCCCGCCCGCCGGCCCCTGCCCCGGGCGGGCAGGACCGCTGGATAAGTTGTCCGCCACGCAACAATGAAAAGCGAGGATCCGATGGCCGAACGCATCATCGAACTGCGCGATATCAAGAAGTCCTACGGTCAGGTCTATGCGCTGGGCGGCGTCAATCTCAGCGTCGACCGTGGTGAGGTGGTCGGCCTCATCGGCGACAATGGCGCCGGCAAGTCGACGCTGATCAAGATCCTGTCCGGCGTGGTCAGGCCGACCAGCGGCGAGATCCTCGTGCGCGGCGCGCCGGTGACCGGATGGAGCGCGGCGCGCTCGCGTGATGCCGGCATCGAGACGGTGTTCCAGGATCGGGCGCTCGCCGTCCAGCAGACCATCGTGCGCAACATCTTCATGGGCCGCGAGCTCACCGGCTTCATGGGCTGGCTGAAGGTCAACAAGGAGATCGAGGAGGCGAGCCGGCTGATGCGCGAGATCGGCTTCACCTCGAAAGTGTTCACGCCGCACTCGATCGTCGGCCAGCTTTCTGGCGGCGAGCGCCAAGGCGTGGCGATCGCGCGCGCCATCTACAAGCAGGCCGAGCTGATCATCCTCGACGAGCCGACCACGGCGTTGTCGCTGACCGAAACCGCCAAGGTCTTCCATTTCGTGCGTCAGGTGCGGGCGAGCGGCCGCTCGATCCTGTTCATCGGCCACAACATCCATCATGTCTTCGACATCGCCGACCGCTTCGTCGTGATCGATCGCGGCAAGGTGGCGCTGGCCGCCGACCGCAGCCAGGTCAAGTCGGCGGAAGACCTGATCAATTTCATGGAAGACGTCGCGCACCCCGGCGGATTGCCGGGCTTGCACGAGGCCGTCGGAGCGGAGCAGCGAGCGCGATGAGCAAGACCATGGAACCCGATCTGCAAAACCAGTTCAGCGGTCCAGGCGGCGATACCGCCGGCAAGGAATGGAGGCATCCGTCCGATCAATGGCTGCGCGGCTTCGTCCTCGACAACCGCGCATCGCTGGGCACGCTCGCCGTGTTCATCGTCATGATGGTGGTGTTCATGATCGCCAACCCGACCGTGTTCACCACCTGGTATCTCTACAGCTCCGTGCTGACGACGCTTCCCGTCGCGCTGTTCGTGGTGGTGCCGCTGGTCTTCGTCGTCACCTGCGGCGAGATCGACCTGTCGTTTCCGGCGACGATGGGTTTTGCGGCCTGGGTCTTCGCGCTGGTCGTGCAGGCGGGCTACGATCCGTTCCTCGGCATTGCCGCGGCGCTCGTCACCGGCGTGCTGCTCGGCTTCCTCGTCGGATCGCTGGTCGTCTATGGCGGGCTGTCGTCGCTGATCGCCACGCTCGGCATGAATTTTTTGCTGCGCGGGCTGATCCAGATCATCAATGAGGGCAAGTCGATGGCGCTGACCGGTCTTGCAGGCAGCACGGCCTACAAGATCTTCTCCAGCCAGGTCTTCGGCATTCCGGTGCAGATTTTCTGGGCCATCGCCTTCGTCGTGCTGTCGGCGATGCTCTACAACCGTCACCGCTTCGGCGCGCAGGTCAAGGTGGTCGGCGACAATCCAGACAGCGCCCAGCAGATGGGCATCGACGTCAAGCGCGTACGGGTGAAAGTGTTCGTCTTCGTCGGCATAGGTGCGGCGATCGCCGGAACGTTTTCGGTGATGATCAACTTCACCTGGTGGCCGACCGCGGGCGACGGCTACCTCCTGCCGGTGCTGGCCTCGGTGTTCGTCGGCGGCACCCCGACCTGGGGCGGCATCGGCACCGTGGCTGGCGGCGCGATCGGCGCCGTCACCGTGTCGTTCATCCAGACCGGGGTGGTCGCGGCGGGATTGAGCGGCTTCTACGTGCAGTTCTTCAACGGGCTGATCATCATCCTGTCGCTGCTCGGGCACAAGTGGAACCAGGCAAGGTACAGGTGACGGCAGAAGATTCGGGCTGGCGGGACTTGTGATCCTCAAACCGCGGCGACAAACCCGTCCAGCACGCGTTTCTGGCCGGCCTTGTCGAAGTCGATGGTCAGCTTGTTGCCTTCGATGGCCGAGATGTTGCCGTTGCCGAATTTCTGGTGGAAGACGCGGTCGCCGACATTGAAGGGCGAGGGCGTGTCTGAGACGGATTTGGCGACCAGTTCGCCATCGATGGTGCGGCCCTTCACGCTGGTGCGGCCGGCGCCGTAGCCGGAATCGGTCTCGCCATAGCCGATGCGTTCGACCTGATGGCCCGAGCGCGTGCCCCAGTTGCGGTCGGTCGCCTCGTTGCGGTTGGCCTGCGCGCGCTGCCAGCCCGGTGTCGAATAGGTGTTGGAGAAGGCGCCGGACTTTTCCGTGTCGGCGCCGACATTGTCGAAGCGCGAGGCGCCATACGGATTCTGCCGGCCGCCACGGCCCGACGCGAATGATCCGCCGCCATAGTTGTTGCCGTAGCCGCCGTAGCTGTTGCCGGCTTCGGCGACCTCGACATGCGTCTCCGGCAGTTCCTCGAGGAAGCGCGACGGGATAGTCGATTGCCAGAGCCCGTGGATGAGGCGGTTGGAGACGAACCAGATATGCAGGTTCTTCTTGGCTCGCGTCAGGCCGACATAGGCGAGCCGCCGCTCTTCCTCGAGCCCGGAACGGCCGCCTTCGTCGAGCGCGCGCTGATGGGGAAAGAGGCCTTCCTCCCAGCCGGGCAGGAAGACCGTCTCGAATTCGAGGCCCTTGGCCGAATGCAGCGTCATAATGGAGACGGCGTCTTGCCCTGCATTCTGCTCGGCATCCATGACCAGCGCGACATGTTCGAGGAAAGAGCGCAGCGACTCGTACTGCTCCATGGAGCGGATCAGTTCCTTCAGATTCTCCAGCCGGCCGGGGGCCTCGACCGAACGGTCGTTCTTCCACATGTCGGTATAGCCGCTCTCCTCGAGAATTGTCTCGGCGAGCTCGGTGTGCGGGGTGGTTTCCAGCGCTTTCTGCCAACGCTCGAAATTGGCCGCGACCTCGCGCAAAGCGGCGCGCGGCTTCGGCTTCAACTCGTCGCTTTCGGCGAGGTTGGCGGCGGCCTCCAGCATCGGGATGCGCAGCGCGCGCGCCGTGTCGTGGATCTGGCGGATGGTCGCTTCGCCCAGCCCGCGCTTGGGCACATTGACGATGCGCTCGAAGGCGAGGTCGTCGGCGCCTTGCGCGACGACGCGGAAGAAGGCCATCGCGTCGCGGATTTCCATGCGCTCGTAGAAACGCGGGCCGCCGATGACGCGGTAGTTGAGGCCGAGCGTGGTAAAGCGCTCCTCGAAGGCGCGCATCTGGAAGGACGCGCGGACCAGGATCGCCATGTCGTTGAGATTGTGCTTCTGGCGCTGGTAGGCCTCGATGATCTCGCCGATGGCACGGGCTTCCTCCTCCGAATCCCAGGCGGCGTGGACATTGACTTTGTCGTCCTCGGGGTCGTTGCGGTCGGTGAACAACGTCTTGCCGAAGCGGCCCTCATTATGGGCGATTAGGTGGGAGGCGGCGCCCAGTATGTGCGCGGTCGAGCGGTAGTTGCGCTCCAGCCGGATGATGGTTGCGCCGGGAAAATCCTTGTCGAAGCGCAGGATATTGTCGACCTCCGCGCCGCGCCAGCCATAGATCGACTGGTCGTCATCGCCGACGCAGCAGATATTAACGGCGGACCTGTCGCGCGAGGCGCCCCCTTCTGTCCTGCCGGACATCTCCCCCACTTGCGGGGAGATTGGCTTGCCTTCGGGCCGTTGCGCCAGCAGGCGCAGCCACATGTATTGGGCTGTGTTGGTGTCCTGGTATTCGTCGACGAGGATGTATTTGAAGCGCCGGTGGTAGTCCTTCAGCACGTCGGGATTGGCGCGGAAGATGCGGATCGGGTGGCAGAGCAGGTCGCCGAAATCGCAGGCGTTGAGGGTCTGCAGCCGCTCCTGATAGGCTTTGTAGAGCTCGCGGCCCTTGCCGTTGGCGAAGCTGCGCGCATCGCCCTCGGCGATGTCGGCCGGGCCCTGGCCCTTGTTTTTCCAGCCGTCGATCATCTGGGCGAACTGTTTTGCCGGCCAGCGCTTGTCGTCCAGGCCCTCGGCCTGGATGAGCTGCTTGATCAACCGCACGACGTCGTCGGTGTCCAAAATGGTGAAGTCGGAGCGCAGCCCGGCAAGCTCGGCATGCCTGCGCAGAAGCTTCACGCCGATCGAGTGGAAGGTGCCGAGCCAAGGCATGCCCTCGACATTGCCTTCGCCGATCAGGATGCCGATGCGCTGCTTCATCTCGCGCGCGGCCTTGTTGGTGAAGGTCACCGCCAGGATCTGCGAGGGGAAGGCCCTGCCGGTCGCCAGGATGTGGGCGATGCGGGTGGTCAGTACACGGGTCTTGCCGGTGCCGGCGCCGGCCAGCACCAGAACCGGACCTTCGGTGGTTTCCACCGCCAGCCGCTGCTCAGGGTTCAGCCCTTTCAAATAGTCGGGCGCGTTGTTCTGGCCACCGCGGGCAGCCATGGCGCGCGCGGCAATGCCCGACGGGGCCGTGGGCCGCGCATCGGGTTCGTCGAAAAAGGGCATGTCTTCGGAAAAGCCGGACATCTTCCCCCCGAATGTAGTGATTCGGGAGGGAAAGACCAGAACTGTCTACGTTTTGTTCCGGTAAAGTGCCTGATACGGCCACGCGGGCCCTATGGCGGCCGGGGTTGTGAACCGACCTCGGGCGAAACGAGGTAGCCGCTGGAGGCCGATGACCCGGTGCTTGACAGGCGCGGCCGCCGGGAGAAAGCTGCGCACGGGCAGGAACGGTGCGCCGGGTTGCCCAGGGCCGCCACCATGCGCGCAACAGTCGAAGGAGTATCATCTTGGCTGTCACCATCACCTCCCTCATCCTCTTCATCATCGGCCTGGTGCTCGGCGCCGGCGGCATCTGGTTGGCCTCGCTGGGCGGCAGCTGGTACTACATCATCGTCGGCCTTGCTTTCCTGATCGCCGCCTGGCTGCTCTACCGGCGCCGTTCCACCGCGCTCTGGCTCTACGCTGCGATCGTGCTCGGCACGCTGGCCTGGGCGGTCTGGGAAACCGGTTTCGACTGGTGGGAACTCGGCCCGCGTGGCGGCATCATCGTGCTGGTGGCGCTGTGGCTGCTGACGCCGTGGGCGCGGCGCGGCCTTGCCGGTCCGGACGGTCGCGCGCCGCTGATCCTAGCCGTGCTGGCATCGCTGGCGGTGGCCGGCTATTCGATGACCACGGACCCGAAGGATATCGCCGGCGCGCTCGACACCGACAAGGTGATCCCAAACGCCAATCTCGGCGGCGACGTGCCGGCGGGCGAATGGCACTTCTATGGCCGCACCCAGTTCGGCCAGCGCTATTCGCCGCTCGACCAGATCACGACCGACAATGTCGCCAACCTGCAGCCGGCCTGGACCTATCGCACCGGCGACGTGAAGGGACCGGACGATATTGGCGAGACCACCTACCAGGTGACACCGCTCAAGATCGGCGACACGCTCTACATCTGCACGCCGCACAATTTCGCCATCGCGATCGATGCGGCGACCGGCAAGGAGAAGTGGCGCTACGATCCCAAGATCAAGCTCGACAAGGACCGCCAGCACCAGACCTGCCGCGGCGTGTCCTATTATGCCGATGCGTCCGGCGCCGCCGGCCAGCCTTGCGCGACGCGGGTCTACCTGCCGACCTCGGACGCGCGGCTGATCGCGCTCGACGCCGCCAACGGGCAGGTTTGCCCGGCCTTTGCCGAGGGCGGCACGCTCAATCTGCTGACCAACATGCCGTATCCGAAGTCGGGCTATTACTACTCGACCTCGGCGCCGCTGATCGCGGGCGGCAAGATCATCGTCGGCGGCGCGGTCAACGACAATTATTCGACGCAGGAGCCGTCCGGCGTCATCCGCGCGTATGATGCGAGCACCGGCAAGCTGCTGTGGAACTGGGATTCCGGCAATCCGGACCAGACGACGCCGCTGGCGGCCGGCCAGACCTACACCGCCAACTCGCCCAACATGTGGTCGACGCCGAGCGCCGACGAGAAGCTCGGCCTGCTCTACGTGCCGCTCGGCAACCAGACGCCGGACCAGCTCGGCATGGGCCGCAGCGCCAATGTCGAGAAATTCTCCTCCTCGATCACCGCGCTCGACCTCAACACCGGGCAGTTGAAATGGGTCCGCCAGACCGTGCACCATGACCTCTGGGACATGGACGTGCCGGCGCAGCCCAGCCTGGTCGACATCACCAAGGCCGACGGCACCGTGGTGCCTGCCCTTGTCGGGCCGACCAAGCAGGGCGACCTCTATGTGCTCGACCGGCGCACCGGCGAGCCGGTCATCCCGGTGAAGGAAGTGCCGGCGCCGGGCGGCGCCATCGAAGGCGACCACACATCGCCGACGCAGCCGGTGTCGGATCTCACCTTCATGCCGAAGCCGCTCACCGGCGCCGACATGTGGGGCATCACCATGTTCGACCAGTTGGCCTGCCGGATCGAATTCCAGGGTCTGCGCTACGAGGGCCGCTACACGCCGCCTTCCGTACAGGGCTCGCTGATCTATCCCGGCAATTTCGGTACCTTCAACTGGGGCGGGGTGGCGGTCGATCCGGTGCGGCAGGTGATGTTCGGCATGCCGACCTACCTGGCATTCAAGTCCCAACTCATTCCGCGCGATCAGGTGCCGCCGCCGGATGGGGGGCGCGGCAGCGAGCAGGGGTTGAACCGCAATGAGGGCGCGCCCTATGCGGTGGTGATGGGGCCGTTCCTGTCACCGCTCGGCATCCCCTGCCAGGCGCCGCCCTGGGGCTATGTCGCCGGCGCCGATCTCAGGACAGGACAGATCGCCTACAAGCACCGCAACGGCACCATCTACGACATGACGCCTTTGCCGCTGCCGCTGAAGGTCGGGGTGCCCGGCATCGGCGGTCCGATGATCACCGCCGGCGGCGTCGCTTTCCTCGGTGCCGCCGTTGACGATTATCTGCGCGCCTATGATTTGACGTCGGGCAAGCAGCTCTGGCGGGCCAGGTTGCCGGCGGGAGGGCAATCGACGCCGATGACCTATACGGTCGCCGACGGGCGCCAGTTCGTGGTCATCGTTGCCGGCGGCCACGGCTCGGTCGGCACCAAGCCGGGCGATTATGTGATGGCCTACGCGCTGCCGAAGTAGGCGAAGGGGGATCTGGGAGGGTGGTGGTCTGGCAGCTATGCAATTTTTCCGGCAACGTCGGCGCCGCCCCTCATCTGCCTGCCGGCATCTTCTCCCCGTATAGTGACGGGGAGAAGGAGCAGTATGTCCGACCCGGATAGATAGGTAACAGAATGGACCGATTAGATGGGTGACAGTTTTCTCGTTTGCCGGGAGGACCGGCGATGGTTTGGCGAGAGACTGTGCTCATGGATGAGCGGCTTCGTTTTGTTGTGGAATGCCTTTCTGGCGAGGAGACGATGACGCAGCTTTGCGCTGGCTTCGAGATTTCACGCAAGACGGGCTACAAATGGCTCGGACGCTACCGAGAATTCGGCCCGGAAGGCTTGCAAGATCGGCCACGTGCACCGCTTGAGCACGGCCGTGCGACGGCAGCGGCGCTGGTTGAGCGGATCGTGTTTGAGAAGGAAGTGCATCCGCTGTGGGGTCCCAAGAAGATCATGGCCCGACTGAGGCGCAGCGAGCCAGGCTGCGTCTGGCCATCGGTGTCGACGGCGGGTGAGATCCTGAAGCGGCATGGTCTTGTGGGAGGCCGGCGCAAGCGCTGGCGGGCTGTTGGCAATGGGCCGTGGCCGCAGCCAGCGGAGCCGAATGCGGTGTGGACGGCAGATCACAAAGGCTGGTTCCGGACGCGCGACGGGTGGCGCTGCGAGCCGTTGACGGTGATGGATGCGTGGAGCCGCTACCTGCTGGGGCTCGAGGCGACGGGCTCGACGGCCGACGAGGAGGCGTGGCCGGTGTTTGAGCGGCTGTTTGCCCAGCACGGTCTGCCGGATCGCATCCGAAGTGACAACGGCTCACCATTTGCGTCGAGCGGCGTCACAGGGCTGACGCCGCTTAGCGTGCGCTTCATCAAGCTCGGCATTGCGTTGGAACGCATTCGGCCAGGCAAGCCGCAGCAGAACGGGCGCCATGAGCGTTTCCATCTGACCATGCTGCCAATGGCCAACGCACCGCAGGCTGACAGGGCGGCTCAAGCCAGGGCCTTCGAGGCCTTCCGGCGCAGCTACAATGAGGAGCGTCCCCATGAGGCGCTTGGCATGGACACCCCGTCACAGCATTACCGTTCCTCGAACCGGCCCATGCCCAAGAGCGTTCCCGAACCCGACTATCCGGCCGAGGCGGCGGTGCGCGGCGTGCGCCAGAACGGCGCCGTCAAATGGCAAGGAACCGAGATCTATATCTCGGCCACCTTGGTCGGCGAACCGATCGCCATCGAGGAGACCGAGAATGGCGAATGGGCCATACGCTTCTACGCCCATCCGCTCGGCTTCATCGACAAGAAGCACATGAAACTGGTTCGCCGCAGCGCCGCGCCAACCGCACCGCTTGGCGCTGCGGCGAACGCTACATAGGGGGAGAAAACTGTTACCTATGTATCCGGTTCAATCTGTTACCCATCTATCCGCTGGACAAGTATCAGCCTTGGCGCCCTTCCTGCACATTGACAACTGGCTAACCATTGAAGGCGGCGTCCTTCTCCCCGTCACTATACGGGGAGAAGTGCCCGGCAGGGCGATGAGGGGCGGCGCCGACCGTGGCCAGTAAAAGGTCGCATGCCGAGCGGCCCTCACACTTCGATCGGCTCTCCCGCCTCAGCCGAGCCCGAGATGGCTCTTCAGGCTCGGCACCGAGCCCAGCACCTGGTTGGTCAAATCGGGGCCGGCGGCCGCCTCGGCCTGCTGGACAAGCGTCTCGCCGGCCTTCTGGATCTGCGCCATGTCGAGGCCGGAGGCCTTGAGCGCGGCGAGGCCATTGATCAGCGCGCCCGCCTTCTCGCCGAGCACGCCGCCAAGCGCGCCCTGCAGCGAGGACAGGAAGCCGCCACCGCCGCCTGCCGGGGCGGCGGCCATGACGTCATATTTCTGCGCCAGCACGTCGGCGCCCGGAATCTTGGCGAAGAAGGAGGAGGCGCTGGTGCCTTCCGCCTCGTGCTCGAGTACCGAGAAAATGGTGCCGACGACTTTTTCGGTCGTTACCTGATCGATACCGGCCTTCTGCGAGACGGTGTTCACGATGTCCTGTACGTCCATGACTTCACCTCACCCCTGGGTTTTCGTGGTTGCCGAATGGCGCTCGCGGCTGCGAACCCTGACCATGGATTTTTTTCCGGCAGCGGCGATGCTCGCGCGCAGGGACAGAATGGCAGCGACGGCCACCACGAAGGCGGTTGCCAGGATCGGTGAGGGCATCGTCATCGCTTTCGCTCCTTCAGGACCGTGGCCGCCGGATGGGGCGGCTGGTCAGTCAGTTTCCCCCACTATTGTGGCAGCGCCATCAAGATTTGTCACCGATGACAGAAACGTGATGATCCACGGACCGAGGCGGATAGCGACTTAAGGCGTCACCGAGCCGTGACTGGACGGTGCGAGGCTCGCCCCTATCTTGCCAATGGCCCAGACACCGAACCGAAGCCGAGACAGCGAGATCGAGGAAGAAAACCCCATGCCTGACCCCACCACCAAGACCGTCATCACCCAGGCGATGATCGATGCCTATGACGAATACACGCATCTGACGCTGGATCGCCGCCGCTTCATGGAGCAACTGACCAGGCTTGCCGGATCGGGTGCGGCCGCCGCCGCGATCGCGCCGATGCTGGCGGCGAATTCGGCCCAGGCGGCGATCGTGGCCGAAACCGATGCCCGCGTGAAGGGCGAGGACATCACCTATCCCGGCAGCGACGGCGAGATGAAGGGCTATCTGGTCAAGCCGGCGAACCAGGCCGGCAACCTCGGCACCGTCATCGTCATCCATGAAAACAGGGGGCTCAACCCGCATATCCGCGACGTCGCCCGGCGCGTGGCGTTGGAAGGGTTCGTGGCGCTGGCGCCCGATTTCCTGTCGCCGCTCGGCGGCACGCCCACCGACGAGGACAAGGCGCGCGATATGTTCACAAAGCTCGACCCGGCACGGACCGTGGCCAACGGCGTGGCGACGGTCGCCTTCCTGAAGGCCGACAAGGACGGCAACGGCAAGGTCGGTGCCGTCGGCTTCTGCTGGGGCGGAGGCACCGCCAACATGCTGGCCGTCAACGCGCCAGACCTTGCCGCCAGCGTCGCCTATTACGGCATGCAGCCCAAGGCCGCCGACGCGTCGAGGATCAAGGCCGCGCTGCTGTTGCATTATGCCGGTCTGGACGAGCGCACCAATGCCGGCATCGACGCCTTCAAGAAAGAACTCGACGCCGCGCATGTCGAATACACGGTCTATGTCTATGAAGGCGCCAACCATGCCTTCAACAACGACACTTCGGCCGCCCGTTATGACAAGAAAGCGGCCGATCTCGCCTGGGGCAGGACAATCGCTTTCCTCAAGCAGAAGCTGGCTTGACCGCCGTCAGCGTCCCGGCGCCCAGACAGTCTCGAAGGCGGGCGACAAGGTGAAGCCCGCCGGACGTTCCGATGTGGGCGGCGGACGCCGCACACCTTCCTGCAGATAACGCAAGGCGGAGGTCACCCCATTCGTCGTGTAGGGTTTGGCAATGACCCCGATCGCGCCGGCGAAATGGTCGGGAATACGCTTCGGGTTGGCGGTCATGAACACGACCATGGCGTTCTTCCTGCCGTCGATATATTCGGCGACGTCGATGCCGGTCGGGCCGTCGGTGAGGTGGATGTCGACAAAGGCGATATCGGCCCGCGTGGAATCGATCATGGCCCTCGCTTCGGCGAGCGATGTTGCCCAGCCAACGACGCTGTGGCCGGCGTCCTCCACCAGGCTTTCCAACTCCATGGCCAGCAGCGCCTCGTCCTCGACGATCAGGATCTTTAGTGAGTCGGTCATGACAGGTTCCCCTTATGCTGTGGTCCATTGGGCATCGAAATGACAACGCGGGTGCCGGGACCGGCATCGCGCCATTCGATGTCGGCACGCAATTGGCGGGCAAGCGACTTGATCAGCCGCATGCCGAAGGAGGCGTCGCCATTGGCGCCAGCCATCCCGACGCCGTCATCCGAGACCTCGATGTTCAAATGGCCGTCCGGCTGGCTCATCTTGATGCCGATGCTGCCCGATTTCGTGCCGTCGGGCCTTTCCTTGAAGGCATGCTTGAGCGCGTTGGTGACGAGTTCGTTGACCATCAGCGCCACCGGCGTCGCCTTCTCGGCCGGGACCACGATGGGCTCGAGTTCGAGTGTCGGATTGATTTCCGAACGTCCCGAAGCAGTCAGCAGGTCGGAGATGAGATCCCTGGCGAAGTCCGAGACATCGAACTTGCTGACATCCTTGGACTGGTAGAGCCGGCGATGCACGGTGCTGAGCGCCTCGATGCGCTCCAGCATGGTGCCCAGCGAGCGCTTCAGATTTTCGTCGCTGACTGTCCGGCTCTGCATCAGGATGAGCGAGGAGATCATCTGCAGATTGTTCTTAACGCGATGATCGACTTCATGCAGAAGCGTGGTCTGCGCCTCGAGCGCCGCTTCGAGTTCGGCGGTGCGTTCCTTGACGGCCTTCTCGAAGCGTTCCTTGTCCGCGGTTATGCGGTGTTCGGAGCGCTTGCGGTCGGAAACGTCGAGCTGGGAGGCAAAAAAGAACTGCACTTCGCCTTTGTCATTGGAGACCGGGCTGATGTAGAGCGCATTCCAGAAACTCGAGCCGTCCTTGCGGTAGTTCAGGATATCGACGCTGAGATCGGTCTCGTCCGCGATCGCGGCGCGTATCTGTGCGACCGCGGCCTTTTCGGTTTTCGGTCCCTGCAGGAAGCGGCAGTTCCTGCCGAGAACTTCATGACGCTCATAGCCTGTCATGCGAAGGAAGGCGTCGTTGGCGAAGACAATCGGATTGTCCTGCCGGCGCGGGTCCGTGATGATCATCGACATGCGTGTGGCGCGGATGGCTGCGGCGAAGGGATCACCCTTACCCTGTTCTGCATGAAGGTCGTCGGTCATGTGCCATGCGTCGGCCGGTTCCCTGGTCCTTTTCGTGTCCATCGCGTCGCTCCAAGCCATTTTTTCGTGGGGGACAACGGCTCGAACGCGGATTTGGTTCAATCTCGGTCCGCCTGTCGCAGTTCGTCGCAGGCGGGGAACCAAGGGAAGCTTTTTGCAACCTGCTGGGACGAAAGGGATTTCTCGGCTAGCCGGCGGAGGCCGGCCTGTGAAGCGCGACGCCGGCCACGACCAGCGCGATGCCGAGGCAATCGGCTTGGGCGGGGATCTGGCGCAGCACGAGGATGCCGATCAGCGTCGCGGTGACCGGCAGCAGCGACAGCATCAGCGCGAAGCTCGCGCGCGGCAAACGCGCCATGGCAAGCTGGTCGCAGACATAGGGGATCACCGAAGAACAGATGCCGACGCCGATGGCGGCGACGAGCAGCGGCGGCGAGAAAAAGGCCGGCAACGCGTCGGTCAGGCCGATCGGCAGCACGACGACGAAGGCGACCGCCATGGCGGCACCCAGGCCGGCGATGCCGTCGCCGGCGCCCGCGCGGGCGATACGGTGGCCAAGCACGATGTAACCGACAAAGAGCGCGCCGTTGAGGAAAGCCCAGAACAGCCCGACGGGGTCCCTTGCCCATTTGACGTCGATCAACAGCAAGGTGCCGGTGACGGCGATGGCAAGAGCGGCCAGATTGCGGGCGCTCCTGAGGCCGGCAAGCGCAATGCCGATGGTGCCGACGAATTCGATCGCCGCCACTAGTGAGATCGGCAAGCGGTCAAGCGCCAGGTAGAATGAGCAGTTCATTACCGCCAGGCAAGCGCCGAAGGCAATGAGCAGAAGCCGCGTGCGAATATCGGCGCGGGCGAAGGTTCGCCAGGGGCGGGTCAGCGGCGCGAAGATCAGCGCCGCTGTGGCGATGCGCAGCCATGCCATGCCGAGCACGCCGACATGCGGGAACAGCAGCACGGCGAAGGCCGGACCGAGATAGTGGAAGACGGCACTGACGCCGAACCAGACATGCGGCGGCAATCTTGTCGCCAGCCCGGCGAGCACAGGACCGGCGAGCACAGGACCGGCAAGGGCAGGGCTGGAAGGCGGGGCTTGCGTCTGCTCATTCATGAGATCAGTATCGCAGCCGGTTTTGCCGATTTACATGGATGATGGTCGGTGCATCCGATCATTTATTTCCCAGAAGCAAGGAGTTTTGCCTGAAACGCCTTCGAAGCAAAAATATTGACCTCGACGCGGCCGACATGAAGATCCTGTGCCTGCTGGAAAAGGATGCGCGCGCCAGCACGGCGGAGCTTGCGCGCTCGGTCGGCCTGTCGGCGCCGAGCGTGGCAGAGCGGATCAAGCGGCTGCAGGAGAACGGCGTGATCGAGGCCTATTGCGTCAAGATCAACCCCGCAGCACTTGGCCTGAAACTGTCGGCCTGGCTGCGCATCCGGCCGGTGCCGGGGCAGTTGGCTGTCGTGGCCGAGATCATTCGTGACCTGCCGGAGATCGCGCGATGCGACCGGGTCACCGGCGAGGACTGTTTCATCGCGCTGGCGCATGTCGCCTCGGTGGCCGAACTCGAACGGGTGATCGACCGCATCATTCCCTACGCGATGACCAACACCGCGATCATCCAGTCGTCACCGGTGGTGGCGCGCTCGCCGCTGGGCGTTCTCAAGCGGCAGGTTTGATCTCGGCGAGATGTTTGCTGGAGATGTCGCGCTGCCAGCAACGTCGCCGCCATTTCCGCAACGATTGGCGAAATCTTGGGCGGAAGCGTCTTTCTCCCCGTCACTATACGGGGAGAAATGCCCGGCAGGGCTATGAGGGGCAGCGCTGACTGTCGGGATGGACAACTGGTCGAATCGCTTGCCTCACGCATGCCCGCGCTTCAGGCGGGCGCGCTTCAGGATGCTGCGCCAGCGGATCATGTCGAACGGGATCGGTTCGTTGTTGTTGGCGATGTGAAAAATCTCGTTGTCGACATTCTTGAGCGAACGCCAGAAATCATAGTCAGATATGCGCGGATCGGCGGCCAGCCTGTCCACCTCGACCTTGATGTCGGTTTTCATGCACGTCCCTCGAACCGGCTTCGCCCCGCCGCCCGTAAACAACCCTGATGCGGACGTTTTCGACCGCTCCGCTGAGTCGTTCAACGGCTCAAATGGCTTGTTCCCGTTAAAACCTCGGTAAGGTTAACGCGGGTGTGGGGCCTCTTCAAGCACGCGTGCCGGCCGATGCGAAGGTCCGGCGATTTTGGATCGAGGGTGTGGCTTTGAGGCCAAAGCCCGGTTGTTGTTGGTCAGCCCTGCTTGCGCTTGATGCCGATCGAGCGGCCAGCGCGCTCGGGCATGGGCAGCACCGAATGCGCCGCGCGCATGGCTTCGATCCTGGCCAGCACATCGGCCGGGAAGGGCGCCACCTTCGGCCCCGACATGTCGACATGGAGCGACAAGGTCTCGGACGTGGCGGCGAGCCAGCCATCGACATGGCGGATTTCCTGATAGGCCCTGAGCCGCTTCTCGTCATGGTCGATGAGCTGGAAGGAAACCGTGACCTTGTGGTCCAGATGCAGCTCCCTGACGTAACAGACATGAACTTCGGCGGTGTAGATGGTGAGCCGCCGCTCTTTCACATAGTCCAGCCCCATGCCCATCGCCTCAAAGGCCTCGTCCGAGCAGCGGTCGAACAGCACGTTGTAATAGGCCATGTTGAGATGGCCGTTGTAGTCGATCCAGTCCTTCTCGATGTCCATGGGCCTGGAGACGAAGGGGGCGGGGATGGACATTGAAACTTCCTTGTTCTGGTGCTGGACAGAGCGTGGCTGCGGAGACTTTTCTGTTCTGACGCAATTCCGGACGTAAAACCGCTTCACACTTTTCCTGGAATTGCTTTAGGCATCCATAGCTGCATAACAAGCATGGGCGCTGGTCCATTCGCGGAGGAATTCATGGCTCTGAGCGACCTCAATCCGGTCGAACGCAACGAGGAAGGCATCGCGGCGGTGCTCGGCATCCTCAAGCAGCGGCTCGGCGAGCGGTTCCAGACCGGCCAGGCCGTCCGCGCGCAGCACGCGCACACCACCACCTATATCCCGACGCAGGCGCCGGACGGCGTCGCTTTCCCGGAGACGACGGCCGAGGTGCAGGAGATCGTGCGCGCCTGCGCGGCGCACCGCGTGCCCGTCATCGCGTTTGGCGTCGGTTCCTCGCTCGAAGGCCACACCAACGCGCCCGGGGGCGGCATCTCGGTCGACACGTCGCGGATGAATCGCATTCTTTCGGTCAATCCGCAGGATCTGGATTGCACCGTCGAACCTGGCGTGACGCGCGAGGACCTGAACCGGCATCTGCGCGACACCGGCCTGTTCTTCCCGATCGACCCGGGCGCCAACGCTTCGCTCGGCGGCATGGCGGCGACGCGGGCCTCCGGCACCAATGCGGTGCGCTACGGCACGATGCGCGAGAACGTGCTGTCGCTGACCGCCGTCATGGCCGATGGCGAGACGGTGACGACCGGCAAGCGGGCGAAGAAGAGCTCGGCCGGTTACGATCTGACGCGGCTGCTGGTCGGCTCGGAAGGCACGCTCGGCATCATCACCGCGCTGACCTTGAAGCTGCAAGGCATTCCGCAGGCGATCTCGGGCGGCGTCTGTCCGTTTCCGAGCGTCGAGGCGGCCTGCAACGCTGTGATCGCGACGATCCAGATGGGCATCCCGGTGGCGCGCATCGAACTGGTCAACGCGCTGCAGATGCGGGCGATGAAGACTTATTCCAAGCTCGATTATCCCGAGAGCCCATGCCTGTTCGTCGAGTTCCACGGCAGCGATGCGGGCGTTGCCGAACAGGCCGAGACTTTCGGCATGATCGCGGACGAAAATGGCGGCGGGCCGTTCCTGTGGACCAGCGTCGCCGAGGAGCGCACCAAACTGTGGAAGGCCAGGCATGACGCCTACTGGGCGTCGCTGACCTTGCGGCCGGGCGCCAAGGGCCTATCGACCGATGTCTGCGTGCCGATCTCGCGCTTTGCCGAATGCGTCACCGAGACGGAGGCCGACATCGCCGAGATGGGGCTGATCGCGCCGATCGTCGGTCACGCCGGCGACGGCAATTTCCATGTGCTGGTGCTGATGGACGTCAACGATCCCAAGGAAATCGCGCTGTCGGAGAAATTCGTCGCGCGGCTCAACATGCGGGCGATCGCCATGGAGGGCACCTGCACCGGCGAGCATGGCATCGGCCAGGGCAAGATCGGTTTCCTGCGCCATGAACTCGGCCACGGCGTCGACATCATGCGCACGATCAAACAGGCGCTCGACCCGCGAAACATCATGAACCCGGGCAAGATATTGCCCGACATGGACTAAGGGCATCTCGAAGAGCGCGTCTTGACCGCGCCGCCATTCGGGTCGAGGCTCCTCAAGTGGCAAGCCCGGAAAGACAGGCGTGCCGGCTGAGGAGGACTGTCATGGCCATTTCACGCAAGGAAGAAGCGCGCGCTCTCAGCGCCGATGAAAAGGAACTGGTGGAGAAGTCGCACCATCCGGCGGTGCAAGAGCTGTCGGACGCCGACCTTTCCGGGCTGGTCAAGCTGTTGCGGGAACGGCGCGACAAGGCGCAGACCGAGGCGCATCGCCGGCGGCGCGAGATACGCGGCAAAGGCGCGGCAAAGGGCGCTACGCCCTCGAAGGCCGACGGCGGCTCGCAAGTGAAGCTCGCGGTGCTGGCGATGGCGATGCGGCGGCTTAACGGCGAGGCCGAGAGGCGCCGCCAACTGGCGGCCCGCATTTCGCTGGTCGACAATGCGCGCAAGGCGCTGGCCCTGAAGCAGAAAGCCCCGGACGGTCTCTCGCACAATTCGCGCACGGCGCACAAAGGCATGCGGACCGTGGCCAACCAGAAGGTTGCAAGCCTGGTTCGACCGGCGGAACTCGGCCGGCAGCGCAAGGCGGCCAAGGTGGCGCAAACCAAGCGCGACGCACGCTGAGCTCTGGCGGGCGGCCGGCCAGCCGCGGTTCTACCGCGCAGCGGCAAATCTTCTCTTACTTCGCCTGGACAAGCGTCTGCAGCATCGGGCGCGTCGGCGCGAAGAAGGTGGTGCCGGTGTGCGGCGTGGAGACATCGAGCAGCCGGTCGTAGGCGCCCGGCGGGTCGCCGACATACATGCGCCGCAGCATTTTTTCGGTGACCCAGAGATATCTGGAATAGCCGATGAAATAGGTGCCGAACTCGTTCTGCCCGGGCCTGCCGAACGGCATGTTGTCGCGCAAAATGTCGTACTCGTTGCCGTCGGCATCCTCAATGGTGGCGAGCGACTTGTGCGATTTGCGCGGTGCGTCGTCATCGTCGATTTCGATGTTGTCGATCTTGGTACGGCCGATGATCGCCTCCTGCTCGGGCGTGGGAATGCGCGCCCAGGCCTGCATGTCGTGCAGATATTTCTGCACCACGACATAGCTGCCGCCGGCAAAGTCGGCATCCTCGTCGCCGACCAGCGCAGAGGCGGGCAAATCGAGGCCGGTAGGGTTGGCGGTGCCATCGACGAAGCCGAGCAGGTCGCGGGCATCGAAATAGCGGAAACCGGTCACTTCATCGACGACGCTCACGCCGGGACCAAGCCTGTCGAGCAGGATGCGCTCGAATTCGAAGCACATGTCGGGCCGCTCGGCGCGGATGTGGAAGAGCAGGTCTCCCGGTGTCGTTGGCGCCGAATGGACCGCGCCTTTGATCGGCGCGAACGGTTTCAGCTCCAGCGGCCGCCGGCCTGGGCTCAGGCGGTCCCAGAGATCGCTTCCGATGCCGGCGATGCAGGACAGGCGCCCGCCGAGGTCGCGGAAGCCGACGTTCTTGACCAGGTCGTCGAGCTCGCCGAGCACGGAACAAACCTTGGCCAGGGCGGGCTGATCGCCGGCGACGGTGGCAACAAGGAAAATCGCCGATTGCGAAAGCGGCGCGTCGACGCTCTGCGCATCGATCGGCACGCGGTCCCAGTTCTTGCCCGACATCCAAAAATCTCCGCTTTTTCGAGGATTTGTTTCAGATCGTCCGGGATGACGCAACAGCGGATGAATTGCCTCTTTATCGACACGCGGATGCGGGTAGAGTGCGGCGGAATTGCAATCAACCTGTTCGGAGCTGATGCTCGCACGCCTGTTCGTGATCTTCGGTGGCCTGTTCGTGCTGGTGCTGCTTGCGGCGCTGGTGGTGCCGTATTTTGTCGACTGGACCGGCTACCGCGCCGAGTTCGAGCGCGAGGCAAGCGCCATACTCGGCCGCAAGGTCACCGTGCAGGGCGACGCCACGGCAAGGCTGCTGCCGTTCCCCTCGGTGACCTTTTCCAACGTCGCCGTGGCCGGCGGTCCCGACGGCCAGCCGGCCATGACGGTCGAGACGTTTTCGATGGACGCCGAACTCGCACCCTTCCTGCGCGGCGAGGTGCTGATCTTCGACATGCGGCTGGTGCGGCCGAGGGCGACCATAGACATCGCAGCCGACGGGACCGTCGACTGGGCGATGCGCCCGTCCTCGCCGTTCGACCCCGGCCAGGTCTCGATCGAGAAGCTGACGGTGACGGAGGGGCAGATCGAACTGCGCCATGAAGCCGGCGGCCGCAGCCATATCTTTTCCGAGATCAACTCGACCATTTCGGCCAAGTCGCTGGCCGGCCCATGGCGCATGGACGGCACGCTGCGCCTGGACGGATTGCGCACCAATGTCACGGCGTCGACCGGCAAGGCCGAGCCCTCCGGGCAGTTGCGGCTGCGGCTGAAGGCCGACCCCGATGCCTATCCGCTGGTCATCGAGACTGACGGCAATGCCGGCATCGTCAACGGCGCGGCGGTCTATTCCGGCCAGTTCAAGATTTCGGGTGCGGACAAGGATAGTACAGGCCAAAATTCAGCCGAGCTGCGCGGCACGGATGGCGAGACGGTGAAGGTCAGCGCCGGCAAGCCCGATCCGGGCTTCCGGCTGAACGGCAAGTTCTCGCTCGACCACCAGAAGCTTGGCGTCGATGAATTCCGTTTCGAGACCGGTCCGCTCGACAATCCCTACACCGCCGACGGCAAGGCCTCGGTAGATCTCGGCCAGAAGCCGAGTTTTGCCATCGAGGCCAATGGCGCGCAGGTGCAGTTCGACGAGGCGGTGGGCGCCCAGGCTGGTGCCGGCCTGACGCTCGACCAGCGCATAGCGGGGCTGGAACAGGCGCTGCTCGACCTGCCGAAGCCGACCATTCCCGGCACGGTCGAGGTCAAGCTGCCGGCGGTGGTGGCCGGCGACACCACGGTGCGCGATGTCCATCTTTCCGCCGAGCCGGTCGATGACGGCTGGTTGGTGAAATCGCTCGCCGCGACCTTGCCCGGCCGCACCAAGCTGGAAGCCGACGGCAAGGTCATGCTCAACGTGCAGAGCCATTTCGGCTTCACCGGCTCGTTGTTGCTGGCGGTGGCGCAACCTTCAGGTTTCGCGGCGTGGCTGTCGAAGGATGTCGACGAGGCGATCCGCCGTCTGCCCGCCGCCGGCTTCAAGGCCAAGGTGGACCTTTCAGCCAACCATCAGTCCTTCAGCGATCTCGAATTGATCCTCGGCAAGGCGAAGTTTTCCGGCCGCATCGATTCCAGCCAGCCCGACGACGCCAGGCCCTCGGTGCTGATGCGGCTCGAGGGCGGCGATCTCGATGTCGACGGGCTGGCGGCCTTCGCCTCGATCTTCGTCAGCGACAAGGGCGCCAATCGCTTCGCCGACCGCGACCTCGATTTCCAGATCAAGGCCGGGCCGGTCAGCGCCGGCGGCTTGACCGCCGACACGGTCGATACCGCGCTCAGGCTGCGGGATGGGCTGGTCGAAATCGACCGGCTGTCGGTCGGGGGACTGGCTGGCGCCTCGATCAGCGCCACCGGCCGGATCAAGGATTTCCCGGCGAGCCCGACCGGCAAGCTCGACGCCTCGGTGGTCGCAGTCGACCTGAAACCGCTGATCGATGTCGCGGCACGGCATTATCCTGACAATGTCGTGCTGAAGGGGCTAGCAGGCCGCGCCGCCGCTTATCCCGACCTTTTCCAGGATGCGCGCATCGACCTCGTGGCCAGTGCCGCCGACAATGGCGACGGCACCACGGGCCTGGCGGTGAGCGGGCAAGGCAAGGCCGGCGGCTCGGCCTTTTCCGCCTCGTTGTCGGGGAAGGGCGCCGTGGACAAGCTAGCCGACGCCCCGGTTACGCTGACTTTCAATGCCAAAAACCCGGACGCCACCGCCTTGCTGGCGCTCTACGGTCTGCCGGCGCTGCCACTCGGCATGCTGGGGGAGGCAAGCACCGACATCCAGGCCAAGGGCACGTTTGGCGGCGGCCTGACGACAAGCTTCAGCCTTGCCGGCAACGACTTCAAGGCCGGCTTCGAGGGGACGGTCGCCGACACGCCACAAGGTCCGATGGCCAAGGGCAAGGTCAACCTCGACGCCTCCGACATCGAGCCATGGCTGATGACGACGGGCATCGGCCTGCCCGGCATGGGGGCGGGCATGTCGACATCGCTGGCCGCGCAAGCCGATTACGGCAACGGCCTGCTGGTGCTCTCCGGGCTCAGTGGCGCCATCAACGAGGCGGCCGTGTCCGGCGACATCAATCTCGATGTGAAGCCGGGCGTGGACGGCAAGGACGGCGTGCCGCATCTGGCCGGCGCGCTGGCGCTCGACGAACTCGACCTCGATCCGATGGCGGTGGCGCTGTTTGGCGATTCCGCTTTTCTCCTGGACAAGAACGGGGCCGACAAGAGCGACAATACCGACAAGAGTGACAGGCCCGGCGTTTGGCCGTCGGCGCCGTTCAGCCAGAAGTCCAGCCTGCCGTTCACCGCCGATCTCGACCTGACCACGGCGTCGCTGGCCGCCGGCCCGTTCGCCACCGCCTATGACGCGGCCTTCTCGCTTAAACTCGACCCGGAAGGCATTCGAGTGGCCGATCTCAAGGCCAAGTTCCTCGGCGGGGCGCTGACCGGCCTGTTCGAGTTGAAGAACAATGAGGGCACGGGGCTTTTCACGGGGCAGATGAAACTGGCGGGCGCCGATCTGGCGGACGTGTTGCCGGATGCGGGCATCGGCGGCACCAGCGATTTTTCGACGACGCTGTCGACCAGCGGCAAGTCGGTCGACGCCATGGTCGCCGCCCTGTCGGGATCCGGCACGGCGACGCTGAAGGGTTTGCAAATCGCCGGCGTCAATCCCGATGCCTTCAGCGCCTTCCTCGCCAAGGCGGATGCGATCGGCCGCGACATCGACGCCGCCAAGACCGCCGGCTTCGCGCCCGGCATCGCCGCCGACGGCAGCTTTAAGGCAAAGGACGCCGAGGTCGCCTTCACGATTGCCGGCGGCACGCTCAGGGCGCCGCCGATCAGCCTTGAAAATCCGGCGGCGACCTTGTCGGCCGACATCACGGCCGACCTCAACGCCAGCACGGTTTCGGCCAAGGGCGCGGTCACCTATCGGCCCGGCGACGAAGCGCTGGTCGGCTCCGAACCGGCCGTGAATTTCACCGCCGAGGGGCCGTTCGGCGCCGTCAAACGACAGTTCGACAGCGAGCCGCTGGCGCAGTTCCTGACCCAGCGCGCGCTGGAAAAAGAACAGCAGCGCGTCGAGGCGATGCAGGCCGCGCTGCTCGAGAAACAACGGTTGCGGCGCGAGGTACGCTACTACGCGGCACTTCAGGATGCCCGCGACAAGGCCGCTGAGGAACTGCGCCAACGGGAGGAAGCGGCGCGCCTGCAAGCCGAGGCCGACGCCAAGGCGAAGGCGGAAGCCGACGCTCGGGCACAGGCCGAAGCGGAGGCTAAAGCAAAGGCCGAGGCGGAAGCAAAGGCCAAGGCGGACGCGGACGCGAAGGCCAAGGCCGATGCCGAGGCCAAGGCCGCGGCGGAACAGCAGGCAGCCGACGAGGCGGCCAAGGCGCAGGCCGAGCAGGAGCGCCAGAAGGCGGAGGAGGCGATGCGCAGCGCCTCCCAGGAAAAAGCCAGGCTCGAAGCCGAGCGCAAGGCGGCGCAGCAGGCGCCCAAGGCCGAGCCTGCGCCGGCCAACGACAATCCGGCTCCGGCCAAGCCGAAAGCCAATCCCTTCACGGTCGACAATCTGTTGAAGTCGCTGCAGTAGCTGGCCCTACAAGGACAGCCTTTCCGGTTTCGGGCGCCCGCGCACGCAATCTTGGAACGCTGCCTTGGCAAGCCGGCTAAGTACAGTCTCAGGAATGATTTGTCTCCCGCAAGTAAAAATACCCGTAGAGCAGAGTTCATGTCCATTTAAAACCGAGAGTATTGGGAGTACTCTATAACTTGCCGGCCGCGCCGAAGTGCGTGGCGGGGAAGGCAGGGGTGGGGTGGAAAATGAGAAATCATCAGGCAAACAAAGGACTTACGGTCAATGCAGTGGCTGGATCTCACGTCGTCATTCTCGGCCTGAACATTACCGATGCGATGCGTCAAGGTCTTCGCGGTTTTGGCATCAAGCGTGCCGACAAGTCGGAAGGCGAATCTTACTGGATGTCCGGCGCGAAGGTTTTTGAAAGCGTTGTGCCGCATCCGGCCGCAGGAGGACAATACTCCAGTTTGTTTCATCCGTTCCAGAGCTTCCAATGGGCGGACTATAGTGCCAAGCCCGCTCACAACTACGTTTACACGATCGTCGCGATGTATGGTGACCCGAGAGCACTTGAGCAGCGTGTTTCAGTCGATGTCGAAGTCACCACCGAGCCGATCGTCGGCGCCAAGCACACGATCAACTTCAATCGCGGTTCACCCGCAACGCAGGAATATGCCCGTCGTTTTCAAAACAAGATGCCAAAGGATGTCGGGCCGGCTGCCTATGACTGGCTTTCGCGCGGCCTTATCGAGAGTATCATCGCGTTCATTCAACGCGCCACGGGTAACGGCTTTGCCCTGAGAGGAGCGTTCTACGAATTCCAATGGCCGACAGTGCTCAACGAACTGCGAGCGGCAAAGGCCCGCGGTGTCGATGTCTCCGTGGTTTTCGATGATATCGACAACGCGACGGGACCACACACGAAAAACGAAACCGCGATTGGCGCCAGCAAGATAAAGTCGATCACCGTGCCTCGCACCAAAGGCACTTTGATGCACAACAAGTTCCTGGTGCTGACGGAGAATGGGGTATCCCAGGCTGTGCTGTTCGGTTCGACAAATCTTACCGAAAACGGCCTGTTCGGACACGCGAACTGCACACATGTCACCGAGAACAAGGACATCGCGGACAAGTACCTCGCCTTCTACGAAAAGCTCAGAACCGACCCGGAGACCTCCAGCGGCAGCCCCTACAAAACCTGGACGATCGACCAGACGCCGGCTCCGGCGACGACATTCGTGGAGGGGATGGCGCCGGTCTTTTCCCCTCGCGCAAATCTCGACGCGATGGATTGGTACGGAGAGCTCGCCGGGAGCGCCAAGGATGCGCTTTTCATGACGTTCGCATTCGGCATGAACGAGACCTTTCGCGATGTCTACGGAAAGGACGACGCCGTGCTACGCTTCGGCCTCATGGAAAAGGAGTGGAACGGCAAAAACAAGGAAGCCCAGATCGCGGCCATCCGCAAGCTTCAGGCGCGAACCAACGTTGTCGTGGCCATCGGCAATCGGATCACGCTCAACAATTTCGACCAGTGGCTGAAAGAGCTGGATCGCATCACCAATCCCGTCAATGTTCACTGGATTCACCTGAAATTCATGCTGGTCGACCCCTTGTCGGACGAGCCTGTCGTGGTGACCGGCTCGGCCAATTTCAGCGAGGCGAGCACAAAAACCAACGACGAGAATATGCTCGTCATCAAGGGCGATACCCGGGTCGCCGACATCTATCTGGGAGAGTATATGCGGCTCTATTCCCACTACGCTTTCCGCGAGGCTGTCCAGATATTCCTGCAGAAAAATCCAGACGCCAAGCCCGAGGATATGAAGCAGGGCTTTCTGATCGAAAAGGAAGACTGGACCACTTCCTATTTCGATCCTCAGGACAGGAGCGCTCGCATGGCTCGGCGATTGTATTTCGCGGGCTGAGCATACGTTCGGCGGGCCTGCAGCGGGACGCCGAGGCGTCAGTCGTGGCCCTGGTCGAGCAGGCGCCGCAGCATGGGTTCGATGCGCGAGAGTTCGTCGAGATGCGCGGCAGACAGTTCGGCCAGGCAATCGTCGGCGCGCTCGGTCAGCCGCAGCAGCACGCGGCGGTGATCGTCCTTGTCCTGATCGCGCACGACCAGTCCTGCCTCGCCGAGTCGGTTGACCAGTTCGACGGCGCTGTGGTGGCGGATGCGCAGGCGCTCCGCCAGGTCGCCCACCGTCACCGGCCCGCCACCTGGAAAACCCTTGATCGCCAGCAGCGCCTGGTGCTGGCGCGGGGTCAGGCCGGCGTCCTCGGCCTGCACCTGGCTGAATTCGAGGAAGCGGCGGAGCAGGTAGCGGAATTCCGACAGCCGCTCGTAGTCGGATTGCCGGATGGCGGCGCGAGGGGTCCTGGGCTGTAGTGTCTTGGGCTGTAGTGTCTTGGGCGGCTGCATCATATCGCAGATGTCTTCGTTTTCCGGTGAAAGCTCAAACGAAATTTCGAACGAAACCGGCTTGAACAGATATATCGTGTTACGATACATAGCCGACCGACAGCCGGCTGGCCACTTCGACCGTGCCGCAAAACCAGACACGGCCGCCGCCAGGAAGCAAAGCCACCATGAAGACCCACAATTCCAATCCCGGTCATCTCAGGGATTTCACCACGGATGCCAGGGTGCTGCTCGTCGCCGCGATAGCGGTGGTGGTGGCGACCGCGGGGCTGTTTGCCGGCATCGCGCTTCTGAAGCTGATACGGCTGGCGACCAACATCGCCTATTTCGGCCAGTTCTCGCTTGCCGAGCTGAAGCTGCAGGATACGCCGCTCGGGCTCGCCGCCGTCATCGTTCCGGTCATCGGCGCGCTGATCATTGGCCTGATGGCTAGATATGGCAGCGAGAAGATCCGCGGCCACGGCATTCCCGAAGCCATCGAGGCGATCCTGCTCGGGCGCTCCAGGCTCGACGCCAAGGTGGCGATCCTGAAGCCGCTGTCGTCGGCGATCTCGATCGGCTCCGGCGGGCCGTTCGGCGCCGAGGGTCCGATCATCATGACCGGCGGCGCCATCGGCTCGCTGATCGCGCAGATGCTGCCGGTCAGCGACAACGAGCGCAAGACGCTGCTGGTGGCGGGTGCGGCGGCGGGCATGACCACCGTGTTCGGCACGCCGATCGCCGCCATCATGCTGGCGGTGGAACTGCTCCTGTTCGAATGGACGCCGCGCAGCTTCATTCCAGTGGCGGTGGCGGCCATCGTGGCGGAGGTGGAGCGCACGGTGCTGCACATGCCGGGGCCGATCTTTCCGTTCCAGGGCGGCATGGCGATTTCCTTCCTCGACCTTGGCGGCTGGGTGCTGGTCGGCATTTGCGCGGGTCTTTTGTCCGGGCTGCTGACGCAGATGGTCTATGCCTGCGAGGACGGCTTCCAGAAGCTGCCGATCCACTGGATGTGGTGGCCGATGCTCGGCGGCCTTGCGGTCGGCATAGGCGGCCTGATCGACCCTCGGGCGCTCGGCGTCGGCTATGACAACATCGCCGACATGCTGGACGGCCGCACGATCGCCACCGCGGCGCTGCTGCTTTTGGTGGTCAAGGCGGTCATCTGGTCCGTGGCGCTCGGTTCGGGGACCTCGGGCGGCGTGCTTGCGCCGCTGTTGATAATGGGCGGGGCAATGGGGGCGGTGCTAGCCGGGGTCCTGCCGGCGGCGGACCCGGGCTTCTGGGCGCTGCTGGCCATGGCCGCCACCATGGGCGGCACGATGCGCGCGCCGCTGACGGCCACTTTCTTCGCCGTCGAGCTGACCGGCAACACGCATGTGCTGGTGCCGCTGATCGCGGCCTGTGCCGCGGCGCACGCGGTCACCGTGCTGTTGATGAAGCGTTCGATCCTGACCGAGAAGATCGCCAGGCGAGGACATCACCTTGTGCGCGAATATCGCGTCGACCCCTTCGCGCTGACCAGGGTGCGAGAGGTGATGACGTCAGAGGTCGAGAGCGTGCCGGCGACGATGACGCTGCATGGGGCGGCCGCCTTCCTGACCGCACCGGAAACCCGGCATCCGAGCTTTCCCGTGATTGACGAAAACAGGCAGGTGCTCGGCCTCATCGATCCGCCGGCGATCCTGCGCTGGCGCCGTGCCGGCAAGCACCGGACGACGACGCTCGGCGAACTGCTTAACGGCAGCAAGGTAACGCTCGCCTATCCCGACGAATATCTGGAATGGCTGTCGGACAAATTGTTGATGGCCAATGTATCGCACCTGCCGGTCGTCAGCCGGGAAGACCAGCAACTGGTCGGCTATGTCGGGTGGAAGGATCTTATGCGGGTGCGCTCGCGCAAGCAGGCCGAGGAGCGCGAACGCTCGACCTTGCTTGGCTTCGGCAGCAGACGCCGGAAAGAGGAAGGCGAGGTTTCTTCTTAAACCTCGCCGGCTGCGCCACGCTTTGCCCACTCCAGGACACGCAGCCTGAGCGCCGAGGACAGGTTGGTGTCGCGGGGCCGCGTTTCGTCGACTTCGGCGACCAGGGCGGCGAGCGTCAGCTTCCTTGCCGCCGCCATCGCCACGAGATCGTCATGGAAAGGCTTTTCGAGGGAATAGCTGGTGCGATGGCCGCGAATGGTCACCGAGCGTTTTTCGACGGCGCTCATTGACCGTCACTGGGCTCGCTCGTTTCGCCGGACTTTTCGCGATGATGCCCGGCGACGAACGTTGCGCTCTTGTCGGCGATCAGGCGGTCGCGTTGCTTTTCGGCCTTGGTGCGGCCGTGCAACGCGCGATTCTCGCTGGCCGTCTGTTCCTTGCCTGCCCGTGCCTTCTGCTTGCGAGCCTGACGAAGGTTGACGATGTCGGCCATCCCAAGCCTATTTCTTGCGGAAGGCGTCGAGCGAAACCACTTCGGCGCCCTTGGTGCCGGCATCGGCGGCGGTGGGCTTCTTTTCCGGTTCTGCGGCGGCGGCCTTCTTGTCCGCCTTCGGCTTCTTCTCGGAGACGATGGTCAGCGGTTCGGGCGCCGGTGCGGCCGGTTCCTCTTCGGGCTGCGCATCGGTCTTGACGTCGAATTCGAGCTCGAAATTGACCGAGGGATCATAGAAGCCGCGCACGGCCGAGAACGGGATTTCGAGTTTCTCCGGCACGTCGGAGAAGGAGAGGCCGACCTCGAAGCCGGTGTCGGTGACCTTCAGATCCCAATACTGGAACTGGATGACAATGGTCATCTGCTCGGGATAGCGCTCGCGCAGCCGCGACGAGACGCGCACGCCGGGCGCGCCGGTCAGAAAGGTGATGAAGAAATGATGGTTGCCGGGGAGGCCGGTGCGCGCGACCTCGGCCAGGACCTTGCGCATGACGCCGCGCAACGCCTCCTGGGCCAGAATGTCGTAGCGGATGTGGTCGTCGGCCATGAGGTGGTCGGGTTCCGTTGAATCGTCCGCATAGCTGTAATCAAGCTTGAGGGCGGCGTAAACCTGATATAGATCGCCGCCGCGCCGAAGCCAGGACTATTGCAAATGATTTGATCGGCAAGGCGGCTTCGCCGCAACCGCAAATGTTATGCGTTAGCCAGCGCAGTGTGTCTTTTGACGCTGGTCGGGGAAGGGCGCTTGCCGAAAGCGCGCAGGAAGGTGCGCACGCCTGATGTCGCCGACTGCACCACTTCATCCTCGCTCGGCGTGCCGCCGAGCATGAAGGTGGTCTGCAATTCGGCATTGACGAGGCCGAGGAACTGGCGCGCCGCCACGTCGGGATCGTCGATCGTGAGATGGCCGCCATAGGCGAGGCGGGCGAAACGGGCGGCTATTGCCGGCCATGTCCTGCCAGGCCCCTGTTCGCGCCACTCGGCAAACAGCTCCGGATAGCGCTCACCCTCGGTCTGGATCAGCTTGCGCAGGAATTTTCCGTCGCGGTTGCAGATGCAGTTCTGGTTCAGCCGAACCGCAAAAGCGATCAGGTCGGCCTCGAGATCCCCAGGCTGGTCGGGAAAGGTGGCGATGGTGGCGAAAATGCCGGCGTTGCAGCGCTCGGTCAGGTCGCGCACCACGGCGATGAACAGCTTTTCCTTGTCGCCATGGTGGTTATAGACGGTCTGGCGCGAAACGCCGGCCTCGGCCGCGATCAGGTCGATATTGGCGCCGGCGAAACCCTCGCGGCAGAACACGCCGGCGGCGGCGTCGACGATCGACATGCGCTTGGCCTCGTGGCCGCGTGGCGGAAAAGTGTCAGGAGAAACGCCCGGTCTCATGGAAATCTATATAGAGGTGATTGACGATTTGGACAAGAGTGTCTAAATTTGTGGACACGATATAAGGGGTTTCACTCCAAAGGGACGAATAAATTCGCTCCAGGAGTCGGAACTCCACGGGATGGAACGTCCTGGGGTCAGACGTCGCCTGGCGGCGGCAACCAGATTCGAAAGAAGCCAATATCATGAGTCCCAAATTCCTCCGCATCGCGGTCGTGCTCGGCCTGTTGTCCGCCATCGGCCCGTTCGCAATCGACATGTATCTGCCCGCGCTGCCGTCGATCGGCACCGATCTGCATGCCGGCACCGCCGCCGTGCAGATGAGCCTTTTGATCTTCTTCCTGTCGATGGGTTTCGGCCAGATCGTCGTCGGGCCGATCTCCGACATGGTCGGCCGCAAGCTGCCGCTCTATGGCGGCCTGGCGCTGTTCATGGCCGGCGGCATCGGCTCGGCAATGGCGCCGACCATCGAGTGGCTGATCGCCTTCCGCTTCCTGCAGGGGCTTGGCGCCAGTGCCGGCATGGCCATTCCGCGCGCCATCGTGCGCGACCTGCACACCGGCAACGAGGCCGCCAGGCTGATGTCGCTCTTGATGCTGGTGTTCTCGGTGTCGCCGATCCTGGCGCCGCTGACCGGCAGCCAGATCATCGAGAATTTCGGCTGGCGCGCCGTGTTCTGGACGGTGACGGGTGCGGCGGTGCTTGCCACCATCCTGCTCGCGACCTCGCTCAAGGAGACGCGGCCGGCGGAAGAGCGCGTCGGGTCCTCCTTCGGCACCGCGCTTGCCGGCTACCGCTTCCTGATGGGCGACCGCAACTTCCTTGGCCTGGTGTCGATCGCCGGCTTCGGCATTGCGAGCTTCTTTGTCTATCTGTCGAGTTCGTCCTTCATCCTGATCGACCATTACGGGCTGTCGCCTTCGGTCTACAGCGTGTTCTTCTCGATCAACGCGGTCGCCTTCATCGGCATGTCGCAGTTGACCGGCCTGCTTTCGGAACGCTTCGGGCTGAAGCGCGTGGTGTGGGTGGCGGTGACCGGCTATGCCACGACGATGGTGGCGCTGTTCGCGATCATGGCTTCCGGTGTCGACAGGCTCGACGTGATGGCGGCGCTGCTGTTCGTCGGCTACGGCTTCCTTGGCCTCGTTATCCCGACCACGTCGGTGCTGGCGATGGAAGAGCATGGCGAGATCGCCGGCACGGCGTCGGCGCTGATGGGCACGCTGCATTTTGCCATCGGCGCGCTCGCCATGGGCGTTGCCGGCGTGTTCTTCGACGGCACGCCGCTGCCGATGGTCGCCGGCATCACGCTGTGCGCGGTGATTTCGTTCGCACTGGCGAAGCTCACCCTGGGCCGTTCGCGGGAAGCCGTCGAAGCGCCGGCGGAATAGGCACAGCTCACTGAAGCGGGAAAGGCCGGGTCGATCCCGGCCTTTCTTGGGCAGGGCATCCCGCACAAGACTGCTGTCTGGCTGACGCGCTCAGCGAAGTTCCTGGGCGAGGCCGATGAGAAGCCCGCCAGGCCCACGGATATAGCAGAGCCGATACACGTCCTGGTATTCGACCACTTCGCCCACGAGCTGCGCGCCGCGCGTGCGGAGCCTTTCAAGCGTAGCGTCGATGTCGTCCACGGTGAACATGACGCGCAGGTAGCCCAATGCGTTGACCGGGGCATTCCGGTGATCCTCGACGACGGTCGGCCTGTGGAAGCGGGAGAGCTCCAGCCGGCTGTGGCCGTCCGGCGTACGCATCATGGCGATCTCGACATGCTGATCGCCCAGTCCGGTGACACGCCCGGCCCATTCTCCTTCGACCGTGGCCCGCCCTTCGAGTTCGAGGCCGAGTTCGCGAAAGAAATCAATCGTCGCCGCGAGGTCCTCGACGACGATTCCTACGTTGTCCATTCGCTTGAGCGCCATATTTCCGATCTCCAAGGGGTGTCGTTTCAGTCTACAAGGCATCGCCTGGTCCAACAACGCACAGGAAAGGGCCGGATTTCTCCGACCTCTTTATGTCCGCGACGTCGGCGGCAATCCAGCAGCGTCGAGGAGGAAGCGTATACGTTCCTCGACTGGGGCAAGCGGCAAGGTCACCAGTTCATAGCCCAGTTCCGTGTAGACGCCGACCAGCGCGTGATAGGTGCGCTCGGCCTCGTCGAGCGTTTGCTTGCGTTCTTCGTCCTGCGCGAAGATTTCCGGCCAGGGTGGGGCAATGAAGACGCGGCGCGCATAGCGGATTTTTTCCGCCGCGTTGACGGCATGATCGGGCACCGGCAGGCCGCAAAGCCTGAGGTAGCCGAGCGTGTCGGCCACGCCGCGGTCGAAAAAGACGGGCCCTTCCTGTTCGCTCGCATTCCGATACGAGCGCATCTCCCAAGACAGCATCAGTTCGGCGAACAATGCGCGATCGCTCCAGGGCAGGGCCGTTCCACCGATGGCGGATTGGTCTCGGATGATGCCGCGTCCCGCCTCGACGGATGTCGCAAAGCCTGCTCGACGCAAGGCTTCGATCAAAGTGGTCTTGCCGGAACCCGGACCGCCGGTCAGCACGAAGAATCGATCGAGATCGTTTTGCATCTCTTGTCCATGGGGAGAATGCGCGACGGTTTCGCGCCCCAACGGCCATGCGAAGCCGGCCGGTGCGAGCCTGCCGTTGCGTGATGATATCGAGAGGGGAGAAGTGGAGGTTTCTGTTGCCAGGTACCTCCGAACCCCGCCTAGAAGTGCGAACCCCTAGGGCTTGATTTGAAGCTATCGCACTGCATTAAGCAGCGAGACGTGCTTCCGCATAGTTGTCGTTGGCAACTATAAGTTTAGCCCGATGACGGTGGTACAATGCCGGGCAAAAGTACGATCTTTACACCTTCGTCGATCCTATTTCGCCCCCATCAAAAACCGCTCTGTCCTCGACAGCGGCTTTTGGTGGAGGCGCCGGGTACCGCCCCCGGGTCCGAACGGCTTATTTCATCGCCCATTTATCGCCATAGTCGGTCAAGCCGACAAAACGAATATAGGGGGTGGCGGCGAGAAATGAAAGACCGCAATGGGGCTTTGTGCCTGTGTCAAATCGCGACGGCATGGGTTGACTTGGGCGCGGTCTCAACCGAAGCTTTGCGGCGGTGAGGAGTTACCGACCTAGCGCACAAATTGCGAAGCGCGCCACAGCCCTCATCGATCGGATCGGTGGCGCCGACGAGGGGAATTTTTGATGGCCGACTATCTTGCGGATGTGAAGAAGTATGACGGCGCGGCAAGCGCCGACGTGGTCGAAAAGATCGTCAAGCATCTGGGCATTGCGCTCAGGAACCGCGACTCCTCGCTGGTGTCCTGCACGGACCCGAAGGAGCTCGAGCGCGTCAAGGAGAGCTGGGTGGCCAAGAAGCTCGGCGTCAGCGACGGGGCGAAGGCCGATGCGGCGATCGAGAAGACCTGCAAGGCGATGGCCGCGGATCACAGCAAGGGCCGCGTGACCTTCTACTATCTGGTGGCCAAGGATCTGGGCAAGCTCGCTTCCCTGTGACGCTCGCGCATCAGTTTGCGAAGGCTGGTACGGCAGAATAGCCGCTCCAGCTTTTATTTTTGCTTTGTCGGGGTTTGCGCCGCCCCTCACCTGCCTGCCGGCACCCGTCATTCGAAAAGCCAAGCAGTTGGCTTTTCGCCCGCTACGCGGACCATTCCTCAACTCCCCGTATAGTGACGGGAGAGGGGATCTGCCATCGATGATTTCGCCAATGACCAACGTTGCAAAAAGGGCGCCAGCGTAGCGGCCAGCTTCTTTCTCTCCGTCACAATACGGGGAGAAATGCCCGGCAGGGCAATGAGGGGCAGCGCAGACGCTGGAAAGAGTGGTGGGGCAAGCGTCGCTTTGTACCGTTTTGCTGTGTTCGGCCGCCGGTCTGGCGCTATAATGCCCAAACACTCGAATCGAGCCGGAACCGATGCGCCAGTATCTCGACCTCTTGCAGCATGTGTTGGAAAACGGCGCCGATCGCGGCGACCGCACCGGCACCGGCACGCGCTCCGTGTTCGGCTACCAGATGCGCTTCGACTTGGCGCGTGGCTTCCCCGTCACCACCACCAAGAAGCTGCATCTGAAGTCGATCATCCATGAGTTGCTGTGGTTCCTGGCCGGCGACACCAACATCAAATATCTGACCGACAACGGCGTTACGATCTGGGACGAATGGGCCGACGAGAATGGCGACCTCGGTCCGGTCTATGGCAAGCAGTGGCGGTCCTGGCCGGACGGTCATGGCGGCTCGATCGACCAGATTGCCAATCTTCTCAAGGAGATACGCCGCAATCCTCAGTCGCGGCGGCTGATCGTCTCGGCCTGGAATCCCGCCGAGGTGGAAGCCATGGCGCTGCCGCCCTGCCACTGCCTGTTCCAATTTTACGTCTCGGAGGGCAGGCTTTCCTGCCAGCTCTACCAGCGCTCCGCAGATATCTTCCTCGGCGTGCCGTTCAACATCGCGTCCTATGCGCTGCTGACGCTGATGGTAGCGCGGGTGACCGGGCTGAAGCCGGGTGATTTCGTCCACACGCTCGGCGACGCCCATCTCTACTCGAACCATTTCGAGCAGGCGCGCGAACAGTTGCGGCGCACGCCGAGGGCGCTGCCGACGATGTGGATCAATCCTGACGTGAAAGACCTGTTCGCTTTCCGCTTCGAGGATTTCCGCCTGGAAAACTACGTCGCCGACGCCTCGATCAAGGCGCCCATCGCGGTCTGAGCCGCGGCTTTCTCAATCGATGCCGACCATCACGTCCGAGGCCTTGACCACGGCATAGGCCTGCTTGCCCTTTTCAAGCTCGAGATCGGCGACGGCCTCGTTGGTGATCGAGGCGGTGACGACAGTGCCGCCACCGATGTCGATCCGGACATGCGAGGTGGTGGCTCCCTTTACGATTTCGGTGATCGTCCCCTTGAGGACGTTGCGGGCGCTGATCTTCATTGGCGTTCCTTTCGCGGTCTGTTCCGCGGTCGTCTTATCAGAACAATCGCGCCGCGCCACCCACAAGACCAGATGGCGTTTCGGCGGGGCGGGCCTTCCCTTGTTATATCCATGCGGATATATCGGTTCACAGGCTTCGAGCCGATCGGATTTGGACCCAGGGAGAGTTTTCAATGACGCGCATAGGTTTCGGGTTGAGGGCGATCGCCATTGGCGGTTTTGCAGCGACATTCATGGCCACGGTGCCGGCAGCGCACGCGGAGGACAAGGTGGTGGTGTTTGCCGCAGCCAGCCTCAAGGATGCGCTCGACGCGGTCAACAAGGCTTGCAAGGCCGATGTCGGCGAGGCCGCGACCGTTTCCTATGCCGCGAGTTCGGCATTGGCCAAGCAGATCGAGGGCGGCGCACCGGCCGATGTCTTCATCTCGGCCGATCTCGACTGGATGAAATATCTCTCCGACAAGAAGCTGACCAAGCCCGACACCGAAGTGAAGCTGCTCGGCAACGAGATCGTGCTGGTGGCGCCGAAGGACTCGACGGTCGAAACCAAGATCGAGAAGGGTTTCGACCTCGCCAAGCTGGTTGGCGACGGCAAGCTCGCCATGGGCGACTTCAAGGCGGTGCCGGCCGGCAAATACGGCAAGGCTGCACTCGAATCGCTCGGCGTCTGGTCCTCGGTCGAGGCCAAGGTTGCGCAGGCCGAGAATGTGCGTGCGGCGCTGAAACTGGTGTCGACGGGCGAGGCCGCCCTCGGCATCGTCTATGCCACCGATGCGCATGCCGAAAAGGGCGTCAAGGTGGTCGGCACCTTCCCCGAGGATTCACATCCGCCGATCATCTATCCGGTTGCCCAGACCGCCGATTCGAAGGACAAGGAAACGCCGGCCTTCCTGAAATGCCTGCAGTCCGCCAAGGCCGGCACGCTCTTCAAGGAACAGGGTTTTACCGTGCTCACGCCGAGCAACTGAGTTCGAAAGGCCCTGATACCGCACGATGAACTGGCTGCTGGACCTCACTCCCGACGAATGGAATGCGGTCCGGCTGTCCATCAAGGTGGCGACGGTGGCGATGCTCGCCAGCCTGCCGCCGGGCATAGCGATCGCACTGCTGCTTGCCCGGGGGAAATTCTGGGGCAAGACACTGCTCAACGGGCTGGTGCACCTGCCTCTGATCCTGCCGCCCGTGGTGACCGGTTATCTCCTGCTTCTGGCTTTCGGTAAACGCGGTCCGGCCGGCGCCTTCCTGGCCGACCATTTCGGCATCGTCTTCTCGTTTCGCTGGACGGGCGCGGCGCTCACCTGCGGCGTCATGGGCTTTCCCCTGATGGTGCGGGCGATCCGGCTGTCGATCGAGGCGGTCGACCGCAAGATGGAGGCGGCGGCGGGCACGCTCGGCGCCAACCCTTTGTGGGTGTTCGGCACCATCACGCTGCCGCTGATCCTGCCCGGGCTGATTGCCGGCGCCATCCTGTCGTTCGCCAAGGCGATGGGCGAGTTCGGCGCGACCATCACTTTTGTCTCCAACATCCCCGGCGAGACGCAGACGCTGCCGTCGGCGATCTACACCTTCACCCAGGTGCCGGGCGGCGATGAAGGGGCGCTGCGGCTGACGCTGATTTCCATCGTCATCTCGATGGCGGCCCTGGTCGCCTCGGAAGTGCTGGCGCGGCGCGTCGGGCGGCGGATGGACATCGAATGAGCGTGCTTGTCGACATCAGCCACCGGCTTGGCGATTTCGCCATCGACGCCCGTTTCGAGAGCGCCGGGCGGCTGACGGCGCTGTTTGGACCCTCGGGCTCCGGCAAGACGACGCTGATCAATATGATCGCCGGGCTGATCCGGCCCGACAAGGGCCGCATCGAGGTCGATGGCCGCGTGCTGGTCGACACCGGTGCCGGCATTTTCGTACCAAGGCACAAGCGCCGCATCGGCATGGTGTTCCAGGACGCACGCCTGTTTCCACATATGAGCGTGATGAGCAATCTGCGCTACGGCCGCTGGTTCACGCCGGCGGCGGAACGCTACGCGGATGTGGACGCTGTCGTCGAACTGCTCGGCATCGGGCCGTTGCTGAACAGGCGCCCGGCAAAGCTCTCGGGCGGCGAGAAACAGCGGGTGGCGATCGGCCGGGCGCTGCTTGCGAGCCCAAGGC
This sequence comes from Mesorhizobium sp. BH1-1-4, assembly GCF_020165665.1. Classification (NCBI taxonomy): domain Bacteria; kingdom Pseudomonadati; phylum Pseudomonadota; class Alphaproteobacteria; order Hyphomicrobiales; family Phyllobacteriaceae; genus Mesorhizobium; species Mesorhizobium sp. BH1-1-4. The sequence continues at coordinate 292,237 of NZ_JAIUIN010000005.1, forward strand.
TGCTGCTCATGGACGAGCCGTTGGCCTCGCTCGACGAAGCGCGCAAGGCCGAGATCCTGCCCTATATCGAGCGGCTGCGCGACGAGACGAAGATCCCGATCGTCTATGTCAGCCATTCGGTTGCCGAGGTGGCCCGGCTGGCGAGCGACGTGGTGATGCTGGCGCGGGGCAAGGTCACGGCCAGCGGTCCGACCGAGGCTGTCATGCAAAGGCTCGACCTGCTGCCGGCCGAGGAGCGCGGCGAGGGTGGGTCGGTGCTGGACACCAAGGTGCTGCGTCACGACGAGGCTTTCGGCATGACCGTGCTCGGCTCGGCCGCCGGCGAGATCCGCGTGCCGCGCCTTGAAATGAGGCCCGGGGCTTCGGTGCGTATCCGCATTCGCGCCCGCGACGTGATGATCGCCACGGAGAAACCGACGGGCCTCAGCGCCCTCAACATCCTGCCCGGCACGATTGTCGCGATCAGCCCGGGCGAGGGGCCGACGGTCGAGGTCGGCATCGACTGCAATGGCGCAACCGTGCTCGCCCGCATCACCGAACAGTCGCGGCAGGCGCTGAAGCTGCGGCTCGGCGGCAAGGTTTTCGCGGTGGTCAAGACCGTGAGCTTCGACCGCGCCAACACCGGCGCCGGCTTGCCGCTCGGGGCCGACGGCTGACAGGGGCAGCGATCGGCGCTATATTGTTTTGGAATAACGGTTGCCGAGACTGAAGCGACCGTGGAGGACCATAAATGCCATCGCTGAGCCTGCGGATAAATCTCGATCCGGACGGACGGATAGGTCCTGGCAAGATCGAGCTCCTGGAGCACATCGCCACCTTCGGCTCAATCTCGGCCGCCGCGCGCGGCATGGAGATGTCCTATAAGCACGCCTGGGATCTGGTCGAGGACATGAACCGGGTGTTCGGCAAGCCGCTGGTGGCGGCGCAGACCGGCGGCCGCAAGGGAGGCGGCGCGCAGCTGACGACGGTCGGCCTGGCCGTGGTCAGCCGTTTTCGCGCCATCGAACGCGCGGCGAGCGCGGCGGCGGCGACGCATATGGATGCACTGCAGGCGGAGATCGAGGCGGGGTAGAGTAGTCAGTAGTCAGTAGTCAGTAGGGAATTAGGCGGCCTCGCTACTCACTACTCACTACCCATTACTCCTGCTTTCTCAGCAAATACGTATCCATGATCCAGCCCTTCTCCTCGCGGGCTTCCTCGCGGCGCTTTTTGATCTCTTCACCGACATCGCCGAGGCGGCCGGAAATGATGATTTCATCCGGCGTGCCGAGATAGGCGCCCCATTGGATGAAAAGATCCTGGTCGGGAAGCGTGTTGAAGGCGCATTTGCCGTCCAGCATGACGATCGCGCTGCCGGCATTGTCCGGCATGCCTTCCTCGGCCAGGCGGCGGCCGGTGGTGACCAGCACGGAATCGCCGATGCGGTTCAGTGCCGTCTTGTGGCTGGCGGCCAGCGCCTGGATGGCTGTTATGCCGGGGATGACTTCGAGGTCGAAGGCGACATTGCCCCTCAGGCGAACCCGCTCCAGGATGCGCAGGGCGCTGTCGTAAAGCGAGGGATCGCCCCAGATCAGGAAAGCGCCGCAGCCATCCCCGGCAATCTCGTCGCGGATCAGGCCCTCGTAGATGGCCGCGATGGCTTCGTGCCAATCGTCGACGGTCGAGCGATAGGAAGACGTTGGTTCGGCGCGCACCGGCACGTCGAACTCGACGCGGCGTGAGGCCGGATTGGTGACGAAGCGGTCGCAGATCTCGCGCCGCAGGTCGGCAAGGTCATTCTTCCTGGCGCCTTTGTCCGGAATAAACAGGACGTCCGCCCTGTTCAGGCCTGTTATGGCCTGCACGGTCATGTGGTCGGGATTGCCGGCGCCGATGCCGATGACGAGAAGCTTGCGCATGCGGCGCACTCCTGCCCGATCGCAACCTGTTAGTCCAGACCGCCCGCGTGTCCAGACCGCCCCGTGTCAGACCTGAGGACTGTCGTGGAAGGGCTTTGAAACGCCACATTGAAACAGCTAGGGTCATCCAGGCATTCCAGCCGAGGGGGGCTTCGATGTTGCGATATGGTTTGATTTTGGCGTTGGCGCTTTCGGCCGCGCCTGCCCTGGCCAACGACTCGATCGCAGAGCTCGGCACCGGCGGCCTGATCCTGTCGCGCAGCGATGCCGTGGCGATGCAAAGCGAGGACCTCTTCATCTCGCCTGAAAAGGTGACGGTCGACTACGTCTTCCACAACAACACCGACAAGGATGTCGAGGCGATCGTCGCCTTCCCGATGCCCGACATTTCGGGCGATCCCGAAGAGATGCCGGCAATCCCGGAAAACCAGAGCGACAATTTCCTCGGCTTCGAGGTGACGATCGACGGAGCGCCGGCAAAGCCGCAACTCGAGCAGAAGGTGTTCGCTCTCGGCATCGACATCGGCGCCGATTTGAAGGCCCAGAACGTGCCGTTCAACCCGTTCGGCGATGCCGCCAAGGCAGCATTGGCGAAGCTGCCGCAAGCGGTGGCCGACGACTGGGTCGGCCGCGGCATCATCATCGAGGATCCGGGAGCCGATAGTGGCGGCCAGAAACAGGCTTATGCGCCGTTTTGGCAGTTGCGCTCGACCTATTGGTGGCGCTCGACCTTTCCGGCCAACAAGGACGTTCACGTCTCGCACCGCTACAAGCCCAGCGTCGGCGGCACCTCATCGGTCAGTTTTTTCAATGACGGCCAGTTCCAGGGCTCATACGCCGCCTACAAGACCCGCTATTGCATGGACGGCACCTTCGAGAACGCGGTGCGCAAGGCGGCGAAGGACAATCCGGACGGATATCCCAAATTCTACGAAAGCCGCATCGCCTATATCCTGACCACCGGCGGCAACTGGGCGACGGGCAGCATCGGCAAATTCAAGTTGACCGTCGACAAGGGCAACCCGAAGGCGCTGGTCTCGTTCTGCGGCGACAATGTCAGGAAGGTCGGGCCGACAAGTTTCGAGATGACGGCGGACGACTTTTATCCGGACCACGACATCGACATCCTGATCCTCAATCCTTCGGACAGCAACACAGGGGATGCCAATTGATGGATGTCGCGATCTATGTCGCCATCGCCGAGAACGGCGTGATCGGGCGCGATGGCGGGTTGCCGTGGCGGCTCTCCACCGATCTCAAGCGCTTCAAGGCCGACACGATGGGCAAGCCCATCATCATGGGCCGCAAGACCTATGAAGGCATTGGCCGGCCGCTGCCGGGCCGGTTGAACATCATCGTCACCCGCGACAAGGCCTGGCGCGCCCAGGGCGTCGAGGTGGCGCACTCGCTGGAAGCGGCGATCCAGCTGGCAAAGGTGCGGGGACGCTGCATGAGCGGCATCGACGAGGTCTGCGTCATCGGCGGCGGCGAGATCTATGCGCAGGCGCTGCCGCTCGCCGATCGTCTGCACGTCACCCATGTCCTTGCCGCCGTCGACGGCGATGCGCATTTCCCGCCGATCGACCCTGATAAATGGCGCGTGGTCAGTTCGCAGGAGATTCCGTCCGGCGAAAAGGACAGCCATGCGACGCGCTACACGGTTTACGAGCGTCGTCGCGAGACGGTTTGAAGACAAAAAGGGCATTGAAGGACGACAAAGGGTCGCTACCGGCCCAAAACGGATGAAGTCTTCGGCGCATCGCGTTGAAAGCGCGCCGTGGCGTCCCTATAGAAGAACGACACTGGATTTGCGCCGTAACTCCGGCGCTTGAGGGAATTCCAAGCGAAAGGACATTCATGCCCTGGAACGACAAAGGTGGCGGAGGCGGCGGCCCATGGGGCGGCGGCGGTAACAATCAGGGACCCTGGGGGCAGGGACCAAAGGGACCGAGCGGCCCGCAGGGGTCGCCTCCCGACCTCGAAGACATCATCCGCCGCGGCCAGGATCGGCTGAGGCGCGCGTTGCCCGGCGGCGGTGGCGCCAGTCCGGCCGTCTTCGGCCTGATCGCGGCGGCGCTGGTCGTGTTGTGGGCGTTCCAGGCGGTCTATACCGTGCAGCCCGACGAGGTCGCGGTCGAACTGCGCTTCGGCAAACCGAAGGCCGAACTTTCCCAACCAGGCCTGCATTTCCACTGGTGGCCGCTCGAGACCGTCGAGACCGCCAAGATCTCCGAGCAGCTCGTCGACATCGGCGGCGGCAACACCAGCGGCAACGGCCTGATGCTGTCGGGCGACCAGAACATCGTCAATGTGCAGTTTTCGGTGGCCTACCAGGTCTCCGACCCGCGCGCCTACCTGTTCGACGTCTCCGATCCGGACGGCATGCTGCGGCAGGTCGCCGAGAGCGCCATGCGCGAAGCCGTCGGCCGCCGGCCGGCGCAGGACATTTTCCGCGACGACCGCCAGGGCATCGCGGCCTCGGTGCGCGAGATCATCCAGAATACGCTCGACGGCTACAAGGCCGGCCTGCAGGTCAACGCGATCTCGATCGAGGACGCCGCGCCGCCACGCGAAGTGGCCGATGCGTTCGACGAGGTGCAGCGCGCCGAGCAGGACGAGGACAAGTTCGTCGAGCAGGCCAACCAGTATTCCAACCAGAAGCTCGGCCAGGCGCGCGGCGAGGCCGCACAGGTCCGCGAAGACGCGGCCGCCTACAAGAACAGGGTCGTGCAGGAAGCCGAGGGCGAGGCGCAGCGCTTCATCTCGGTCTATGACGAATACGCCAAGGCGCCCGACGTGACGCGCAAGCGGCTTTATCTGGAAACCATGGAGAAGGTTCTGAAGGACTCCGGCAAGGTCATCGTCGAGCAGGGCAACGGGCAAGGGGTCGTTCCCTATCTGCCGCTGCCGGCATTGCAGCAGAAGCCGGCGGCTCCGGCGGCACTTGGCGCGACCACGGGAGGTAACCAGTGATGGGTAACCGTCTTCCCGTATTCGTCGTCATCGCGGCGGTCATCCTGTTCCTCATCTATTCCTCGGTCTTCGTGGTCAATGCGCGCCAGCAGGCGCTGGTGCTGCGCTTCGGCGAGATCGTCGACGTCAAGACCGAGCCCGGCATCTACTTCAAGGCGCCTTTCTCGTTCTTCGACGCCGATACGGTGCAACTGATCGAGAACCGCGTGCTGCGCTTCGACCTCGACAACATCCGTGTCCAGGTCTCGGGCGGCAAGTTCTACGAGGTCGATGCCTTCATCGCCTACCGGATCTCGGATCCGCGCGTGTTCCGCGCCGCGGTGTCCGGCCAGATCGAACTGGCCGAGGCGCGGCTCAGGACCCGTCTCGACGCAGCGCTCCGCCGCGTCTACGGCCTGCGCGACTTCGAGGCCGCGCTCTCCGAAGAGCGCGCGGTGATGATGCGCGAAGTGCGCGATCAACTGCGGCCCGACGCAACCTCGCTCGGCCTGCAGATCGAGGATGTCCGCATCCGCCGCACCGATCTCACGGCCGAGGTCTCGCAGCAGACCTTCGACCGCATGAAGGCCGAACGGCTGGCCGAAGCCGAAAGGCTGAGGGCGCGCGGCAACGAGGCGGCGCAGCGCATCCGCGCCCGCGCCGACCGCGAAGTCGTCGAGATCATCGCCGAGGCGCAGAAAGAGTCCGAGATCCTGCGCGGTGAGGGCGAAGCCCAGCGCAGCGCCACCTTCGCCGACGCCTACAAGCGGGATCCCGCCTTCTTCGACTTCTACCGGTCGATGAATGCCTATGGCACCGCGCTGGACAATACCGGGACGACGATGGTGCTGTCGCCAAGTTCGGAGTTCTTCCGCTACTTCCGCGACCCCGACGGCAAGGATGGCCCGGCGAAAGCGCCGGCACCCGCCGCGCCGGCGGCACCCGCCGCGCCGGCGGCACAACCAAGCACCGGCCAGTAACGGCCGGTGCAGGACTTCTTCGCGGCGATAGGCCTGGTCCTCGTCATAGAGGGCCTGGTCTATGGCGGCTTTCCCGGCTTTGCGAGGAAGCTCGCCGGCGAGGTGCTGTCGATGCCGGAGAATGCGTTGCGGATCGGTGGGCTGGTGGCGATCGCCATCGGCGTCGGTGTCGTCTGGCTGGTGCGGGGCGGGTAGAAGCGGAATAACGCTCGATTTACACTCTGCCGATAGTCATAGCCGCAAACGTGCCGTATTTCTTGCCATCATGGCGCGACACGGCGTTTTCGTCGAAGCGCTTTTCTCTTTCAGAAATGCCGGGAGGCTTCTCGATGACATCCAACACCTTTTTGCGCGCCGCTCGACGGACGCTGGTCGCCGGCGCCGCGGCGCTTGTCCTGGGCACCGCGGCCGTTCCGTCCTTCGTGGCACCGGCATTCGCCGCGGATGGGCCTGCCTCGGTCGCCGACCTGGCGGAACGCGTGCTCGGCGCCGTGGTCAACATCTCGACCTCGCAGACGGTGAAGGGCACGGAAGGGCCGGGCGCGGTGCCGATGCCGCAGCTTCCCGAAGGCTCGCCCTTCCAGGATTTCTTCGACGATTTCTTCAAGAATCGGGGCGGCGAGAAGGATGGCGGCTCGCAGAAGGTGCAGTCGCTGGGCTCCGGCTTCGTCATCGACGCCGAGCAAGGCATCGTCGTCACCAACAACCACGTGATCGCCGACGCCGATGACATCGAGGTCAATTTCTCCGATGGCGTGACCTTGAAGGCGACGCTGGTCGGCACCGACACCAAGACCGACGTCGCCGTGCTGAAGGTCGACCCGAAAGGCCACAAGCTGACGGCGGTGAAATTCGGTGATTCCACCAAGATGCGCGTCGGCGACTGGGTGATGGCGGTCGGTAATCCGTTCGGCCTCGGCGGCACGGTCACGGTCGGCATCGTCTCGGCGCGCAACCGCGATATCAATTCGGGACCCTATGACGACTTCATTCAGACCGACGCGGCGATCAATCGCGGCAATTCGGGCGGACCGCTGTTCAACAGCGCCGGCGAGGTCATCGGCATGAACACGGCGATCATTTCGCCGTCCGGCGGCTCGATCGGCATCGGCTTTTCCATTCCCTCGCAGCTCGCCTCGGGCGTTGTCGACCAGCTGCGCCAGTATGGCGAGACGCGGCGCGGCTGGCTCGGCGTGCGTATCCAGCCGGTGACGGACGACATTGCCGAAAGCCTCGGCATGGCGACCGCCAAGGGCGCGCTGGTGGCCGGCGTCATCAAGGGCGGCCCTGTCGACAACGGTACCATCCAGGCCGGCGACGTCATCATCAAGTTCGACGGCAAGGATATCCATGAAATGCGCGACCTGCCGCGCGTCGTCGCCGAAAGCCCGGTCGGCAAGGCCGTCGACGTGCTGATCGTGCGCAAGGGCGTCGAGCAGACGGTGAAGGTGACGCTCGGCCGGCTCGAGGATGGCGAAAAGCTCGCCAGCGGCGAGAATGGCAACACCGACCAGGACAAGGGCGGCGACAAGGCTCCGGCCGTTTCGACCGCCGCGGTGCTCGGCATGACGGTCGGCGAGCTCAATGACGAGACGCGCAAGAAGTTCAGCATCGCCGCCGATGTCTCCGGCGTCGTCATCACCGACGTGGCCAAGGATTCGGCCGCCGCCGAACGCGGTATCCAGCCGGGCGAGGTGATCACCGAGATCGCGCAGGAATCGGTCGCGACGCCCAAGGACGTCATGGACCGGATCGGTGCCTTGAAGGAGCAGGGGCGCAAGAACGCGCTGCTGATGCTGGCGTCGAAGACCGGTGAGTTGAGGTTCGTGACGATCCGGATGGATTGAATCCGGTAAACCCTGCAACGCTTTGATTTCAAGAAAGAGGGCGGCTAACGGGCCGCCCTCTTTGTTGCCTGCCAGTCTTGGCGAGACAGCCGGTAGAACACATGCCGCTTGAGCGCGGGATGGCTGTCGGGAATGCCGGGATGATCGAAATCGGCGGATGGATCGGCGCTCATGCCGAGGCGCCGCATGACCGCTGTCGAGTGGTCGTTGTTGGCGACCGCGAAGGAGACGATCTCGTCGAGCCCCAGCGTTTCGAAGCCGTGGGTGAGCCATGCCTCGGCGGCCTCGGTGACGTAACCCTTGCCCCAGAATTCAGGCGCCAGCCGCCAGCCGATCTCGATCATGCTGGCCGGCAGGAAGTCGAGGTGGTCGGTTCCGGTTATGCCGACAAAGCCGATGCATTCGCCAGTGGCGGCGACCTCGACCGCGGTGAAGCCGATGCCGTCGCGATCGATGGCGGCGCGCAACGCGTCCATCTTGGCATCCGCCGTCGCCCGATCGCGGCGAAACGGGAAGAACTCCATCACGCGTTCGTCGGAATTGATGCGGTGGAACAATCCGCGGTCGCGATCCTCCCAATTGCGCAGGATGAGGCGTTCGGTACGGAGTGGTTTCATTGCACGAAGTCTTCCTGGCGGTAGCCCTGCAGATAGAGCAATGCGGTCAGGTCGCCATGGTCGATGCGAACCCTGGCCTGTGCCGCCACCGTCGGTTTGGCGTGCAGCGCGACACCGGTGCCGGCGAGGCGGATCATGTCGAGATCGTTGGCGCCGTCGCCGACGGCTATCGCATCGGCCGGCGTCAGGCCAAGACGCGCCGAGATTTCGAGCAATGCATCGGCCTTGGCGGCGCGGCCGAGGATCGGCTCGCCGACCAGTCCCGTGAAGCGTCCGTCCTGTTCGAGCAGGCGGTTGGCGCGGTTCTCCTGAAAGCCGAGCATGGCGGCGATGCGCGTGGTGAACACCTCGAAGCCGCCCGAGACGAGCGCCGTCCAGGCGCCGTCGGCGCGCATGGTCTGGACGAGCGCGCGGCCGCCCGAGGCCAATGTCAACCTGTTGGCGACGATACGGTCGACCACGGCCGCGTCGAGCCCTTTCAGCAATGCCACGCGCTCGCGCAGCGCCGGCTCGAAGGCGATCTCGCCATTCATCGACCGCGCTGTGATCGAAGCGACGCGGTCCTTGACGCCGATCTCATCGGCCAGTTCGTCGATGCACTCCTGGTCGATCATGGTCGAATCCATGTCGGCGATGAGGATTTTCTTCCGCCTCGTTTCAGCCTGCTGGACGATGACGTCGACCGGCTCCGAGGCCAGTGCGGCGCGCAACGCGTCGGTCATGTCGGCGGCATCGGCCCCTTGCGGCAGGGCCAGATCGCAGGCAATGCCTTCGGCAAGCCAGACGACAGCGCTTGCGCCCACCGATCCTGAGGCCATATTCGCAAGCGACGGCGACAAAGCGCGGTCAATGGGACGGGACACAAGCGTGGCGATGAGCGGCATCGAGAATTCCGGCGCGGATGCGGACGAAGGCCGCGTGAAGAACGCGATCCTGATAGCCGGGCCGACCGCCAGCGGCAAGTCGGCGCTGGCGCTCGACCTGGCCGAACGCACAGGCGGCGTCATCGTCAACACCGATTCCATGCAGGGTTATTCGGTTCTCGACGTTCTGACCGCCAGGCCCGAGGCGGCCGACCTCGCACGAGCGCCGCATTTTCTCTACGGGCATGTCCATCCAGGCACGGCCTACTCGACCGGCGCCTGGCTGCGCGACGTCATGAAACTCATCGACGAGGGAACGCTCGCGCGGCGACCGATTTTCGTCGGCGGCACCGGCCTTTACTTTCGCGCCCTGGCCGAAGGCATTTCGGAAATGCCCGACATTCCGCAGCGGATTCGTGACCGCTGGCGCTATGAGTTGAAGGAGCACGGCGCGGTCAAGTTGCACGGCATCCTGCTGCGCGAGGATTCGAAAATCGCCATGCAGCTGAAGCCGACCGACAGCCATCGCATCGTACGCGCGCTCGAAGTGCTCGACGCGTCCGGTCGGTCGATCCTGGAATGGCAGGCCGAGCGCGGCCGGCCGCTGATCGACAGGCGGAGCGCGCATTTCCTGGTCATCGAGCCGGATCGGCCGGCGCTGGTCGGCCGTATCGAAAGGCGCTTCGACCAGATGCTGGACAAGGGCGCGCTGGAGGAAGTCGAGCAGCTTGCGGCCCTGCGTCTCGATCCGGACCTGCCGGCGATGAAGGCGATCGGGGTTCGTGAGCTGCAGGCCGCCATGGCGGGGCAATCGAGCTTTCCCGAAGCGATCGAACGCGCCAAGATCGCAACACGGCAATATGCCAAGCGGCAGGCGACGTGGTTTCGTCATCAGCTGGGGCCGGAATGGCGGAGATTGTGCCCCGGTGACGATTTCGAAACGACGATCCAAACACTTGTTGCTAATGCAACTTAAAAAGTTGACCCCGCAGTCAGGGTTCCCGCCGAAGTTGTCGGAATTAACGCTCCGTAAGTCCGTCCGTGCCATAAGGTCGTGGGGCACTTTTCCATCGGGGAGCAGATGCGTTTCCATAAGGCGGAATCCGCTTTTTTCGTCTTTATCTTCGTGATCCTGGCCGCGGGCCTGGTGACGCTGCACGCCTATGGACAACTACAATCCTTCTCCACGGAACTGCATACACCCTCGGGCCTGGACAAGGTCATCTACCTCAACAAGCTCCTGTTCGCGACCGGCGTACTGCTTGCCACCGCGCTGTTTTTCGGCATCTTCTTCATCTATCCGCTGATCCGCAGACAGGCGACGGAAGAAGGCAAGCTGCGCGCCATGACGGTTTCGCTCAGCGCCCGCTCCGAGACGTTCGAGCACGCCGCCCTGACCGACGGCCTGACCGGCATGCAGAACCGGCGTTATTTCGACGACGCGCTCAAGGAATATCTCGAGGAATTCCGGCGCATCGAGAAGCCGGTCGGGTTGATGATCCTCGACCTCGATCATTTCAAGCAGGTCAACGACACGCATGGCCACGATGTTGGCGACGAGGTGCTCAAGGCCGTCGCCAGCTGCCTCAAGGACATGACCCGCTATCATGACGTGGTGGCACGGCTGGGCGGTGAGGAGTTCGCCGTGGTCACGCCCAACATGGAGGCGGACCTTTTGGCCAAATTCGCCGAGCGCATCCGCAAGGCGATCGCCAACATGTCGATCCTCTCCGGCAACAATGTCCGGCTCAAGATCACCACCAGCGTCGGGCTTGCCGTCTGGGACCGCAAGGAAACGGCCGAGGAGTTCTACCGCCGGGCGGACCGCCAGCTCTATGAGGCGAAGAGGCAGGGCCGCAACCGCGTCTGCGCCTAAAATCCCGTCAGTGAATTCGTGAGGCCGGCCGTCTGGCGCCGTTTTCTGCGCTTCCCCATTCTACTGCGTCGCAGTAGAACTGTGCTCACGGACTGAATGTCCGCTCCGCTCCGGTTCGAAACCGACGCCAGCCGACTCAGCCTGACGAATTCCCTGACGGGATTTACCCAAGCTTGCCGACGAACACGGGATGTGATCCGCTTGCGCGGATTCTTGGAAATGTTCGCAGAGATTTGTAGCGCCCAGGTCTCAATCGTTCTGCGGACGCAGGCCGAAGGTGGCGGGTTTGAGGCCGTAGCGCGTATCGAAATCCTCGTCCGACTGCACGCGTGCCGCCGATGGCGGCTTGCGGTAGTCGGGGTCGCCGGCCTGCCGGCCGGAATCGACCACCTCGGCGAAAGCCATCGCCTGCTGCGTCGGTTTCGGCACGTTGCGCAGCCGCTCGACGATCGCCACCAGATCGACGTCGCCGGTTTTCGAAGTGACTTCTTCCTCGCGCTTGGCCGTGCCGGGCAATAGGTGAGCGGGCAGCCTTTCGAATTTCAGGCGCATGGTCGTCGCCACGCCTTCGCCGAAGGCGATCGCTTCGCGCTGGCCCATGGAGGACAGGAAAGCCAGCGTGGAAGCGGAAGAGTCGGCGATGGCCGAGCGGATGATCGCCTGGTCCTGCTCGTTGGCGAGCCGCATGGCGAAGAAGGTCGAGCATTGCGACAGGATGGTCGGGTCGAGCTCACCCGGACGCTGGGTGACGACGCCGAGATAGCAGCCATATTTTCTGCCTTCCTTGGCGATGCGCGACAGAGCGTGCCGGGTCGGCGCGAAGCCGAGGCGCGGGTCGGCGGGCATGTAGCGATGCGCTTCCTCGCATAAAAACAGGAGTTGCAGCTTGCCTTCGCTCCACAGAGCGAGGTCGAAGGCCAGACGCGCCAGCACGGAACAGACGGAATTGACCACCTCCGATGGCATGCCGGCCATCTCGAAGCAGGTCACCGGGCGGCCATGATGCGGGACACGGAAGATGTTGCCGATCGTCTCGTGGATGGTGTCCTCGATCAGGCGTGAATTGAACATGAAGCGGTAGCGGGGATCGGCGGCCGCCGATTCGATGCGCGTCTTCAGCGATTTGAGCGTCGGGCGGTCGGTCTTGCTTTCGAGCATGCCCATGCGCTCGTCGATCTGCTTGAGCAGGTCGGCGATGCGGTAGGGCACCGGCGTATCGGCGGTCAGCGCATCGTTGCCGCGCCTGAGGTAGGCGCCTGAATTGGGGTTGCGATAGAGGTTCTTGGCGAGCGGAATGAGGTCGCGAAGGGCGTCGATCTCTTCCGGCACCGTTTCGCGTCCGCGAAACAGCACTTCGGCGAATTCCTCCAACGTGAACATCCAGAACGGCAGGTCGAGTGTCTTGGCATCGACCTTGACGCAATATTCGGGCAGCGAGGCCGCGAACTCGTTGTGCGGATCGAGGATCAGGATGCGCAGGTCGGGTCGCGCCGCGATCGACTTGCGCAGCAGCAGCGACACGGCGGTCGACTTGCCGACGCCGGTCGTGCCGACAATGGCGAAGTGGCGCGCCAGCGTATCGTCGATGGCGATGTTGGCGGCGATCGCCTCGTCCTGCGCCAGCGATCCGATGGTGATCGAATGGCGGCCGGCCAGATCGTAGACGGCCTGCAGGTCGCGCGTGCGGATACGGTGCGCGACGGCGCCGATATGCGGATAGGTGGTGATGCCGCGGTCGAAGATCGGCTTGGCGCCGGGTTCGGCACCGTCGCGCACTTCGCCGATCAGCTCGATGCTGACCTCGATGGCGTTCTGGCCCTCGTTGCTCCAGGCGCGATCCGACTTGCCGATCGCATAGACCAGGCCAACGGTGCGCGTCGTGCCCAGATTGATCGAGATCATCTTGCCGACCGTCCACAGGCCGGTGATTGCGCCGTCGTGATCGTCCGCGTAGGCGGCGATGGTGGCGCGCGCGCCGTCGCATTGCACGACGTTGCCGAGGATGCGCCTGTCGTTCTGCTCTGCGTTGCGGCGCTCCTGAGATGTCGGTTCTCCGACGGAAGCTTCGCGTTCGACATACATGGACAGGCCAATCCCCATTTCCCTGGAGACGGAACCTACAGGAACGGGGTTAAGGTCGGATGAGGTCGGATGGTGTAGAGAGGATTAAGGCCCCGATGCAAATTGTGGCGAAATGGCTCTTCACGAGTCTTGTTGCTTCGCTATAATGGACGAATGGATGATATAGCGAACGATATTTCTTCGACCATCGGCAAGCGGATTCACACCGAAAGGACCGTGCGGGACTGGTCGTTGGCCGAACTCGCCGAACGGTCCGGCGTTTCCAAGGCGATGCTGAGCACGATCGAGCGCGGCATGACCAGCCCGACCGCAGCACTTCTGGTGCGCATCGCGGCGGCCTTCGGCATGACGCTGTCGACCCTCATCGCGCGTGCGGAACTGCAAGGCGGCGGGCTGCTGCGCGCGGCCGACCAGCCGGTGTGGCGTGACCCCGATACGGGTTATGTCAGACGGCATCTGTCGCCGGCGAGCGAGATGCCGCTCGAACTGATCAAGGTCCACCTGCCGGCGGGCGCCAAGGTCAGCTTGCCCGCGGCGTCCTACGCTTTCATCAAGCAGCAGATCTGGCTGATCTCGGGAAAACTCGAATTCACCGAAGGTGATCAGGTTCACAAGCTCGAACCCGGCGACTGCCTGGCGCTGGGCGCGCCTTCGGATTGCATCTTCCACGCGCTGGAGCCGGGCGCCGACTATCTCGTCGCGCTGGTCAGGGGCTGACATCATGGCGAACCGGCCAAAGCGCTCCCACAATGGGGGGCCGCCTCTTGATGACTACAAGGGGCCGCCATGGGGCAAGGGCGATCCTTACATCTTCCTGGCCTGGCAGGCAGCACACGCCAAGGCGTGGAAGGCGCCGAGCCGCGAGGTGATGCTGATGCGCATGGACAGGGCGGAACGGCTGGGCCTGACCTATGAGGAATACACGCTCGAAATCCTCGAGCGCGGTCGGCATCTCAGGGAAGAAGACACCGAGCGTATCAGCGCCATCAAGGCCGCGCGCAAGCGACGCCGGGTGCGCCATCTCGACTGACGCCGGCGCCACCGACTTATCAATCATTTCCGGAGGACCAGCTATGAATGCCATCGAAATCGGGCCCTTGGCCGCCAGCACGGGAACCCTGGCAGTCCTGGCCGATCTGCTGGTCGAAACGGTTGCCGCCGGCGGATCGGTCAGCTTCATGCATCCGCTGGCGCTGGAGGCGGCAAGCGCGTTCTGGGAGAAGTCCCTGGCCTCGGCGGCAAAAGGCGAAAGAATGGTTCTCGGGGCCTGGGACGGAAAAGCCCTGGTCGGTACTGTCACCTTGTTGCTCGATTGCCCGCCCAACCAGCCGCACCGGGCCGAGATCGCCAAGCTGATGACGTCGGTCGAATGCCGGGGCCGGGGTGTCGGGACGCGCCTGATGCGGGCCGCCGAGCGTCTGGCGGCGGAAAAGGGTCGCACGCTGCTGGTTCTGGACACGGCGACGGAGGAGGGGGCTTCGGGACTTTACGAGACGCTCGGCTTCACCCTGGCCGGCGAGATACCGGATTATGCGCTGAAGCCGCATGGCGGGCTGACGGGCACGCTGATCTACTGGAAGCGTATCGGCACAGCATCGCGCTAGCACCAGTCAGGCCCAGGCCTTTCCGGCAAGACGCCTGAGAAGCCAGTGGCGGAAATCCTGCTCGGCGCTGGTCAGCCGCGCGGATGACGGCCTGGTCAGAAAATGCCCTGACGTGCTGGAGAGTTCAAAATCGGAAAGCCGGACCAGCGCCCTGCTGTCGAGCGCCGCGTCGACCAGGGGGCGCGATCCCAGAAGCACACCGGCGCCGGCGCTCGCCGCCCCCATCGCGGCGACGAAACTGTCGAAGCGATGCGACCGCTGCGCATGGCCGGCCAATCCGGCCGCCGCGAACCATTCCGCCCACATCTCGCGCGCGCCGGCCACGAGCAGCAGCGGCAGCGAGGTCCAGTCGTCGGCGTCGGCCAAAACCGGGCTTGCCACCGGCACGAGCCGTTCGGTGGTCAGCCTCTCGGCCTCGCGTCCGGGAAAGGATCCGTTTCCGAACCGGATGTCGAGCGCCGAGCCCGGCAGATCGTAATCCGTGGGGCGATGGATTGTCACCAGATCGACCTGGATGCGCGGCAACGCCTCGGCCAGATCGGGCAGCGCCGGCACCAGTGCCAGCAGGGCAAACGAGATCGGCACCCGGATCGAGACGGTCTGGACGGCGCGCGGTTCGAACAGTTCCGCGGTGCTGCTGCCAATGGTGGCGAAGGCCGACTGGATGTGGGGCAGGTAGGCCGCACCCTCCGGCGACAGCGCGACGCCGCGCGCCAGCCGCGAGAACAGCCGCGTCTTCAGCCGCTCCTCGAGCAGCCGGATGTGCTGGCTGACCGCTGCCTGGGTCAGGCCGAGTTCGGCCGCCGCCGCCGTGAAATTCGACAACCGCGCCGCTGCCTCGAAACTGCGCAGCCAGTCGAGCGGTGGCAAGGTGGGTATGGTTCGTCGAGTCATTAGCAAATCGATGTCATTGGTCAAAAAATGATAATTTGAATTATGCCTTTCGGGCGGTCAACATGCAATCGAAACCACGGCACGAACCGTGGGCAACAAGCCGACAGGACGGATTTCATGCTCACCCACGCGCTGGTTGGCGACGAAGGCAGAACGATCGAACTTGGCTGGCAGGACGGGAGGCGCACCCGCTTTCACGCGATATGGCTGCGCGACAATGCGCTCGACGACAAGACGCGCAGTGCCGGTAACGGCCAGCGGCTGATCACCATCCTCGACGTTCCGGCGGATACCAGGATCGACGCGGCCTCGATCAAGGGCGATGCCCTCGAAGTCCGCTTCATTCCGGAAGGCAAGACGGTCAGCTTTCCCGCGCAATGGCTGAGCGCCAATGCCTATGATCGTGACATGGCGCGCCAAGCCGGCTGGACCGGTGACGAGATTGCGCGCTGGACCAAGGCGACGATGCAGAATTCGGTGCCGCGTGCCGGCTATGCAGCCGCCAGCCACGACCGCAACGTCCTGCGCCAATGGCTGTCTTCGGTTCGGGCCTATGGCTTTGCGGTGATGGACGGCTTGCCGACCGAATCCGGGGCGCTGTGCAAAGTGTCCGACCTGTTCGGTTACATCAGGGAGACCAATTACGGCCGCTGGTTCGAAGTACGCGCCGAGGTCAATCCCAGCAATCTCGCCTACACCAATCTCGGCCTGCAGGCGCATACCGACAATCCCTATCGCGATCCGGTGCCGACGCTGCAGATCCTGGCCTGCATCGAGAACACGGTGGAGGGCGGTGAATCCAGCGTCGTCGACGGTTTTGCCGTCGCCGCCGCCCTTCAAGCGGAAAACCCCGAAGGTTTCCGGCTGTTGAGTTCCTGTCCGGCACGCTTCGAATATGCCGGTTCATCCGGTGTTCGGCTGCACGCGAAGCGGCCGATGATCGAACTCGGGCCGGATGGCGAACTCATCTGCATCCGCTTCAACAACCGTTCGCTGGCGCCTGTCGTCGATGTGCCGTTCGCCGATATGGGCGCCTACTATGCCGCCTATCGTCGGTTCGCCGAACTGATCGAGGCCCCGTCCTTCGAAGTGACCTTCAAGCTGGAAGCAGGGCAGGCCTTCATCGTCGACAACACCCGCGTCATGCATGCCCGCAAGGCGTTTTCCGGCACCGGCAAGCGCTGGCTGCAGGGATGCTACGCCGACAAGGACGGCCTCCTGTCGACGCTCGCGGCGATCGAACACGGCTTCAAGGAGGCAGCGGAATGAGCGGCCAGGATTTGAACGCGGACAATATCGTCGAGTTCATCGCCGACATCTTCGAGCGCCGTGGCGCCGAATCTTATCTCGGCGAGCCGGTGACCATGTCAGAACACATGCTGCAAGGGGCGTGGCTGGCGGAGCAGGATGGCGCGCCAGAAGTGCTGGTGGCCGCCGCTCTGCTGCACGATATCGGCCATTACACCAGCGAGTTCGGCACCTATTCGCCTGACGATGTCGAGGACAAGCATCACGACGAGGCCGGTGGCGAGGTGCTGGCGCCGTTCTTCCCGCCGGTCATCGTCGAATGCGTCCGGCTGCATGTCGCCGCCAAGCGCTATCTCTGCGCCACCGACCCGACCTATTTCTCCAGGCTGTCGCCGGCTTCGGTTCATACCTTGTCCCTGCAGGGCGGACCCATGAGTGCCGACGAGGTGGCCAAGTTCCGCGAGAACCCGTTCCACGAGGAAGCGGTGCGGGTTCGCATCTGGGACGAGGGCGGCAAGGTCGCCAATATGGAGACGCGGGCGTTTCGCGACTACGTGCCGCTGCTGCAGCGAGTCGTGCACGACTTCGCAAATCGGCCTTGACGCAACCAACCACCGGGGGGACAGCTCATGTGTTTCTGCTTCGACGGCGAAGAAGCGGTGGCCGCATACCGGCCGGAGGCTTGCCGTGAGAGATTGGCCGGCGCGGACATTTTCGCGCCATCGCCGGTCACCCCAGGCGGGGAGCCGCGTGAGCTTGCCGCTGCCGCTTTTCTCGATGTGAAAGCCGACCTGGCCCGCCATCTTGTCGATGCCTCTATTTCCAGATATTAGCCGCGCCCAACCTGCGGCCAGAGCTGCCGCGGATATCGACCACACGTATGATGGAGGCGAAGATGAGATCTTGTTCCCGCATTTCGCGCCTGCACGGCGGTCGAACCGGCTGATCCGCGCCTTACCGGATTTTTAATTTTCCGACGATCCGGCAACCGTTTGGCCGCGACGCGCGCAGCTATTTCCATGCGCGACATCGGCGTCACCCATGTCACTGAAGCGGTGGGAGCAGAGAAGCTCCCAGCCGACGCTGGCGGCTGCCGGCAAGCTCGAGATGCGTCTTTGCAACACCTAGCCATACCTTTGTAAACATTGAAAGAATAGCCTTGACCTCGACCTCGGCGGGAGCCTAGGGAGCGCGCCCAGTCCAACCAATCATCCCCAGAGGAGACCCGTCAAATGTCACGCCAACCCAGATCGACACAGTCCGTGCCGGCGCTGGAAGAGCGTGCGGTTGACAGGGTTCCAATTGGGAAGAACGGCCATGGCCAGGTCCATGATCCAGCGCAGGCACGAGGCCGAGCGCGAACGTACTGAAGCATATGATGCAACGCTGCGGCGGGTTTGCGCCATGCCGCGTCCCGCTCCGGATTTCGAGCGGGCGCTTGACGAGGTGCGCCGGGGCTTTGCCGGCGTGGCGATCCGCGATGGCGCGCTGTGGCGTCCGAAGCTGAAGACGCGCGACCCCGCGCGCCTGCGACTGGCCGCTGCTCGTCATCTCTATGCGCGCTACCCTGTCTCGGCCGCGCTCGAGGCCATCTGGCATGATGGCTCGGGGCTCAATGCCGACGAGATCGCGCTGCGCAAGGCCTGGTATGTCGCGGTCGCGCGCGGCGACTCGCTCTACAAGGCGGGCGCCAATGCGTGGCTCTCGCGCAAGGAGGTGCATTGCTTCCTGAACCTGTCGGGCGACTTCACCTTCGAGGAGGCGTTCTGGGTGGCGATCATTCGGTCCTGCACGGATGATCTCGGCCTGGCGGCACGGCTTGCCGGCACGAAGATCGCGCGCACGCCGCGCGCCGATCTGGCCTTCTGGCGTGAGGTGGCGCGTTTCTTCTGCGCACAGCCCACGTCGAGGGAGGAGGTCGACGATCTCTGCGACTATGTCGGCGCCATGCACCGGCGCGATGCGGCCTACAGCCTGAAGGGCCGCACGCTCGGCTCGCTGCGCCGGCAGATGTCGGAATGGCACCGCGACATTGCCGCGATCGAGCGTATCGAGGCCATGCGCCGCCGCGCCGCCGGCCGGGCTTCGCCGACAAAGGATGGTGCCTGGGATGGCTCGCGGCTCGAGGATTGGGAGTGGCAGCCTTCGGCCAAGGAAGCGAAAGCCCATGGCGAGCGCTTCTTCGTTCGCCAGTTGCGGACGGCCGAGGACCTGGTCGCGGAGTCGAGGGCGATGCATCACTGCGTGTCGACCTATGCGGCCAAATGCATCGCCGGCAACGCCTCGATCTGGGTGCTGCGGCGTACGGCACTCGGCAAGATCGAGCGGTTGCTGACGATCGAACTCGATTCGCAGAACCGTGCCGTGCAGGTGCGCGGTTTCTCCAACCGCGTCGCCTTGCCCGATGAGCGCAAGGTCATAGAGCGCTGGGCCAAGGCGAGGGGCGTGATGCAGAGGAACTGACACCAAGGCCCCGCGCGGCGGATATGCCGCGCGGGGCCTTGGTGATAAGGAAGCAGGGGTGCTCCCAGGGATGCCGGCTAAGCCTTGTGATGGACCTGCTGCAGCCCGTAGACCGGGGTCGGCAATCCGACCTGCCGGGCCTTCAGCTGCAGCGCCAGATACTGCGAATAGTGGCGCGACTGGTGGAGGTTGCCGCCGTGGAACCACAGCGCCTCTTGCTGGGTCGGCTTCCACATGTTGCGCTGCTCGCCTTCCCAGGGGCCGGGGTCCTTGGCGGTGTCGGAGCCAAGACCCCATACCTTGCCGACCTTGTCCGCCACCTCCTGCGAGATGAGGTCCGCCGCCCAGCCATTCATCGAGCCGTAGCCGGTGGCGTAGATCACCAGATCTGCCGGTAACTCGCTTCCATCGACGAATTTGACACCGGTTTGCGTCAGCTCCTCCACCGCCGCGCCCGGTCCGCTCTTGAGCTTGATCGAGCCGTCGATGACGAGGTCGCAGGCGCCGACATCGATGTAGTATCCCGAACCACGGCGAAGATACTTCATGAACAGGCCCGATTCGTCATCGCCCCAGTCGAGCAGGAAGCCGGCCTTTTCCAGATCCGCGTAGAACTTGGCGTCGCGTTCCTTCATCTGCTGGTAAAGCGGGATCTGGAATTCGTGCAGGATGCGGTAGGGCAGGGAGGCGAAGATGAGGTCGGCCTTGCGTGTCGTCATGCCGTTCTCGACCGCCTGCTCGGAATAGAGCGAGCCCAGCCCGATATCCATCAGCGTGTCGGACTTGACGATGTGCGTGGAGGAACGCTGCACCATGGTGACGTCCGCGCCTGCCTCCCACAGAGCCGCGCAGATGTCGTGGGCGGAGTTGTTGGAACCGATGACCACGACCTTCTTGCCGCGGTATTTGTCCGGGCCGGGATGGGTCGAGGAATGCTGCTGCTCGCCCTTGAAGATGTCCTGGCCCTTGTATTTCGGCCAGTTCGCCTTGCCGGACATGCCGGTGGCCAGTACCAACTGCCTGGGCCTAAGCACGATCTCTTCGCCGTCGCGTTCGACCACGACGGTCCATTCCCCGGCCTTCTCGTCATATTTCGCGGATTTCGCCGAGGTGGAGGACCAGTAGTTCAGCTCCATCACCTTCGTGTACATCTCGAGCCAGTCGCCGATCTTGTCCTTCGGCGCGAAGACCGGCCAGTTCCTGGGGAAGTCGATATAGGGCAGATGGTCGTACCAGACCGGATCGTGCAGGCAGAGCGACTTGTAGCGCTTGCGCCAGGAATCGCCGGGACGCTCGTTCTTCTCGATGATGATAGCCGACACGCCAAGCTGGCGCAGGCGCGCGCCGAGCGCAATGCCGCCCTGGCCGCCGCCGATGATCACGACATAAGGTTGCTTGCCGCGGCCAAGCTCGGCGAGTTCGTCGTCACGCTCCTCGCGCCAGGATTTCCTGTCCTTGCCATGGCCATGCTTGGCGCCGAGCGGACGGGTGAAGCCGGCTTTCTCCTCATGGCCCTTGAGTTCGGCCATGGTGGTGAGCAAGGTCCAGATCAGGTCGCCCTTGAACCGCACCAGGCCGAAGCCGCGCGCCACCTTGGTCTCGAAGGTGATCCAGGCGGTGGTGACGCCATCCGCCTCGGTCGCTTCCTCGCCCTGCGCCACCTTCCAGTCGCTCGGCCCGGTCTCGGCCAGCGTCGCCTTCAGCATGTCGCGGACCTGGTCCTGGCCCTCCATCGTCCTCAGGTTCCAGGTGAAGGTGACGAGGTCGCGCCAGTAGCAATCCGCCTGGAAACAATTGGCCGCCGCGTCGATGTCGCCGGTCTCCAGCGCCTTGCCGAACTTGTCGAGCAGCGCCTGCGCCTTTGTGGTGGGTGTTCTTTCGAGCATGGTTTCTCCTCCGGTGTCGGGTTCATGGCTCCTCCTCCAGGCGCCAGATGATGCCTAGAGCCTAGGCAAAGGGCATGCCAACCACGCCGCACGGCGGAAATCGTCGTGAAATCAGTACGGCCTCGCGACTTCCGGTGTTGCGGGCCGTTGCGGCGGTGTTGCATGCGCCATGGTACGCCACGGTCGATGCAACACCAGAGTAGATCACGCCCCGTCACAGGGCGCTACTTTAGCGGCAGGAACAATTCCACGACCACGTCATGCACCGGCACGTTCGGGAAGAACGAAAAGTGTCGTCGGCAATAGATCGGGAAGTCACGCGCTTCCTCGCCGCTGGCGGGAAGCCAATCGCGATAAAGGTAAAGCGCGGCGGGCTCCAGATTGTGGGTATTGTGGACGACACGCAGCACCGCGCAGCGTCCGCCGGGGATCACGCCGGCCTTCATCTGTCCGTCATCGGCATCAATCGGCAGGTCGGTCCCGACGCACAGGTCCATGCTGTAGTCGGCGGGGACCGCGGGAATCCGCTCGGACCTGAAGACGTTGAAGGTTGGGCTCGTCTCGGGTGACAGGCCGGCGGCCTTGCGCCAGGCGATGAACCGCTGGATCGTGTCGCCGAGCGTCGCCCGGTCCCCTCGATGCTCCATGATCGCCACCGGGGTTGGGGGCATATCGCGGATCGTCACGTCGTCGTGGTCATAGGTAATCTGCATGAGCTTGCTCCTAGCGTTGTCCAGAGGCCCGAAGGCCGCAAGCCACGGTGCCCAGTCGGGCGATTTCCGGAACGACGAAGGCGATTGCCCGAACCGTCGCCGAAAGGCGCGGGCGAACGCATCAGGTGCATCGTAGCCGGCATCCATCGCTATGTCCGTGACGCTATGGGCCTCGCTCGAGGCCAGCCGGTGCGAAGCACGCTTCATACGGGCAAGCTGGACATAGCGATGCACGGACAGCCCGAAGGTTGCCGTGAACTGCCGGTGGAAATGGTATTTGGAAAATGCAGCGACGCCGCTCAACGCGTCCAGGTCGAGATTGCCGTCCAAATGCTGGTCGATGTGATCCAGCACCCGCTGCATCCGGACATGGTAGTTTTGAAGCGCCGCCTTCATCGTTCCGTTCTCCGTGGCAGCACCAATTAAGGGCACGCGGACATGAAACGCTCGACCGATCTTGCGGTTTTGTCACAGGTATCGGGACGTCGCCAAGGACCGTTTATGAGCGGACCTGCAGCCTAGTTGGGAGCATCGAGCCGCAGCCGCTTCATACGGCGATGCACCGTCGTGCGGTCGACGCCGAGAAGGCGCGCGGCTTCCGAGATGTTCCAGCCCGCGGTCGCGAGAGCATCCAGCAGCGCCGCGCGCTCCTCCTCGGGTGACGGCGCGCGCAGCGCAACCAGGCGGGCGGGCGGGGCGGGCGGCGGCGGAAGCGGCGACGCGAAGTCCGGCAGGTCGGCGGGCTCGATCATGTCGCCATCGCACAACGTCATTGCCAGATCCATGGCATTGACGAGTTCGCGGATGTTGCCCGGCCAGCCGTGACGGATCAGGGCCAGGCGCGCCGCCGGCGACAGCCTTGCCGTCCGCCCGGCAAGGCCCGCGCGCTGATCCAGCAGCCGGTCCAGCAGCCACTCGAAATCGGTGCGTTCGCGCAGCGCCGGCAAGGTCAGCGCGGCGGCGTTCAGCCGGTAGAACAGATCCTCGCGGAAACGGCCGTCGGCGACCAGCTTGCGCAGGTCATGGTGCGAGGCGGAAATGATCTTGATGTCGACGTGTCGCGGCTCGATGCCGCCGACCGGGATCAGTTCGCGTTCCGCTATCACGCGCAGAAGCCGCGATTGAAGGGGGTAAGGCATGTCGCCGATCTCGTCGAGGAACAGCGTGCCGCCGTCGGCGCTCTCGATCAATCCCTTGCGGCCCCTGGCCGCGGCCCCGGTGAAGGCGCCTGGCGTGTGGCCGAACAGTTCGCTCTCGATCAGATGCTCGGGGATGGCCGCGCAGTTGATGGCGACGAACGGGCCGGCGCGATGCGAGCAGTCGTGGATCGCGCGAGCGAGATATTCCTTGCCGGAACCGGTCTCGCCATGGATCACGATCGGAATGGTCGTGCGTGCCAGCTTCGCGGCTCGAAGCTGCATCGCCGCCATGACCGGATCGCCGCCCGAGAGGTCGCTGATCGGCTTCGGCACCGTCTCCACCGGGGCGCGGCGTCCGGTTGGCGGCTGGGGCTCGATGGCGTGGGCGAAGAGCGCGCTGCCGCTGCGCCCGAACACCAGCCGCTCCTCCGTAGGGCGGCCACGCGTCAACTGCGGCAGGTCGTCAACGCTGATATCGAGATAGCGCGAGATCGGCTGGCCGACCGGGGAGGGCGATTGCCGCCAGTCGATCCCTCCCGCCTGGGCGAGCAGCAATGCGCCGCCGCGCGTCGTGCCGAGGATGCGGCCGGAGGCGTCGAGGGCGATGGCGGCCTCTGGGTCGACGTCGAGGAATTCCGGCGAGCGGGAAAAGCGCAGCACCCATTCCGAGTGCATCTGCGCCATCAGGTTCGCGAGCTCGATGCGTCGCGCCGACGCCGTCACCAGATGCAGCGCGAGGTTCTGGCTGACCTTGGGCTGCGGCGAGCGCAGCAGGGAGATATCCAGCACCGCGGTCAATTCGCCCCTGGTGTCGAAGATCGGTGCGGCCGTGCAGGACAATGGCGTGTGGGTGGTGTCGAAATGATCGGTCTGGTGGATCGTCATTGCTTCGCCGGTAACGAGGCAGGAGCCGACGCCGCAGGTTCCAGTGCGGCTCTCCGACCATTCGGAACCGAGATAAAGCCCCGCCGTGCGCAACTGATCCATGAACAGCGGGTCGCCAAGGAAGTCGACCGTAACGCCCTTGGCATCGGCCAGCAGCAGCACATAGTTCTGCCCTGCCACCTGCTTGAAAAGCGTCTCCAGGCCGCTGCGGGCGATGGCGATCAGCCGCTCGGACTGTTCGCGGTGCTCGCGCAACTGGGTGTCAGGGACGATATAGGCCTCGGTCGGCCTGGCCGGGTCGAGGCGATGGGTGCCGACACAGCGCAGCCACGACTTCACCACGACCTCGTCGCGCGCCGATCGCCCGCCGGACAGGACCTGCTCGATCTCGCGGATATGCTCCCGTTCGCCTGCCAAACCTCGTCCTCCCAGACGTGTCGTCAGCCCGGCTAACGACATCAGCAGGCCGGCAACTGGCCTGGCATAGTGGTGCGTCGACGAGACGGGCTCAACTGTACTATGGTAGCGCGCGGCGGAGCCGATCTCACGGCTGAGTGAATTCGTGCCGTACCCCATTGACGACCCCGCGCGTTCGCCTTTATGGTCCGCCACCATGAAAACGGCACTCATTCTCGTAGGAAGGCGCGTGGGCAAGGCGGTGTAACCGCCGGGCGAAAACCTCCCATGCGCAACACACAGGCTCCCTCGGGGGCCTTTTTTATTGCCTGAAACACGACTAAACGACCAGCAAACGCCAGATGGCGGACAGTACGGGACCAGACCGATGAGCAATGGACAAAGCGAGCGGCGCGAGATGGCAAGCAGGGAAATGACGGGCGCCGAAATGGTGGTGCAGGCGCTGAAGGACAATGGCGTCAAGCACGTCTTCGGTTATCCCGGCGGCGCCGTCCTTCCCATCTACGATGAAATTTTCCAGCAGGACGAGGTCGAGCACATTCTGGTGCGGCACGAGCAGGGCGCCGGCCATGCGGCGGAGGGCTATGCGCGGTCGACCGGCAAGGCGGGCGTCATGCTGGTGACCTCGGGTCCCGGCGCCACCAATGCGGTGACGCCGCTGCAGGACGCGCTGATGGATTCCATCCCGCTGGTGTGTCTCACCGGCCAGGTGCCGACCTCGCTGATCGGCTCCGACGCGTTCCAGGAATGCGACACGGTCGGCATCACGCGACCCTGCACCAAGCACAACTGGCTGGTGAAGGACGTCAACGAGCTCGCCGCGACCATCCATGAGGCCTTCCATGTCGCCACGACCGGCCGTCCCGGCCCGGTGGTGGTCGACATCCCGAAGGATGTGCAGTTCGCCAGGGGGATCTACGTCCCGCCGCAGATCGCGCCGCGCACCAGCTACCAGCCCAAGGTCCAGGGTGACCTGGAAAAGATCAAGGCCGCGGTCGAACTGATGGCTGGCGCCAAGAAGCCGATCATCTATTCGGGCGGCGGTGTCATCAATTCCGGTCCGGAAGCGAGCCATCTGCTGCGCGAACTGGTCGATCTCACCGGCTTCCCGATCACCTCGACGCTGATGGGTCTCGGCGCCTATCCTGCGTCAGGCAAGAACTGGCTGGGCATGCTCGGCATGCACGGCACCTACGAAGCCAACATGGCCATGCATGACTGCGACGTGATGGTCTGCATCGGCGCGCGTTTCGACGATCGCATCACCGGACGGCTAACCGCTTTCTCGCCGAACTCGCGCAAGATCCATATCGACATCGATCCGTCCTCGCTCAACAAGAACGTCCACACCGAGGTGCCGATCATCGGCGATGTCGGCCGGGTGCTGGAAGACATGGTGCGGCTGTGGCGGGCGACCGCCAAGACCGACAAGAAGGCGCTCTATCCCTGGTGGGAGCAGATCGCCAAATGGCGCGCGCGCGATTCACTCGCCTTCAAGATGAACAACGACGTGATCATGCCGCAATACGCCATCCAGCGGCTCTATGAACTGACCAAGGACATGGACACCTACATCACCACCGAGGTCGGCCAGCACCAGATGTGGGCGGCGCAGCATTATCATTTCGACAAGCCGAACCGCTGGATGACATCGGGCGGCCTGGGCACGATGGGTTACGGCCTGCCGGCCGCGCTCGGCGTGCAGATCGCGCATCCCGACGCATTGGTCGTCGACATCGCCGGCGACGCCTCGGTGCAGATGACGATGCAGGAGATGAGTGCGGCCGTGCAGCACGACGCGCCGATCAAGATCTTCATCCTCAACAACCAGTATATGGGCATGGTGCGCCAGTGGCAGCAATTGCTGCACGGCAATC
Organism: Mesorhizobium sp. BH1-1-4; assembly: GCF_020165665.1. NCBI lineage: Bacteria > Pseudomonadati > Pseudomonadota > Alphaproteobacteria > Hyphomicrobiales > Phyllobacteriaceae > Mesorhizobium > Mesorhizobium sp. BH1-1-4. The sequence goes on from NZ_JAIUIN010000005.1 coordinate 318,478, forward strand.
GGTTGTCGCATTCCTACACCGAGGCGATGCCTGATTTCGTCAAGCTGGCCGAGGCCTATGGCGGCCATGGCATACGCTGCGAGAAGCCCGACGAGCTGGACGATGCGATCAAGGAGATGATCTCGGTCAGGAAGCCGGTGCTGTTCGACTGCCGCGTGGCGACACTGGCCAACTGCTTCCCGATGATCCCTTCGGGCAAGGCGCACAATGAGATGCTGTTGCCCGACGAGGCCACCGACGAGGCCGTGGCCAATGCCATCGACGCAAAGGGCAGGGAACTGGTGTAGACCGGGATAGGGACCTAGGCTTTGCTTGCGGCCGAGAACATGGCGCGTCCGGACCTTGCCACGATCTGTTCGCCGCGCCGGCGAATAGTGCGTCTAGCGCTGGCGGGCGCGCTCGCCTTTGCATCGGCCACGGCCGCCTTGGCCGAACAGGCCTCGCCGGCGACCGGCGCGCGGACCTCCACGAACACGGCCGCCGCGCCCTGGCCGCCGGAGATCCAGGCGATCGAGACGGCGATCCGCAAATCGGATTTTGCCGGCGCCCGCAAGAAGGCGTTGGCCCTGATGGACGGAAGTTTCGCCAGGCGCGATCCGAAAGCGGCCGCCTATGCCGGCTACATGCTGGCGCGGGCCGACATGTTTGCCGGCGAATGGCAGGACCTCCACGACACGCTGATCGGGCGCGCGGACGGCATCATCCGCGACCTCGACCAGAGGCGCGCGGACGAGTTCGCGCTGCTCCTGGCCGACGCCGCCGGCCGCACAGGCCGGGCGGAGGAACAGGACAGGCTGCTCGACCTTCGTGTCGAGGCGATCGCGCAGCGGTCCGGTCCGGATTCGGAAGACGCGCTCAATGCGCGTGTCGACGCCGCCTATTCGCAGCTCACCGCCAAGCGCGCCGACGTCGCCGAAAAACGGCTGCTGTCGGCGCTCAATGCGATGGAACTCGGCGGCCATGGCGATCTGTTCTTCAAGACGGTCGGGCAGGCCGGCGACAGCTTCAACCGTTTTGCCGACGCCGATGCGGCGCAGCGCATCTTCCAGCGCGGCCTCGATTCCAAGCTGATGGAGACCGATACCGGGCCGGGCCCGGGGTTCCTCCAGTTCAACCTCGCCGCCTTTCTGCGCGACCAGAAGGAGTATGACCAGGCCAACCGGTTCGGTTTGCGCGCCCTGAACATCCTGGCCGATCATTTCGGCATGGGCAGCACCGAGGCCCTGTCGGCCTATGACGGGCTGGCGCAGACGCTGCATGCCTGGGGTCAGCTCGCGTCGGCGGAGGCCGCCTACCAGTTCATCTACGAGACCGGCCTCAAGTCTCTGGGCGAGGACAATGCCGATCTCTGGCGCATGATGAACAACCGCGCCGCGGTGCTGCGCTCGCTGAAATTGCCGATTGCGGCACTCGAATTCGACAAATACGCCTACGACAAGCGCTTCAAGGCGCTTGGCGGCGGCGCCGGCGACACGGTGATTTCGGCCATGAACATGGCGCATGACCTGCTCGAGGCCGAGCGCTGGAAGGATGCCCGGTCGGTGCTGGCGGTGATCTCGGGCATTGTCGCCCAGCCGGGATTCAACGAGGGCTACCGCAGGCAGATCGAGCGCTGGCAGGCCTATGCGCAACTGCGTCTTGGCGAGCGCCAATTGAGCCGCAAGCAGATCCAGGCGCGCGACACGACCGATTTCACCGACGGCGCCGATATCGAGCAGTCGCTGGCCTTCTTCGACCTCTTCGCCGACAAGGCGGAGGCGATGGGGCTGACCGAGGATGCCGAAGCCTATCGCGAACATGCCGTGGCGATCGCCAAGGAGAGACTCGGCGACGCGCAGCCGATGACTTTCGAGGCCGAACTCGCGCAGGCCAGGCTGCAGGAAAAGACGGACCCCAAGGCCGCGGTGGACAGCTACCGCACGCTCGACGCCGTCATGTTCGACTGGGGGCAGTCCAGCGTTTCGGCCTCGGGGAGCCTGCGCGCCGGGCAGGCCGAGCGCGTCCTTGCCGACGACATGCTGGGCTCGCTCGCCGATTTCGCGACCCGCAACGCCGACGCGGCGGATCTTTTCGCCGCCATGCTCGACAACTGGAAGACGCTGACGCGCGGCGCCGAGCGGCAGTTGCGCGCCGAGGCCGAGACCACCGACGACAAGACGCTTCGCGACCTCATCAAGACCTATTTCAGCAATTTCGGCCGCTTCCGCGAGATCGTCACGGCAACACTCTATACGGACGCGCTGGCACCGCAGCGGCAGGCGATGGAGGATTCCCGCAAGGCATTGAACGCGGCGCTGGAAAAGCGCGGCGAGCAACCGATCGCATCGTGGATCTACAGCGCGCCGCAAGAGGCCAAGCCGCTTGCCAGGCCGGCCGAGGGCGAGGTCATCGTCGATTTGGCGATCATAGGCGAATGGCCAGCGGACAGGGGCGGTACTCCGGATCGATACCGCGTCTTCGCCACGATCTCGCGTGCAGCCGGGCCGGCACAGGTGATCGAAGTCGATGCGGTCGACGCGCGTAAGGGCAAGACCGGTTCGGGACAAAGCTTCACCGCCAAGCTCGCCACTGTCCTCGGCGACGCCGCGAAGGACGCCAAGGCGCTCTACGTCATTCCCGCCGATTTTCTCTATCAGGTCGATTTCGCAGAACTGCGGCCGGGCGGCGGCAAGCGGCTGGGCGAACTGGTCGACATGCACACGGCCACCAGCCGGCAGGCCTACGAATTCCGGGCCAGGCAAGACCGGCCGTCGGCCAGCGACGCGATGCTTCTGGCGGGCGGTCTTTTCTACGGGAACGGTGTCGGCGACGGCTACCTGCCGGGTTCACGCACGGAGGTCGAGAAGATCGCAAAGCTCGCCCGCGACAAGGGCATGGCGGTACAACTCGCCGAGGGCAATGACGGCGGCGAGGCGGCGATGCGCGCTGCAGCCGACGGCAAGGCGATCGTGCATTTTTCGACGCATGGCTTCTTCGAACGCGGCGAAGGGCTGTCCGAGCGGCTGATGAATGCCGGCTTCGTGCTGTCCGATGCCAAGCCGGCGGACGAGCCGAAGGAGTGGGACGGTGACAACATCGTCTATGCGCGCGAATTGTTGAGCTGGAACCTGCGTTCCTCGCAACTCGTCGTGGTCTCTGCCTGCGATACCGCGCTCGGCGATATCGGCGTCACCTCCACCGTGCGCGGCCTGCCGCTCGCGCTGTCGGTCGCCGGCGCGCGGCGCACGCTGCTGACCGTCGAGGAGGTCGGCGACGCGGCGACGATGCAATTCATGGCGCGCTTCTACGAGAACCTGTTCGATGGCGGCATCAGCTATGCCGATGCCTTCATCAAGACCAAACGCGACGCCTGGGCCGGCAAGATCGACGGCTTCGCGCCCGAATTGACCAGCGCCTACATTCTCTTTGAACATTGACAGAACCGGCCACAGACCGGCCAGACACAGGACAAGACCATGGCACAGCACCTTCAACCCACCGGTTCGGCCTACTTCATCGCCAAGGAGACGGAGCGGCCCGAGATCCATACGCTTTCCGTCCTGGTCGACAACGAGCCCGGCGTGCTTGCCCGGGTGATCGGCCTGTTTTCAGGGCGCGGCTACAACATCGAGAGCCTGACCGTCTCGGAGACCGAACATGAGAAGCACCTGTCGCGCATCACTATCGTGACGCGCGGCACGCCGCATGTGATGGAGCAGATCAAGAACCAGCTCGAACGCATCGTGCCGGTGCACCGCGTGGTCGATCTGACCGTCCGCTCGCACGAGCTTGGCCAGGAGCGGCCGCTGGAGCGCGAGCTGGCGCTGGTCAAGGTCGCCGGCACCGGCGATTCCCGGGTCGAGGCGCTCAGGCTCGCCGACGCCTTCCGCGCCAGCGTCATCGACGCCAACACCGAGCATTTCATCTTCGAGATCACCGGCAAGGGCTCCAAGCTCGACCAGTTCATCGCCATCATGAAGCCGCTCGGCCTGGTCGAAATCTGCCGTACCGGCGTGGCGGCAATGAACCGCGGCCCACAGGGGATGTAGGCCTGACTGCGCAAGGAGGCCGTCGCCGGCAACGCTTGGTTTGACCGCCAGCCGGGCGGTGGCCTTTGCGAAGCCCCTGAAAAGCGACAATGATACTGACGTATCTGGGAGGATATCATGTCACTCGACGCATTCCTCGCCTTGCTCGTCTATGCCTTCGTGACCTCGATCACGCCGGGGCCGAACAACCTTATGTTGCTGGCTTCCGGCGTGAATTTCGGCATCGCCAGGACGATACCGCACATGCTGGGCATCAGCATTGGTTTTCTCGTCCTGTTGCTCGCTGTCGGCTTCGGGCTTGGCGCGGTGCTAACCGCATTCCCGGCATTGCACACCGGGCTGAAGATCGCCGGTGCCGTCTATCTGCTCTACTTGGCCTGGAAGATCGCCATGTCGCGCTCGCTCAGCGGCAAGGGTGAGACGAATGCGCGGCCGATGCGCTTCATCGATGCGGCGGCCTTCCAATGGGTCAATCCCAAGGCCTGGGTGATGGCCATCACCGCGATGGCCGTCTACACCAATCCGGAGCGGCCATTCCTGTCCGTCATTCTGATCGGCGTGGCTTTCACCGTGGTCAATCTTCCCAGCGTTTCGGTGTGGGCAGGGTTCGGCACGGCGCTTCGCGGTTTCCTGTCGGACCCGGTGCGGCTGAAATGGTTCAACATCGCCATGGGTGCGTTGCTGGCGGCGACGCTTTGGCCGATGCTTCGGTAAGTGAAAGGGCTTCCAAGCGCGGTACGAGGCGGGGACATTCTGTGAATTCCAGTTCACATCCGTTTTGACTATTTGTGAACTATGGATTACAAACGATCCATGATCGAAGTCCGGAAAACAGCTGAATTCGTCGGCTGTTCAAGTCCCTCAAGGATGTCCGCGCGAAGGCTCGCATTCAAATTCGGATCGATCGCGTCGAGCTTGGCAACGTTGGCGATGCCAAGTTTTTCGATGGCATCGGCGAATTGCGGGTCGACCATGGGCCGGGCTATCGCATCTATTTCGTCAAGGCGGGCAATACGATCATCATCCTGCTCTGCGGCGGCGACAAGTCGTCACAAAGGCTGACATCAAGAAAGCCATCGGCATGGCGAAGGAGGTCAAATGACCATCGAAACCACCAAATGGGATGCTTCGGAATTCCTCGACACCGAGGAGGCGGTCTTTGCCTATATCGAAGCGGCGTTCGAAGACGGCGATCCCGCCCTCATCACCCATGCGCTTGGCAACGTGGCCAGGGCTCGGGGCATGACATCCATTGCCAAGGACGCCGGCGTGACGCGAGAGGCGCTGTACAAGGCTCTAAGCGACAAGGGCGATCCCAAGCTTTCAACCCTGCTCGGCGTCATGAAGGCGCTCGGGCTAAGATTGACGGCCGAGCCCGTACCAACGGACAATCATGCCGAGGCACGCCTCGCAGGCTGACTCGCCACGGAAGCGACGCGGCCAACGTTGCGTCTGCTGGCTTCGACGAGATGGCTTGCTCCCGTACCTCAGGGCGCGAAATGCTCCCAAAGCCGGCTTGGTTCAGACCGGACGATAGGCGTGATTTCGCCGAATGTGTCCTTTGGACCCGGCTGCCTACCTATTGTGCAGTGCACATTAAATCTTCGTAATGCCGTGTTTTGGCCCTTTTCCGACAAACGCGCGTCCTATCTATTCGGCGAAATCGCGGCAGTGAGCCGTGAATTGCGCTAGAATACGACCACCTGGCTATGGCGTGTCGGACGGAGAGGTCTTTTGTCGATGCGTGGAAAAGTCATTCTTTCGTTGCTGGCGGTCGTCTGTATCGGCGCGGGCTGGCTCTATCTGTCGCCTGACGCGCTCAACAAGGCCCAGCAGCTCCTCGGCACAAAGCAGGTCGCCGCGACAGACAAGGCGGCGGCCGACAAGCCAGCGGCGGGGGACAAGGCAGGCGGCAATGGTGCGCGTTCGGCCTCGATCGTTTCGGCGACGGCAACGACCGCGGATTTCCCGATCCGCCGCTATGCGATCGGCTTCGTCTCCTCTCCGGCCGTGGTCAACATCAACGCGCGGGTTTCCAGCCAGATCGTGTCCATCGACGTCAAGGACGGGCAGATGGTGAAGGCGGGCGACCTCCTGTTCTCGCTCGACGACCGGGCGCTGAAGGCGCAACTCGCCAAGGACCAGGCAGCGCTCGCCAAGGACCAGGCGCTGCTTGCCAGCTCGAATTCCGATCTCCAGCGCGCCAAGGACCTTGTCGCCAAGCAGGCTGGCACGCAGCAGACATACGACCAGGCCGTTGCCGCGCAGAAGGCGGCGGCGGCGACCGTCGATGCCGACAAGGCGACGATCGACGCGGACAATGTCCAGCTTGGCTTTGCCACCATCACCGCGCCGATCGCTGGCAGGCTGGGTGCCGTGAATGTCGCAGTCGGCGACCTCGTGACCGTCAGCAATGGCAACAGCAGCACGGCGACGCCGCTGGTGACCATCACCCAGATGGACCCGCTGCAGGTCAACTTCAACCTGCCGGAAAGCAACCTGGCGCTGCTGCACAAGGCGCTTGCAAACCCGCGGCAGAACGCGGTGACGCTGACCAAGGATGGCGACCCGACGCCGATCGGCAAGGGCACGCTCGATTTCGTCGATTCCAGCGTCGACACCGCCTCGGGCACGATCGCCACGCGGGCAAGCATTCCCAATGCCGATCTTTCGCTGTGGCCGGGCCAGTATGTGAACGTCATCCTCGATGCCGGCATCATGCCGAAGATGACATCGGTCCCGACCGTCGCCGTCCAGCCCAGCCAAAAGGGGCCGTTCGTCTATGTGGTCAAGCCTGACAACACGGTCGAGATGCGGCCGGTGCAGGTGGCGCTGACCGAAGGCGAGAACAGCGCCATCAGCCAGGGGCTGAAAAGCGGCGAGAAGGTCGTCACGGAAGGCCAGACAAGGCTGAAGGACGGCGCGGCCGTGCATGAAGGCAAGGCGACGGCCAGTGCCGAGGCGCCCAAGGTTGCCGAGGCAGCCCAATGATCTCCGAATTCTGTATCCGCCGGCCAGTCGCCACCCTGCTGATGTCGTTCGCCCTCGTGCTGGGCGGACTGTTCGCTTACAAATTCCTGCCCGTGGCGGCACTGCCGAGCGCCGAATTCCCTGTCGTCAACGTCTCGGCCTCGCTGCCTGGCGCCTCGCCGGAGACCATGGCGACATCGGTGGCGACGCCACTGATCAAGCAGTTCGCGACCATCGCCGGCATCGATTCCATTTCGACCACCAACTCGCTCGGCCAGACCTCGATCGCCATCCAGTTCGTCCTCAACCGCGACATCGACGCGGCCGCCGCAGACGTCCAGGCGGCGATCGCGCGCACGCAGAAATCGCTGCCGCCGCAGATGACGGCGCCGCCGAGCTATCGCAAGGTCAATCCGGCCGATGCGCCGATCCTGCTGATGTCCCTGGTCAGCGACACGGTGCCGCTGACCGACCTCGATGCCTTCGCCGAAAACGTCATCTCGCCGTCGCTGTCGACCATCGACGGCGTCGCGCAGGTGTCGATCTTCGGCCAGCAGAAATACGCGGTGCGCATCCAGATCGATCCGACCGCGCTTGCCGCGCGCGGCATCTCGATCGACCAGCTGCAGGCGGCTGTCGCGTCCGCCAACAGCAACACGCCGCTTGGCGTGCTGCAGAACAACAAGCAGCAGCTGACCATCACCGCCAACACGCAGCTGACCGACGCCGCCGGCTTTTCCAACCTGATCATCGCCACCAAGAACGGTCATCCCGTGCGGCTGGGCGAGGTGACCCGTGTCGTCGATTCCGTGCAGACGACGACGACGGCGAGCTGGTACGACGGCACCCGCGCGATCATCATGGCGGTGCAGCGCCAGCCAGACGCCAACACGGTCGACGTCGTCGACAAGGTCAAGGCGATGCTGCCATCCTTCCAGGACCAGATGCCGGCGGCGGCCCAGATCAAGCTGCTCAACGACCGTTCGAGTTCGATCCGCCAGGCCGTCGACGACGTGCAGTTCACGCTGCTGTTGACCATCGCGCTGGTGGTGATGGTGATCTTCGTGTTCCTGCGCCGGGTGACGGCGACGATCATTCCGGCCGTGGCTGTGCCGATCTCGCTGATCGCCACGCTGGGCGCGATGTTCCTGTTCGGGTTTTCCATCGACAACATTTCGCTGATGGGCCTGACGCTCGCCGTCGGCCTCGTCGTCGACGACGCCATCGTGATGCTGGAAAACATCTTCCGGCACATGGAGGAGGATGGGCTGTCGGCCTTCGACGCGTCGCTGAAGGGCGCGCGCGAGATCGGCTTCACCATCATCTCGATCTCCATCTCGTTGGTGGCCGTGTTCATCCCGGTGCTTTTGATGGGCGGCGTGATCGGGCGCATCTTCAACGAGTTCGCCGTCGTGGTGACCGTCGCCATCCTGGCCTCCATGTTCGTGTCGCTGACACTGACGCCGATGCTGTGCTCGCGGCTGCTGTCGGTGACCAAGGCCGACCGCGAGGCGCACGGTACAGGCCATAAGCACGACCTCGTCACACGCGGCTACGACCGGATCCTGACCTTCTGCCTGCGGCACACCTTCCTGGTGTTCCTGGTCTTCATCGGCACCGCTGCGGCATCGGTGTGGCTGATCGAGGTCTCGCCGAAGGGCTTCTTCCCGCAGGAGGATATCGGCCAGATATCGGTGACCACCATCGCGCGCCAGGATATCTCGTTCGACGCCATGGCCAAGCTGCAAGGGCAGGTGGCGGCCGTGTTCTCGAAATCGCCCTATGTCGACCATGTCGCGTGGTCGGCGGGCAGCGGCAACAATGCGCTCAACCAGGGCCAGCTCTTCGTCCAGCTCAAGGGCAAGGACCAGCGTCCCAATATCGAGAAGGTGCTTTCGGATCTGCGCAAGCAACTGGCCGGCGTGGCGGGCATCGAGACCTACATGCAGCCGGTGCAGAATCTGCGGCTCGGCTCACGTTCGTCGGCCAGCGCCTATCAGCTGGTGGTTCAGGGCCTCGATACCGGATTGACCGATACCTGGGCGCAGAAACTGAATGACGCGATGGCGGCCGACCATGCGACCTTCACCGATGTCACCAGCGATCTGCAGAACAATGCGCTGCAGGCGTCGCTGGTGGTCGATCGCGACAAGGCCGCCCAGCTCGGCATCGACACCGACACGCTGCGCTCGGCACTTTATGGCGGGTTCGGCACCGACCAGGTCTCGACGATCTTCGGTTCGGCCGACAGCTACGAGGTCATCACCGAACTCGATCCCAAGATCGAATGGTCGCCCGAACGCATGCTCGCCATCCAGATGAGGACGGCGAGCGGCAGCCTGGTGCCGCTCGGCGCCTTCGCCCGGGTCGACCGCACGGCCGGAGCGCTGACCGTCAATCAGCTCGGCCAGCTACCGGCCGTGACCATCTCCTACAATCTGCCGCAAGGCGTGGCGCTGGGCGACAGTGTGAAACGCATCGACGCGCTGAAAGAGCAGATCGGCATGCCGACGGCGATCTCGACTTCCTTTGCCGGCACGGCCAAGACCTTCCAGGATTCGCTGGCCAACCAGGGTCTTCTGGTCGGCGGCGCGATCCTGACCATCTATATCGTGCTTGGCATCCTCTATGAGAGCTTCATCCACCCGCTCACCATCTTGACCGGCCTGCCATCGGCTGTGCTCGGGGCGGTTGTCGCCTTGCGCTTCGCCGGCATGGATCTGTCCGTGATCGCGGTGATCGGCATCCTGATGCTGATCGGCATCGTCAAGAAGAATGGCATCATGATGGTCGACGTCGCGCTCGAGCTGCGACGAGAAGGCATGTCGGCCAGGGACTCCATCCACAAGGCCTGCCTGATGCGGTTCAGGCCGATCATGATGACGACGCTGGCGGCACTGATGGGCACGTTCCCGATCGCGCTCGGCACCGGCGCCAGCGCCGAACTGCGCCAGCCGCTGGGCGTCGCCGTCGTCGGCGGCCTGCTGGCTTCGCAGGCGCTGACCCTGTTCGTGACGCCGGTGATCTATGTCTACATGGAGAATTTCTCCGGCTGGCTGGTCGGGCTCATGCCCAAGCGCAAGGCCGAGCCGTATGTGGTCGAAGAGGGCGATCAGCCTTCGCTGTTCGGCACCAACGACGACATCCCGGGCGAGCCGCAGAAGACGGCCGCCGAGTAACGAGCAACCGACATGGTAGAAGCTTGGCCCAAGCCGTGGTGCTTGCAGCCGGCGGGGCGGGACCGTAGTTTGCCGTCATGTCCCATGATCATGACCACGACAACGAACTCGATCCGTTTGCGGCGCGGGTACGCGCGCTGGAAACCATCCTGACCCGCAAGGGGCTGATCGATCCGGCGGCGATCGACGTCATCGTCGATACCTATGAGACCAAGATCGGCCCGCGCAACGGCGCCAGGGTCGTCGCGAAAGCCTGGAACGATCCCGCTTTTGCCGCGTGGCTGAAGCGCGACGCGACGGCGGCGATCGAATCGCTGAGCTATACCGGCCGGCAAGGCGAGCATATGCAGGCGGTGTTCAATACCGGGGATACCCACAACCTCGTCGTCTGCACATTGTGCTCCTGTTATCCGTGGTCCGTGCTTGGCCTTCCGCCGGTGTGGTACAAGGCGCCGCCCTACAGGTCGCGCGCGGTGATCGATCCGCGCGGCGTGCTCGAGGAGTTCGGGCTGGTGCTACCGGCCGGGACGAAGATACGCGTCTGGGATTCGACAGCGGAACTGCGCTATCTCGTCGTGCCGATGCGACCGGAGGGCACCGAAGGCTGGAGCGAGGAGCGGCTGTCCGAGCTGGTGAGCCGCGATGCCATGATCGGCACGGCTCTGGCAAGTCACCCCGCATGAACGGGCCGCAGGATCTCGGCGGACAGATGGGTTTCGGGCCGGTCGCGCCCGAACGGGATGAGCCGTATTTCCATGCCGAATGGGAGAGGCGGGCGCTCGGCGTGACGCTCTGCGCCGGCGGCATGGGCGCCTGGAACATCGACGAGAGCCGGCACGCGCGGGAATCGCTGCATCCGGCCGATTATTATGGCTCCAGCTACTATCAGATCTGGATCAAGGCGCTTGAGATCTTGCTCGAGCGGCATGGTTTCGTCAGCGCGCGCGATCTCGCGGCGGGCGAGGCGATCGATCCGGCGGCAACGCCCAAAAGGGTGCTCAAGGCGGAAAACGTTCCCGCTGTGCTGGCCAAGGGCGGTCCGTGCGACCGGCCGGTCGGCACAGCGCCGCGCTTCAAGGCCGGTGATCCAGTGCGGACCAAAAACTTCAACCCGACCGGCCATACCAGGTTGCCGCGCTATGCGCGCGACAAGCAGGGCACGATCGAGGCGGTCCGCGACGGCTTCGTCTTTCCCGACAGCAACGCGCATGGGCAGGGCGAAAATCCGCAATGGGTCTACACCGTGGTCTTCGACGGGAGCGAAATCTGGGGCGAGGGCGCCGACCCGACATTGACCGTCTCGATCGACGCCTGGGAGAGTTATCTTGAGCCGGCCTGAGGCGAACGGGCCCGCCGCCGGTTTGCCCGCCGGCTTCGACGCACCGGTGTTCGCCGAGCCATGGCAGGCCGAAGCCTTTGCCATGACTGTGGCGCTGCACGACAAGGGCCTGTTTTCGTGGATCGAGTGGGCGGACGCCTTGTCAGCCGAGGTGAAGAGGCCGGGTGCGGCCGCCGACGGCCATGATTATTACGAGCATTGGCTGGCGGCGCTGGAAGGGCTGCTCGCCTCCAAGGGGCTGGCCGCCAAACCCGATGTCGACGCGATGGCGCAGTCCTGGGAGCGCGCCGCGCACGCCACGCCGCATGGCAAGCCGATCCTGCTGGAGAACGATCCCGGGCCGACCGTAGGTGGTGGCCACACCGAGTAAGGTCGCCGTGGCCCGCGACCCGAATGGACCTACGTGCGCGTACCAAAAACACGGATAATAAGGAGAAGACTGCCGAAGGAGGCGAGACTACCGGCTATTGCAGAGAACATGAGTCGGCGCAGGTATTTAAATTCACTTTGGACCAAGATGCTGCTCACTCGACTGTTCTTGCGTGCAGCCCGCTCCCAATATGGCAGAGCTCTTTCATCGACCTTGGTTACAAGCGCTTCCGTCCTGGTCAGGGCGAGATAGATACCGCAAAGCACTCCCAAAAAGCTGACGAGAAACACGGCAACACACGCCCACACCGCAAGGTGGACGAGTAGTGGTTGTCCTTCCATGACCAACTTCATGTGCTCTCAATCCTTGGTAGTGCTGCCTTGCTAACTTAGGCGCCTTAACCTCTAGTTCCCACTGTCGCTTCAAATCGAGACATGGATTTTTGTTCCCTTTACGTTCTTGTCTTCGCTTGATAATCTGCGGCAGGGCGTTCGGCGCCGGTAGCGTCGATGCATGGCGGCTATCTTGTCTTTCTCTCGCGAATCCGGTCACACGATCTGATGGAATTTTCACCCCAACAGGATGAGGCGCTGCAGGCGGTCGCCCGCTGGCTGAAGGAAGGCCGGCCGCAGATCTTCCGGCTGTTCGGCTATGCCGGCACCGGCAAGACGACGCTGGCGCGCCATTTCGCCGAACATGTCGACGGGCAGGTGCAGTTCGCCGCCTTCACCGGCAAGGCGGCGCAGGTGCTGCGCTCCAAGGGCGCCACCAATGCCCGCACCATCCATTCGCTGATCTACCGGCCCAAGGGCGAGGAATCGGTCGAAGACGAGGTGACCGGCAAAACCTCGATGTCGCCGACCTTCTCGCTCAACCGGCAAAGCCCGATCTCGCGCGCCAAGCTTGTGGTCATCGACGAATGCTCGATGGTCGACGAGCAGCTTGGCCGCGACCTCCAGAGTTTCGGTACGCCCATCCTGGTGCTGGGCGATCCGGCGCAGTTGCCGCCAATTTCGGGCGGTGGCTATTTCACCGAGCACGAGCCGGATGTGCTGCTGACCGAAATTCACCGGCAGGCGCGCGACAATCCGATCATCCGGCTAGCGCTCGACGTGCGCGAGGGGCGCGAATTCATGCGCGGCGACTATGGCATGGCGCAGGTGATCGGCAAGGAAGATGTCAATCAGGAGCTGGTGCTCAAGGCGGACCAGGTGCTGGTCGGCACCAACCGCACGCGGCGGCGCTACAACAAGCGCCTGCGCGAACTGAAGGGGTTCAATGCCGATTACCCACAGGCGGGCGACAAGCTGGTCTGCCTGCGCAACGATCCGGCCAAGGGCCTGCTCAACGGGTCGCTGTGGAAGGTGATGACCTCGTCGCGCGAGACGATAAAGCCCGGCATCAACCTTCTGGTTTCGCCCGAGGAGGACGATCCGGATCGCGGTGTCGCCAAGATCAAGCTGCTCAAGGCGGCGTTCGAGGATCCCGACGCCGAAATCCCCTGGCAGCAGAAGAAGCGTTTCGACGATTTCGACTATGGCTATGCGCTGACCGTGCACAAGGCGCAGGGTTCGCAGTGGAACGAGATCGTGCTGTTCGACGAAAGCTGGGCCTTCAAGGAAACGCGCCAGCGCTGGCTTTATACAGCCATCACCCGGGCCGCCGAACGCCTGACCATCGTCAGGTAGAAGGCTCGGCGGGAGCGGCCTTGGCTTCCTCACTCGTCGGCCGCGCGCCGAGCCATTCCCAGGCAGCGGCTTCGTCCTCGATCTTGAAATGCCTGAATTCGACGGGCGACGAAACGGGCAAAGCGTGTCGTGCGTTCGGCGTCCAGTCAGGGGTGCCGATCGCCGCGCAACGGCCAATATGTTCCAATGCGTGAACGGCGCCTTTCTTGATGGTCTCATCGGAGATATCGACCCAGTCGACGCCGTCGTGATCGACTATGCGCACGGCCACGTCGATTCTCGGATGGAGCAAATAGGCCGCCTCCAGCAGGCCGAACAGATTCTCGGCATCGGCGGCCGAGACATGGCCAACCACATCGATGGCGAAAAGGTCGTCGCGGCTGGTGTCGATGCGGCGGATCGCCGGCACGGATTGGAGGAAATTCAAGGCGGTGCCTCCTTTCGCTGAATATCCTGGTCTTCTGGAACACCGGAAAGGCCCTATCTGTTCCCGTCAAAGACGCTATAGATGCGCCGTCTCAAATGCGCCGTGCCGGAACGAATGAGCGTGGCGCGCCTCGATCGCCTGTTTCACGGACGCCAAACCATGCCCGCCAAGCTTTCCGTCAACCTCAACGCCATCGCCATGCTGCGCAACCGGCGCGACCTGCCATGGCCCGATGTGATCGGTGTCGGCCGCCTTGCCCTTGCCGCCGGAGCGCATGGGCTGACGGTGCATCCGCGCCCCGACGAACGTCATACAAGGCATTCCGACCTGCCCCTGATCAGGGCGCTGATCGACGATGAATTCCCGCGGGCGGAATTCAATATCGAGGGCTATCCAAGCGAGGATTTCCTGGCGCTCGTGGAGAAGAATCAGCCCGAACAGGTGACGCTGGTGCCCGACGATCCGGCACAGGCGACCTCCGACCATGGCTGGGACTTCGCGGCGCAAGCGGCGTTCCTGACGCCTGTCGTCAGGCGTCTGAAAAAGGGCGGGTTCAGGGTCTCACTGTTTTCCGACGCGGATCCCGCCGGGATAGCGGCCGCGCGCGATACGGGCGCCGATCGCATCGAACTCTATACCGGTCCTTACGGCAGTTACCATTCCGATTCCGGCAAGGCGGCCAAGGAATTGGAAAGACTGGGGAAAACGGCCGACGCGGCCTTTGCCGCCGGTCTCCAGGTCAATGCCGGGCACGATCTGACGGTGGCCAATCTACCCGCGCTGGCAAGGCGCGTTCCGGCATTGGCCGAAGTGTCGATCGGACATGGGTTGACAGCCGACGCATTGGAGTATGGCATGGCCGGCACGGTGGGTCGGTTTCTCAAGGCTTGCGGCTGGTAGGGGTAGAGCTTCGCTTTGCAATATGGCAGTCATTGCGTGCACCTTGATGTCGTATCGCGGCATGCATAGAGCACAGCGCGCTTGTCGGGGAGTGGTCGATGGCCCTTGCCAATAGCGGGAGCGAGGCTGAAACCGTCGAGCAATCGAGCCATGCCGGGGTCGAGCAGCACAGCACAAAGGTTCTGATGCTGGGCGCGCTCGGCGTCGTTTATGGCGATATAGGCACGAGCCCGATCTACGCCTTCCGCGAGGCACTTCACGCTTCGCCCGGCATGGATACGCGCGTTCACGTGCTTGGCGTGCTGTCGCTGATCGTCTGGGCGCTGACGATCATCGTCACCATCAAATATGTCGCCTTCGTGCTTCGCGCCGACAACAAGGGCGAAGGCGGCACGCTGTCGCTGATGTCTCTGGCGCGCAGCGCCTATCCCAAGGGCGCCCGGCTGATCCTCGTGATCGGCCTTTGCGGCGCGGCGCTGTTTTTCGGCGATTCGATCATAACCCCGGCCATCTCGGTGCTGTCGGCGGTCGAGGGCCTGACAGTGGTGACCCCGACGCTGGACGCCTATGTCGTGCCGATCACGCTGGTCATCCTTGCCATCCTGTTCTCCGTGCAGCGCTTCGGCACGGGAAAGGTCGCGGCGGTGTTCGGGCCGGTGACGGCGCTGTGGTTCCTGGCCATCGGCGTCGCGGGGCTCTATCACTTGCTGGATGACCCATCGATCCTGCTGGCCATCAATCCCTATTACGCGGTCGCCTATCTGGCCAGCACACCCACCGCCGCCTTCGTCACTGTCGGCGCCGTGTTCCTGGCGGTGACCGGAGCCGAGGCGCTTTATGTCGATCTCGGCCATTTCGGACGCAAGCCCATCGTGCTGGCCTGGTTCTCCGTGGTTTTCCCCTGCCTGCTGCTCAACTATTTCGGGCAGGGCGCCTTTGTGCTCGCCAATGGCGGAAGACCGACCAATCCCTTCTTCCAGATGCTGCCTGACTGGGCACTGATGCCGATGGTGGGACTGGCAACGGCCGCGACCGTCATTGCCAGCCAGGCGGTCATTTCAGGGGCTTTTTCGCTGACCCGCCAGGCGGTGCAGCTCAATCTTCTGCCCCGCATCGAGGTACAGCATACGTCCGAAATGCAGTCCGGGCAGATCTACATGCCGCGCGTCAACCTGCTGATCGCGATGGGGGTGATGCTGCTGGTCGTCGGTTTCGGCAGTTCGAGTTCGTTGGCTTCCGCCTACGGCATCTCGGTGACCGGCGAAATGCTGATGACCACGATCCTGCTGTTCGTGGTGATGCGCAAGATGTGGAAATGGAAGCTGGCGCTGGCTTTGGCGCTGACCTTGCTGTTCGGCGTCATCGACAGCGGCTTCTTCCTGGCCAATGTCGTGAAGATCGTCGAAGGTGGCTGGGTATCGATCACCGTTGCCTGCCTGATGGGGCTGATCATGTGGACGTGGATACGCGGCACCCGCTATCTCTTCGACAAGACGCGCCGCAACGAGATCCCGCTCGATTTCCTGGCCGCCAATCTGTTGAAGAAGAAGCCACATCTGGTGTCGGGCACCGCGGTGTTCCTGACCAGCGATCCCTTGAGCGCGCCGACCGCGCTGATGCACAGCCTCAAGCACTACAAGGTGCTGCACGAGCAGAACGTCATCCTTTCGGTGGTGACCGCGCCGCAGCCCGTCGTGCCCGACAGCGAGCGGGTCAAGATGGAGACGGTCAACGAGCTGTTCATGCGGGTGACGTTGACCTTCGGCTATATGGAGCAGCCCAACATTCCGCGCGCGCTGGCGATCTGCCGCAAGCAAGGCTGGAAGTTCGACATCATGACGACGTCCTTCTTCCTGTCGCGGCGCTCCCTGAAAGCCTCGCCCAATTCCGGCATGCCGGTGTGGCAGGACCGGCTGTTCATCGGCCTGGCGCGCTCGGCGGCGGATGCGACGGAGTATTTCCAGATCCCGACCGGCCGCGTCGTTGAAATCGGCACGCAGGTCGCCATTTAACAGACCTGCTCGCAGGCCCATGAGTTCGCGATGGCTCCGGACGTGAGCCTTGCGAACGTCGCTTGGACAGACATCCGCGAGAAGTCGCCCGCAACAAGCCGCGCGCTGCGAATATGGGTGCCTAACGCTACGGCACTTGATATTGCATTGCAGCAAGCGTAGAGCACCGCGCGTTTATCGGAGTGTCGTACATGGCCCTTGCCAATGCTGGTAGTGAGGCAGAACCCGTCGACCAATCGAGCCATCCTGAAATCGAGCAGCACAGCACCAAGGTGTTGATGCTAGGCGCGCTGGGCGTGGTCTATGGCGATATCGGCACCAGCCCGATCTATGCGTTCCGCGAGGCGCTGGTCGCGTCGTCGGGCGGGCAAGTTGCCGACCGTGGCGACATTCTCGGTGTCTTGTCGCTGATCATCTGGTCGCTGACGATCATCGTCACTATCAAATACATCATGTTCGTGCTGCGCGCCGACAATCGCGGCGAGGGCGGCGTGCTGTCGCTGATGGCGCTGGCGCGCGGCAGCTTTCCGAAGCGCTCGGCGCTGATGCTCGGCATTGGCATCGTCGGCGCCTCGCTGTTTTTCGGCGACGCCGTCATCACGCCGGCGATTTCGGTGCTGTCGGCGGTCGAGGGCATGAATGTCGTCACCCCAACCTTCCAGCCCTATGTCGTGCCGCTGACGCTGGTCATCCTGGCCATGGTGTTCGCGGTTCAGCGTTTCGGCACCGGCGGCGTGGGGCTGGTCTTCGGCCCGGTGACCGCGATCTGGTTCCTGGCCATCGGCCTGTCCGGCCTCAACCACATCATCGCCGATCCGGAGATCCTGTGGGCGATCAGCCCGCACTACATCGTCGCCTTCCTGATCCATTCGCCCGATGTCGCCTTCGTCACCATCGGCGCCATCTTCCTTGCCGTCACCGGCGCCGAAGCGCTCTATGCCGATCTCGGCCATTTCGGCCGCAAGCCGATCGTGCTGGCCTGGCTGTCGATCGTGTTTCCTTGCCTGTTGTTGAATTATGCCGGGCAGGGCGCCTTCGTGCTGGCGAAGAACGGCGTGGTCGGGCATCCGTTCTTCGAAATGAACGAAGGCTGGGCGTTGATCCCGATGGTGGTGCTGGCGACAGCGGCGACCGTCATTGCCAGCCAGGCGGTCATTTCGGGGGCTTTCTCGCTGACCCGCCAGGCGGTGCAGCTCAACATGCTGCCGCGGCTTGAAATCCTGCATACGTCGGAAAAGCAGTCCGGCCAGATCTACATGCCGCGCGTCAACCTGCTGCTGGCCCTGGTGGTGATGATGCTGGTGGTCGGCTTCGGCGAATCCAGCAAGCTGGCGTCCGCCTACGGCATCTCGGTAACCGGCAACATGCTGGTAACGACGGTACTGCTCTATGTCGTCATGACCCGTATCTGGAAGTGGAAGCTGTCGGTGGCGATCCCGCTGACGGTGCTGTTCGCCTTCATCGACGTCGGCTTCTTCGCCTCCAACATCGTCAAGGTGTTCGAAGGCGGCTGGGCGTCGCTGGTCGTGGCCTTCACCATTGTGCTCGGCATGTGGACCTGGGTGCGCGGCAGCCGCTATCTCTTCGACAAGACCCGCCGCAACGAGATCCCGCTCGATTTCCTGGCCGGCAATCTGTTGAAGAAGAAGCCGCAGCTGGTCTCGGGCACCGCCGTGTTCCTGACCAGCGATCCCTTGAGCGCGCCGACCGCGCTGATGCACAGCCTAAAGCACTACAAGGTGCTGCACGAGCAGAACGTCATCCTTTCGGTGGTGACCGCTCCTCAGCCCGTCGTGCCCGACAGCGACCGGGTCAAGATGGAGACGGTCAACGAGCTGTTCATGCGGGTGACGCTGACCTTCGGCTACATGGAGCAGCCCAACATTCCGCGCGCGCTGGCGATCTGCCGCAAGCAGGGCTGGAAGTTCGACATCATGACGACGTCCTTCTTCCTGTCACGGCGCTCGCTGAAAGCCTCGCCCAATTCCGGCATGCCGGTATGGCAGGACCGGCTGTTCATCGGCTTGGCGCGCACGGCGGCCGATGCCACCGAATATTTCCAGATTCCGACCGGCCGTGTGGTAGAAATCGGCACGCAGGTGGCGATCTGACGAGTTCGATCGCCTCGGCTCGAGGGGAGGCGGTCATGAGTGGTGAATTGGTGCTTGTCACCGGCGGATCGGGATTCCTCGGCGCGCATTGCATCCTGGCCTTGCTCGACGCCGGCTACCGCGTGCGCACGACAGTGCGGTCCAGCAAGCGCGAAGCCGACGTTATCGCCATGCTGAAGGGCGCGGGCACCGATCCGGCCGGCAGGCTCTCCTTTGCCATCGCCGATCTCACGGCCGACGCCGGCTGGCCGGAGGCCGTCGCCGGCTGTGACTATGTCCTGCATGTTGCATCGCCGTTTCCGTCCGGCGTGCCGAAACATGAAGATGAGCTCATCGTTCCGGCTCGCGAAGGCGCCTTGCGGGTGCTCAGGGCGGCGCGAGCCGCCGGCGTCAAACGCGTCGTGCTGACGTCATCCTTCGCCGCTATCGGCTATGGCAAGATGCCGCCCGGCCAGCCGTTCACCGAGGAGAGCTGGACCGATCCGGCGGCCAAGGTCAGCGCCTATGTGAAGTCGAAGACGCTTGCCGAGCGCGCGGCCTGGGATTTCATCGCCGCCGAGGGTGGCGGCCTGGAACTGGCGGTCGTCAATCCGGTCGGCATTTTCGGACCGGTGCTGGGTTCCGACCATTCGACCTCCACCGAATTCGTCCAGCGCATGATGAACGGCGCAATGCCTGGCTTGCCGCGCCTGTCCTTCGGCGTGGTCGATGCGCGCGACGTGGCAGACCTGCATGTGCGCGCCATGACCAATCCCGCCGCCAGGGGCGAGCGTTTCCTGGCGGTCGCCGGCGATTTCATGACCGTGCGGGAGATCGCGCGGACAGTGAAGACGCGGCTCGGCGCGGCCGCATCGCGGGTCTCGACGCGGGAGCTTCCCGATTGGCTGGTGCGGGTGGTGGGGCTGTTCAACGCGGAAGCCGCGCAACTCGTGACGGAACTCGGCAAGGTCAAGAACGCCACCAACGCCAAGGCGGTGCGCATGCTCGGCTGGGCGCCGCGCTCACGCGAGGACGCATTGGCGGCGACCGGCGAAAGCCTGATCCGGCTTGGGCTGCTCAAGGCATCGAAGTAGCGGGGGGGGGGGAAGACTTCCCGC